>JBARXS010000025.1:0-19082 GCA_049647465.1 Erythrobacter sp.
GAGACATCTTCGCCGAGGCAAAAGACGCCGTCGTCATCGGCCATGGCTTCGTCGATGGCCTTGTTGAGGGCCTCGGTCATGGTGATTTCGGCCATGTCAGTTCACCTCCTCAAGCACATCTTTGTAGATTTCGTCGGTGTCCGGCAGCGGCGCATCCAGCGCGTGCTGAACCGCCGCGTCGATCTGTGCGTCAATATCCGCGACAATCCCGTCCAGCTCCGCCTCGGTAAACTGGCGCTCCAGCATGACCTTGCGCAGCTTTGGCAGCGGGTCTTCAGCTTTCATTTCTTCCAGATGTTCGGGCGGCATGTAGGAGAAGTCGGAGCCGAAGAAGTGGCCCATCATGCGATAACACATCGCCTCGACCAGCACCGGGCCTTTGCCGCTGCGTGCATGCGCGACTGCCTCTTCCATCGCCGGATAGATCTGGTTCACATCATTGCCGTCGACGGTGACACCCTTCATCCCATACGAGGCTGCGCGCGATCCGATATTGGGGCTGTCAGTGTGGTCGGCATAGGCGGTGTGTTCGCCATAGCGGTTGTTTTGGCACAGGAAGATGACGGGCAGTTTATACAGTTGAGCCATATTCATCGCCTCGTGGAAGCCGCCAATATTGGCAGCGCCATCGCCAAAGCTCACCAGTGTCACCCGGCCATCCCCATTGTTCTGGCTGGCCATCGCGAGGCCGTTGGCAATCGGCAGGCCGCTGCCGACCACGCCGGTTGTCACCATGATGCCGGTGTCAGGATCGGTAATGTGCATCGTGCCGCCCTTGCCCTTGCACGTGCCAGTCGCCTTGCCGAGGCATTCACCCCACCACTTTTCCATCGGGATACCCTTGGCGGTCTGTTCGCCCTGCCCGCGATAGGTGCACACGACATAATCGTCCGGCTCCAGCGCGGCCATGGCGGCGGCGGAGACCAGCTCCTGCCCGCGCACACAGTAATACATCACCGCAACCTTGCCTTGCATCAGCAGTTCACGGAATTTCTCATCCGTGCGGTTCACCTTCATCGTGCGGGTGTAGATATCGAGCAGCTTTTCGCGGTCTATTTCAGCCATGGGTTTGGACCTTCGGTAAGAGGGTTGGATTAGAACTGAACTCGCTGCGTAAAGCCGCCGTCGATCACGATGTTGGAGCCGGTCATGTAAGGAACCGCAGGGCTGGCAGTGAAGACGATGGCCTTGGCGACCTCGGTGTCATTGCCAAAGCGGCCCATCGGCATTTTCGCCAGCGTGCCTTCGTACAATTCGGGCATCATGCCCTTGATCGCCTCCCAATTGCCGCCGGGATATTCGATAGCCCCGGGTGATACACAATTGACGCGGATGCCCTGCGGCGCGAGCGCCTGTGACAACTGCGATCCATAGGTGATCAGAGCGGCTTTCAATGCATTGAAGGCTTGCGGCGCGATGAAGGTTTCGAGCGCGGCGGTTGAGCTCATGAAGACGATCGATCCGCTGTCGCTTTGCGCCAGCATCGGGGTGAGCGCCTCGACCCCGTTGACCGCGCCCATGATGTCCATGTCTAGGCCGTTCTGCCAGTCGCCGGTGCCGCCCGTCCCGGAACTGGAGGCGGTGTGGATGAAGATGTCGCAGCCGCCCAATTCGCCAGCGGCTTTTGTAAGCCATTCCTTATACGCGTCACCGCCTGATGCCATGTCGAACACTTCGGCAAAGACCTTGCCATCGCCAGCCGCGTCGATTTCGGCCTTGGCGGCCTCGATCTTGTCTTCCTTGCGACTGAAGAAAGCGACATGCGCGCCTTCGGCGGCGAACAGTTTGAGCGAGGCGAGCCCAAGCCCGTGCGCGCCGCCATTCATGATGACTTTCTTGCCCTTGAGTCCCAGATCCATCGTCTCTCTCCCGAAGAATGTATGTCGTGGAAGAGGGATAGCGGACGCGGGGACAGGGGCGCATTGTCAAAAATGGGGGGTATCGATGGATTTTTCAGTTTCGCATCCCATCCGGGATGCGATGTCCTCGCTTGACGTCCTCCGCTGCGCTGCGGACCCGCTGCGGGCGGCCAGTCGGCCTTGCGGACCCTGATCGGGTCCGAACTGGCGCAAATCCCCTAATCCGGCGGCGGAGAACGCTGCGCGAAGCGCAGCGCAAGCACGACCGTGCGCCCGCAGGTGCCCCGCAGCCGAAAATTCGGCGGAGGGATCAGCACCGAGGACAATCGCCCGGATGGGCGATTGACAAAAGAACGTGCGGGTGGCGGGACTCGAACCCGCACGAGCAAAGCTCAGGGGATTTTAAGTCCCCGGCGTCTACCATTCCGCCACACCCGCTTGAGGCATCCGTTAGCCACTGCGCGGCAGCGCGACAATACGCGCTTTGATCCCTGGACTTGCCTCCTGTCCCCTGCGCCTCCATTTGCAAGCTCACACATGATCGGATTAAGGGGCCACACCATGGCAGGCGAGAGTGCGAAAGAGATTGTCGAGACAATCCAGCCTGCCATCACGCTGCTTGGGCTGGGTATCGGCGCAGCCCTGGTCAGCCGGGCGTGTCGACTCAATCCGATTGTCGGCTATCTCGGGCTGGGCCTTGCGCTGTCCGCGCTCGGCTTTGCGCAGGATTTCAGCGGACCGGTCGTGGCGACCATGGCCGAGGCCGGGGTCATGTTCCTGCTGTTCAATCTCGGGCTGCATTTCTCGCTCGGGCGGATATGGTCGGAGCGCGGCAACATTTTCGGCTTTGGCAGTTTGCAGATGCTGGTGGCTGGCGGGGCCTTCGCGCTTTTATTCTATGTGTTCGGCCTGCCGCCCGCTTTCGCGATCATCGGCGGGTTTGCGATGGGGCTTTCCTCCACCGCAGTTGTGATCGGCCTGGTGCGCGAGCGGCATCAGGAAGATTGCCCGGTCGGTCGCGCGGCGCAGTCCATCCTCATCTTTCAGGATATCGCTGCGATCCTGTTGCTGGTCGCCGCCGGAGCATTGGCTGGAGGCGGCAACATCGCCCCCGCTTTGGGCATGGCCGGCCTAAAAGCGCTCGCAGCCTTCGGCGTGGCGGTGATCTTTGCGCGCTATCTGACCGGGCCGCTATTCCGCCTGATCGCGCGCGCAGGCAGCAGCGAGGTGTACACCGCAACGGCCCTGTTCATTGCGCTGGCTGCTGGCTGGGCAACGGGGATCATCGGGCTCTCGCTGACGCTGGGCGCGTTTCTGGGCGGCATGGCGGTGGCCGATTCGCGCTATCGCATCATGGTCCAGACAGAGATTGACGCCTTTCGCGGGCTCTTTCTCAGCTTCTTCTTCATCTCGGTCGGGCTCAGCATCGATCCCGTGATCCTGGCTGAAAACTGGTTCACAGTCATACTGGCCGCGATTGCTCTGATTGCTCTCAAATGCGCCTTTAACGTCGCCGCTGGGCTTGCCAATCGCTGGTCTGTGCCGGGCTCGATCCAATTGGGCTTTCTGCTGGGTCAGGGAAGCGAGTTTGCGCTGGTCCTGTTCGCGATGCCTGCGGTGGCCGGACTGGTGGAGCCGCGCCTTATCTCGATCATCGTCACCGCCATCGCGATCAGCCTCGCGGTCACGCCGCTAATCTCAAATATCGGCCGCAAACTTGCCGGAAAACTGCGCACCGGACCACCCGACGAGAAAATGGCGGGCGACGATGCGCCGGTCGTGATCATCGGACTGGGCGACGCAGGGCGCGCAGTGGCCGATGCGCTGAATTACAACGACATCGGCTATCTCGGCTTGGAAAGCAGCACTCCCGCTTTCGAGGTTGCCCTGGCCGATGGATATCACGTCCATCAGGCCAACCCCGCCGATCCGCGCAGCTGGGATGCACTCGGCATGGCGAACCGCGCCGTCGTTGTGATTGCGACCGGCAATGTGGAGGTTTCGCGCGAGTTGACGCCATTGGTAGAGGAACGCCTGCCGGATATTGCGCGGGTCATCGCAGTGCCCAGCGCAAACGAGCTGGAAGAGTTCGACACGATGGGCATGATCCCCGTCGATATGAGCACGTCAGGCGGAACCGAGCGGATCGTGGACGCAGTGTTTGCCGCATTAGGCAAGGAACGGCGCCTTCCGGTTGCCAGTCTGGCAAACGATGAGGACGTGGGCCTGGAATATGCCTGAGCGTTGACGCCCAGTCGCGGTCCGGTCGCGCCAACCTATTTAGGGCTAGGCCTTGTTCAGGCGCTCGCGGATTTCCTTGCCCGCCTTGAAATAGGGCACTTTCTTGGCCGGGACGCTAACCGCCTCACCCGTGCGAGGATTGCGCCCGGTGCGCGCTTCGCGCTCTCGGGTGGAAAACGCGCCAAAGCCGCGAAGTTCAACCCGGCCACCTTCGGCCAGCCGTTTCGAGATTTCATCAAAGAAAATATCGACAACCTGCTCGATTTCTTCGGCTCGAAGCTCTGGATTGTCTTTGTGCAGTTCCGCTAGCAATTCGGATCTGATCATGCCGATCTCCTGCTCATGGAGTCGCCCCCTGAGCCTTGTTATTTTCAAGCGGTAAGCCCGCTCTGCTATCAAGGCGTCTTCACCCCGGAAGCGCCTGTTCCCCGTTATTCGCCCAGACCCGAAGGACGTTATCAGGCAAGCTTCTGCCAGAATGATGCAATTTGAGCAAGGCAGCTTCAGGTTTTGTGTGCTGTGATTCAGCGGTTGTACCGCAGCGGGATAGTCTCGCGCGATTCAGGCCCGTTCGAACAAATGCGCGGGATCCAGCCCCAGACGCTTGATACGACTTTGAATTTCCGGCCATTCTTCACGCAGGAAGTAATCACGCTCACGCGCACGCAAGGCATCGGCAGCGCCTTCCACTACATACATCCCGACACCGCGCTGCACTTCGACGAGGCCGTCATTCTGAAACTGCTGATACGCTTTGGCGACTGTCAGGGGATTCGCCCCCTGCTCGGCAGCCAGCGCTCTGACCGATGGCAGCATCTTTCCTTCGGGATAGGTGCCCTCGATGATGGCAGCGGCGATCTGGTCGCGCAATTTGAGATATACGGGGCGGGTTTGGCTCATGATAAATGTCCTTCGCGAGGTGCATCAGTGCCATAATACAGCCATGCGCGTCAAGCGGACCAAAGCACCGTACAACGCCTCTGCCACACACATTTGGGGCAGGCCGCCCCCGCAGCAGAGTGTAATCAAGGCTTCACATAGGGAATTTGCCCGTTAGTGTGCCATGCATTCGGGGAAGCGCAAAACAACCGTGCGCACGGCAATCTGGGATAGAATACCAACATGACATCGCAAGCTCTTCCGCATGGTGACAGTGCGGGCACATTTCTGGGACACCCAAAGGGACTGTTCGTCTTGTTCTTCGCAGAGATGTGGGAGCGGTTTTCCTATTACGGGATGCGCGCCCTCCTGATTTTCTACCTGACGAAGCACTGGCTGTTCAGCGATGGCGAAGCCGGGATCATCTATGGAGCCTACACGGCGTTGGTCTACATCACGCCAGCGGTTGGCGGCTACATGGCTGACCGCTATCTGGGCCAGCGTAAGGCGGTCGCGTTCGGGGCGGTGCTCTTGACCCTGGGCCACTTCTTCATGGCGTTTGAAGGAGAGGCCGCAGCAGGCAACACAGACAATCCCATTATCTTTGTCTTCTGGTTGGCGCTTGCCCTGATCATTGTGGGCTCGGGCTTCCTGAAGGCCAATATCTCCGTGATGGTCGGGCAGCTTTATCCGCGCACCGATGTGCGCCGCGATGGCGCTTACACGATCTTCTACATGGGCATTAATCTGGGTGCATTTCTTGGGTCGCTGCTGTGCGGTTACATCGGTGAAACCTATGGCTGGGCCTATGGCTTTGGGCTTGCCGGGTTCGGCATGCTGGCCGGGCTGGTTGTCTTTACGCTGGGCAAAGGCTTGCTGCTGGGCCGCGGTGAGCCGCCCAAAGCGCTCGCAAAAGGCACCGAGTGGAGCATGTACGCTATCGGATTTGTGCTGGTCGCAGTGTGCTGGGCGCTGATCCAGTATCAGTCAGTCGTCGGCTATTTGCTTGGCGGCTTTGGTCTTGCCCTGGTGACATATGTGATCGTGACTGCGGTTGTGAAACTGCCAAGCGAAGATCGTGACCGCATTCTTGCGGCCATGTTCCTGATCGTAACGTCAATCGTGTTCTGGGCCTTGTTCGAACAGGCCGGGTCCAGCCTCAACCTTTTCACCGATCGCCATGTGGATCGCGGCGGGGTTCCAGCCTCGACCTTTCAGTCGATCAATGCGTTCTACATTATCGCGCTGGCTCCGGTATTTGCCATGCTGTGGACGTGGATGGGTCAGCGCGGGATTGAGCCGTCATCGCCGATGAAGTTCGGACTTGGCGTGGTTCAGGTGGGCCTCGGGTTCCTTGTGCTGGTGTTCGGCGCGAGCAGTGTCGGCATCGATGTACCGACACCAGTGATCTACATCTTCCTGATCTATCTGCTGCACACGACCGGTGAGCTTTGCCTGTCGCCCGTGGGCCTTTCAGCAATGAACCGGCTGGCACCGGCTCACATGGCCTCGCTCATCATGGGAACCTGGTTCTTTGCCTCGGCGACCGGTAACTTTGCCGCTGGCCTGATTGCGGCGGCAACGGGCGCGGAAGGCGTTGGTGAAGAAGCGGGCAAGCAGGTTGTTCTGGACGTGTACCAGACAGTCGGCCTGTACGCCGTAGGTATCGGCATCGCCGTTATGGTCATCAGCCCGCTGATCAAGAAGCTGATGCATCTCGATACGCTGGTCGATGACACCGTGGATGATGATCTGTTGGGCCAAAGCGAGATCGCTGAGCCTCAGGCTGCCGGTATCCGCCCCGCCACGCGGCCCGCTGAATAGTCAAAAGCCTCACTGGACACTAAAATCGTCCAACAAACTGGACACACGCCCCTTTTCCTGACTACCATCATGTGAGTCGGGAAAAAGGGGCGTTATCCGTGAGTTACACGAAACATTGTATCATTCAGGTTTGCGGGAAGCGCGCACCCTTCCGCGCGGTCGGTGCATCGCTGATGGCGGCAGCTTTGCTCGCGGCCTGCTCCACCACAGGATCGGCCAGTGCCGCCGATGACAGCGCGACCAGCGCGGGCGAAGCGCCCAAGCTTGCCGCGATGACGGAGGCCGAAGGGCCGTTCCCCTCAACCTACAAGCCCTATCCCGGCGTCGCCACCGCACTCGTCGGTGCCACCGTCTATGATGGCGCAGGGGGCAGGATCGAGAACGGCACAGTCCTTTTCCGCGATGCCAAAGTTGTCGCAGCGGGCGATGCCTCGCTTTCGACCGAGGGCTACACCGTGATCGACGGGAGCGGCAAATTCGTCACTCCCGGCATCATCGACATCCACTCCCACCTCGGCGACTATCCCAGCCCCTCAGTTGACGCGCATTCAGACGGAAACGAGGCGACCAGCCCGACGACGCCCGATGTCTGGGCCGAACATTCGGTCTGGCCGCAAGATCCCGGCTTTGCCCGCGCGCTCGCCAATGGCGGGATCACCGCGCTGCAAGTGCTGCCGGGATCAGCCAACCTGATGGGGGGGCGCTCTGTAACGCTCAAGAATGTCTCCAGCCGCACGGTACAGGGGATGAAGTTCCCCGGCGCGCCCTATGGCTTCAAAATGGCCTGCGGAGAAAATCCCAAGCGCGTCTATGGCGGGCGCGGGCGGAAGCCGTCCACGCGGATGGGCAATTTCGCCGTCAATCGCCAGACCTGGTTTGACGCCATCGAATACGCCAACAACCCCGACGCAAAGCGCGATCTGGGCAAGGAAACGCTGGCCGGTGTGCTGAACGGCGATATCCTGGTCCACAACCACTGTTATCGCGCGGACGAGATGGCGCTGGTCATGGATATGGCCAAGGAGATCGGGTATAAAGTCACCGCGTTTCACCATGCGGTCGAAGCTTACAAAATCGGCGATCTGCTGCGCGAGAATGACGTGTGCTCGGCAATCTGGGCGGACTGGTACGGCTTCAAGATGGAGGCCTATGACGGCATCCTCGAAAACGCGGCCTTTTTGCACAAATCGGGCGCCTGCGTGGTCATCCACTCTGACAGCGCGCAGGATATCCAGCGGCTCAATCAGGAAGCGGCCAAGGCTCAGGCGGCGGGCAACCGGCTGGGCATGGATATCTCGGATGCGACCACGATCAGCTGGATCACGCTGAACGCGGCCAAGGCGATGGGCATTGACGACATGACCGGAAGCCTGGAGCCGGGCAAAATGGCGGACGTGGTCCTGTGGAACGGCGATCCGCTCAGTATCTATTCGCGGCCGGAAAAAGTCTGGATCGATGGCGCTCTGATGTTTGATGCGATGGATCGCAAGCGCCGTCCGGTGAGCGATTTCGAGCTTGGCCAACCCGGTGAAGGAGACGTGAAATGAAGGATATCCTGATCTCGGGCCTGCTCGGCGCAGTTTCCGCTCTGGTCATCGCCGCAAGTCCCGCCACTGCGCAGGATGTCACGATCATCAACGCCAAAGTTGTTGTTGGCGATGGCTCTGAACCGGTCGAGAACGGCACAGTCGTGGTGCGTGGTGGCAAAGTGGTTGCCGCCGGTGCCGGGGTCAACGCTCCCGCCGATATTCCGACGATGGATGCGAACGGGGCGTGGGTGACGCCCGGCCTGTTTGCCACCGTCACTACTTTGGGCATCTGGGATGTTGGCGCGGTGCGCGAATCCAACGATCAGCGCGCTGGCTCTGCCCCGTTCAGTGCGGCGCTGGATACTGCCGACATCATCAACCCCAACTCGCAGCACATTCTGGTGAGCCGGGCAGCGGGCATCACGCGTGCGTCCACCACCACAATGCCTTCCTCGTCGATCTTTGCCGGACAGGGCGCGATTATAGATCTGGACAGTGACGCGACGCCGGTGATGCAGGCGAAGGCGTTCCAGATGGTCGAATTGGGCGAGCGCGGAGCAGCAATTTCAGGTGGCAGCCGGGCCGCGGCCTATGTCTTGTTTCGCAGCGCTTTGCGTGAAGCCGCAGCCTTGGGCCGGGGCCTTCCACGTACGCCGGAAATCGGAGCAGATGGCGAGGTGATGCTTAGCCGCTTTGATGCCGAGGCTCTGCGCCCCGTCGTTGCCGGTACGCAAAAGCTTTATGTCTCGGTTGAGCGGGCGTCCGATATTCGCGCGGTTTTAGCGCTGAAATCCGAGTTTCCCAAGCTGGATATGGTGCTGGTCGGCGCGTCGGAAGGCTGGCTTGTCGCAAACGACATCGCTCGTGCGGGTGTGCAGGTGCTGGCCGATGGCCTCGACGATCTGCCCGACAGTTTTGAAGAGCTCGCCGCCACGCAAAGCAATATCGGACGCATGAAAGATGCGGGCGTGACGGTCGCGATCAATGCCTCGGCGATGGAGAACACTCGCAGGCTTTCGCAACATGCGGGCAATCTGGTTGCTTTGGAAAAGGTGCCGGGCGCCGCCGGGCTAAGCTGGGGCGAGGCCTTTGCCGCAATCAGCTCCATCCCCGCCAGGATCAGCGGTTATGGAGACCGCGCCGGTGTGCTGAAGTCAGGCGCGCTGGGCGATGTAGTGATCTGGGACGGCGATCCGCTCGAGGTGGGTTCTATCCCGACAAAGGTCTTTATCGGCGGGGTCGAACAGTCGTTGCAAAGCCACCAGAGCCGCTTGCGCGAGCGCTACATTGACCTTGATGAGAGCGACCAACCCAAAGGGTATGACTGGTAAACGTGTCGCGTGAGCGGGGCGCAGGTCAGCCCCACTCCCCGCTCTGTTCGTCATCCGCAAACAGATGCTCTGAGCCCCACTGCGCCATCTCGCGGTAAAGCGGGGCCAGCGCCTTGCCGCTATCGGTCAGCAGATACTGCGCCCGCTTGCCCTGCGGCGGTTCGCGCATCATCAGGCCCGCCTCTTGCAGGATTTCCAGCCGCGAGGTCAGCGCCGCGCGGTTGATGCCCAGACGCTCCACAAATTGCTCGAACCGGTCTGCCCCCAAAAAGGCCTCGCGCAGGATCAGCATCACCCAGCGATCGCCCAGCACACGCGCGGCGCGGCCAATGGGGCAAGGCGATCGGGAGGCTTGGTAGGTTTTCATGATGTTGCTTCATACAACAGATCCGGCGGCGGTCTGCAAACCAGACTTGCGCACCAGATCGACTTGCCGCATAAGTCTGTAAATCAGACTTTAAGGAGCGCCCCATGGCCCAATCACGTTTCGACAGTCCCGAAGCCTCGCTCGACTATATGAAGCGGGTCGCGGTCAAAGGCTCCGGTTTCAGCAACTGGCTCTGTGTCGAGCCGCGCAAGGTCTGGCAGGGCGAGGCCGAGTTGCGCCTGCCTCTACGGCGCGAAATGACGCAGCATCACGGTTATGCCCATGGTGCGATTGTCGGGCTGATGGCGGACAATGCCTGCGCGTGGGCGGCGGCGTCGCTGGCGGGCGATGTGGTGACGGGCAGTTACACGATCAATTTCCTGCGCCCGGCCCGGGGCTCGCACCTCACCGCCAAAGCGCAGGTCATCAAGCCGGGCAAGCGGCAAGTGGTGGTGCGCGCGGATGTGTGGGCCGAGGACGAAGAGGCAAACAGCACCCACGTTGCCAGCGCCCAGGCAACCGTCATTCCGACGGGCCGCAACTGAGCACACCTCACGCTAGGCGACAGGATGCGGAGCTGATAATCCTGCGAATATGGACGGGACAATCATCGAACTCATCGCGGCGAATATCGCCTTTGTCGGCACGCACTTTGCCATGTCGCACCCTTTACGCGCATCGATGGTAAGGGCCTTTGGCGATCTCGGCTTTCAGATCGTCTATTCGCTCGTAAGTCTTGCGACGCTTGGCTGGGTGTATTTCGCCTTCAAGGCCGCGCCGCCGGCCGATCTTGGCGGTTCGGGAGAGATCGGCTGGATCATCGCCACCGCGCTGACCCTGCCGGCGATGGTCCTGTTTGCGGGATCGGTCCTCGGCAATCCCGCTTTGCCAACACCGATGGCGCAGGATCAGGCGCGCAGCAAACCGCGCGGCGCTCTGGTGGTGACCCGGCATCCGATGATGTGGGGCTTTGCGCTGTGGGCGGCGTCGCACATGATCCTGTTCTGGAGCACGCGCACCATGGTGACGGCGTTTGCGATAGGCTTTCTCGCGCTGGTCGGGGCGCATATACAGGACCGCAAGAAACGCGTGCTTATGGGTGAGGCATGGTCGCAGTGGGAGAGCAATACGAGCTATTGGCCGCGTCTGGGCGCCTTTGCAAAGGTGGGCGCGGTGCCATTGGTGTTGGGCACAGTTCTGTTTGCCGGGCTTTCATGGCTGCACATGCCCCTTGGCGGAATACCAGCGGGCATCTGGCGCTGGATCGCGGTTTAGGAGACCGCCCTGAAGACCACCTCTACAAACCAAGCGATTCCAGCCAGCGTTCTTCCTCGCGCTGCGCATTCATCTGATAACCCAGCGTGTGCCCGACCCCGTCAAAGGCGAGGAACGTCCCCTTTGGCGCGACTTTGCCCAGCGCCTCTCCATGCGCAAACGGGACGACCTGATCCGCTGTCCCGTGCAGCACCAGCGTCGGGGACGAAATCTGTGGCAGCTTGGCCAGATTGTCGAACCGGTGGTTCAGGAACCAGCTGACCGGTACGTAAGGCAGGCTCTCCCCCGCCACATCGGTGAGCGCGGTAAAGGGCGCGACGAGGATCAGCGCCGCCGGTTCAAACTCGCGCGCCATTTCCACCGCAGTGCCCGTGCCGATGGAATTGCCTGCGATCACCGTCTTTGACAGGTCAATGCCCGCTTCTTTCAAAAACGCCATCGCCGCGCGCCCGTCACGGTAAAACCCTTCTTCGGAAGGGGAGCCGGGATTGCTGCCATAACCGCGATAGGACGCCAGCAGCACGCCATAGCCATGGCTCGCCATCAGCGCAGTCTCTTGCGCCGACCCGGCAAGTGAGCCTGCATTGCCATGGAACCAGACCAGTGTCGGCTTGCCTGCCTCAGGCTTTCTCCAATGAGCCACCAGTTCAAGATCATCCGACGTTGTCAGCGTCACCGCCTCAAATCCGGCGGTAGGGGCGTGGCGTTCCTGCGAGGCGGGAAAGATCATCCGGTCCTGATTGGCATACAGCAATGCGAGCAGCGCGGCATAGACAATCGCCGCCATGATCACGATCCGCAAGGCGATTGTTGCCATGCCCTATTCGCCCTTGAAATCAGGCACGCGCTTCTCAATCAATGCAGCGACACCCTCTGCATGATCGCGCGTCGTATGCATCATCGCCTGCGTATTCGCCGCCATTTCCAGCGCGGTGTCATAGCTCACCTGCTGGCCCTGTCTCAGCAACATCTTGGCCTGACGCAGGGCGTGTGGCGGTTGCGAGGCGACCTTTTGCGCCACTGCCTGCGCCTCTTCCATCAAGGTGTCGGGTTCCACCACGCGGCTGACCAGCCCCCAGTCCAGCGCTGTGCCTGCATCGATCACAACGCCGGTATAAAACAGCTCTGCCGCGCGCGCCTGACCGATCACGCGGGGCAGGATCCACGTGCCCCCATCGCCCGGAATAATGCCCAGCTTCAGGAATGTGACGCCAAATTTCGCTTTCGCGCTTGCGATCCGCATATCGGCCAGACACGCGACATCGCATCCCAGCCCGATCGCCGGTCCGTTGATCGCTGCGATCAGGGGCACCCGTAAGCCATATAGCGCGCGCAGCATCAGGTGGATATTTTCGCGATACCCGTCAGAGATATCGGGTGTACTTCCGCCAAATGTGCCAGATTTCGCCTGCATCGCCTTAATGTCGCCGCCGGCTGAGAACGCCCGTCCGGCCCCCGTCAAAACGGCGCAGCGCACGTCCAGATCGCGGTTCAACTCCGTGCAAACCCGCGCAAATTCATCACCATCGCCCGGCGCACCCAGTGGATTCATCGTTTCGGCGCGATTGATAGTCAGCTGAGCGACATGTCCATCGCGATACATTTCCAGAAAAGCCATACACCCTGTTACGCCAGTCCGGCCCAGATACAATAAAGTTACGACACAGGTGCTATCGCGTCCGGAACACGCAAACCACTACGAAGCGATACGCAGGACAAATTGCGGTCATGTCCGGTATAGAATACAGATCCTCGGCTCTGAGCGTTCAAACTGGATGAGCGCGACGAGGCTGAGCCAAAACGGAGACGCCCCTTGCCCAATGCCGCGCTGATTGCCCTGACTTCCCCGCTCTTGCTGGGCGAAGTGCCGGAGGCAGCTCTGAAGGGCCCAGATGCTCCGCATATCGAGATAGAGCAGGTGGTCGCCTATGCTCCATCTGGTGCTGGTGCCAATTCTGGCACAGCAGGAGCTTCGATTGGGCTGATCAGCCTGCAGTGGAGCCTTGCCTCGGTCCAGTCGCAGGCCGGACCACAGGACGAGGAGGCGCAAGAGCCAGAAACTCAGGATGAAGGGGATCCTGCCGAGACCGAAGAGGCAGCTGAAGAACCGGAGCGCGATGCAGACGGCAACGTCATCGTCGTCGAGGGCACATATGGGCCGCCCAGAAACGATCCGGTCGCGGCTTTCAACGAGGAAAGCTATCGCATCACGCAAGACCTCGACGAAACTTTCGTGGAGCCCGTTGCCTATGCCTATCGCGACGGACTTCCCCGCCCGATCCGCGATGGTCTGGGCAATGTGGTCAAGAACCTGGGTGAGCCCAACAATGCGCTTAACTTCCTGTTGCAGGGCAAGATCGGCAAGAGTGTCGAAACACTGGGCCGCTTGCTGATCAATTCGACGCTGGGGCTGGGCGGCCTCATCGACATCGCAGAAAAGCCGGGCATCGGCCTGCCCTATCGCCGCAACGGTTTTGCCAACACGATGGGCTTTTACGGTGTGGGTCAGGGGCCGTATCTCTATCTGCCTGTGACCGGAGCCACCACAGCGCGCGATGTGATCGGCAGCGGGCTGGACCAGCTGCTGTTGCCAACAGTGGTGGGTGAGCCGTTCAACCGGCTTGAGTTTACTGTCCCGTTTTACCTGATCAGCAATCTCGATGCGCGGCTTGAGGTGGATGAGGAATTGAAAGCCATCGACAAGACCATCGATCCCTATGCCGCGCGGCGTGACACCTATCTGTGGCGGCGCGCGCGCGACATTGCCCTTCTGAAAGGCGAAGAGCCCCCGCCCCGCCCCGCCATTCTGCGCGAGATCGAGGAAGGCGTAGATTATGATCTGGATGAAGAGGTCGAAGAGGGGAGCGACGCGCCCGAGGCAGCAACGAATGGGGAGCCTGCCACGCCGCTTTCAGCGGTGATTATAACGCGGCCGCGATGAGACTGTGGTCATGTGCGCTCCCCTATTCATTAGAAGCGCGGCAATAATTGAGGTAACAGCGGTCCATATCCTGTTTTGAACGGGCATCGATTTCGACAAACCGATCCCATGACGGTCCGTTCAAACGGTTTATTTCGGCAAGGATATATTCGCGCCATTCGCTCAGTTCCTCGTTTGCGCGTGGCCGGGTGCTTATTTCGGCACCCTCCAGCTCGGTCTGATAAGGAGCCTTAAGGGTAAGCACGCCGGCAATATAGGTGCGCCGCCACTCGGTCAGGTCGCGCGAGCAATCCCATGTCTCGGCCCTGACTGTCTCCCCCAAAGAGCGAGACGCAATGTCCGCAACGCAGGGCGGATAGGGGGCGTTCTTCGCACAATTCGGGTTGGGCCGCTTGCCCAGCACAGCGGCGCTCTGCGCCAATGACGAAGGGTGCTCAATAGCGCAGGATGCCGCCTCGACCACGGGAGGATTTGGCCGCGCGGGGGGCCGATCCGGAAGCGCCGGAGTTGGTGATGGCGCTGGCGTTAAGGGTGCTTGCGTTGGTGAGGTTGATGGCACCGGTATCGGCGAGTTTATTGGGTCAGGTGAGATCGAAACTGGAGAGGTCGGAGCAGGCACCGGGCCGTCACCCGGCGGCTCGTCGGCACCTGCAGAAAACTGCAAGACTGTGAAACCGGCCACCGCGCCGACGACGGGAAGGACGACCTTGCCTCGCGCCCAATCAGAGGTTTTCTCGTCCTGCGACGTCCATACACCGAAGTATGACAGCATCACACCCACAAGAAACAGGACGAACGCACCGACACTTGCGTAAATCAGAATATCGATGGCAAGTCTGGGCACAGCTCTTCCCCTTTACCCGGGGAAAGTACCACGCAATGTCCGTTTTTTACAGTTTTATCAGGCAGCGCGAGCCGCGAAGACTTAAGCGCGCGCTTCCTCAACGCTGGCCGAATTGTGCTTGAGCGCTTTCAGCACCGCTTCCACAATCGCCGCGGCATCAAGGCCCGCCAGCGCGTATTGCTTATCCGGGGAATCCTGATCAATGAACATGTCGGGCAGGCGCAGGGTCCGCACTTTCAGGCCCGAATCGGTGAGGCCCTCATCGCTGGCATAGGTCAGCACATGCGCGCCCAGACCGCCGATAGCGCCTTCCTCGATGGTGATCACGACCTCGTGCGTGCGCATCAGCTTCGAAATCAGGTCTTCATCCAGCGGCTTGGCAAAGCGCATGTCGGCGACCGTGGTGGAAAGCCCCTTGGCCTCCAGCGTATCCGCCGCTTTCTTCGCTTCTTCCAGACGCGCGCCCAAAGACAGGATCGCGACCTTAGTGCCTTCACGCACCACGC
This sequence comes from Erythrobacter sp., assembly GCA_049647465.1. Lineage (GTDB taxonomy): Bacteria > Pseudomonadota > Alphaproteobacteria > Sphingomonadales > Sphingomonadaceae > Erythrobacter. Next base: position 15,597 of record JBARXS010000025.1, read on the forward strand.
GGCCCTTGCCGATTTCCAGCTTCTCCAGCACTTCGGGGATGGGAACACCCGTGCCACTGCCGCGCGGATAGCGGAAGGCAATCGGCCCTTCGTCATACTCGACCGCCGTGTAGGTCATATTGGCCAACTCAGCCTCATCCGCAGCGGCCATCACGACCATATTGGGAAGTGTGGCGAGATAGGTGATGTCAAAGCTGCCCGCATGGGTGCTGCCATCCGCTCCGACCAATCCGGCGCGGTCAATCGCAAAGCGGACCGGCAGGTTCTGGATCGCCACATCGTGGACCACCTGATCATAAGCGCGTTGGAGAAAAGTTGAATAGATCGCGGCAAATGGGCGCATTCCCTGCGCAGCGAGGCCAGCAGCAAAGGTGACGCCATGCTGTTCGGCGATCCCAACGTCAAAGCTGCGTTCGGGATGGGCCTTGGCAAAGCGGTCAACGCCTGTGCCTGAGGGCATGGCGGCGGTGATGGCGCAGATGCGCTTGTCCGTCTCGGCCAGCTTCGCGAGCGTATCGCCGAAGACGTTCTGATAGGCAGGCGGACCGCTCGCGCCCTTTTGCTTCTCGCCCGTCACCACGTTGAATTTGGGCACGCCGTGATATTTATCCGCGCTGTTTTCAGCCGGAGCGTAGCCTTTGCCCTTTTCGGTCACGACATGGATCAGCACGGGGCCTTCGGATGTGTCGCGCACATTTTCCAGCACGGGGATCAGATGGTCGAGATTGTGGCCATCAATCGGGCCGACATAGTAAAAGCCCAGCTCTTCGAACAAAGTCCCGCCCGTCACCATGCCGCGCGTATATTCCTCGGCCTTGCGGATGCCTTCATGCATGCGGCGGCTCATTTTCTTGACCGCGCGCGACGCCAGGCTGCGAATGCCGAGATACTCGCTGGAGGAGACCATGCGCGCCAGATAGGCGGACAGACCGCCCACAGGTGGCGCGATCGACATGTCATTATCGTTGAGGATCACGACGAGACGATTGCCCGCCTGCGCCGCGTTGTTCATCGCCTCATAGGCCATCCCTGCACTCAGGGCACCATCACCGATCACCGCGATCCCGCGACCTGGCTTGTTCTGAATCTTGTTTGCCATGGCAAAACCAAGCGCAGCCGAGATCGAGGTGGAGGAGTGCGCTGCGCCGAACGGATCGTATTCGCTCTCTGAACGCTTGGTAAAGCCACTCAGGCCGCCGCCCTGACGCAGTGTGCGAATCCGGTCACGGCGACCGGTCAGGATCTTGTGCGGATAGCATTGGTGGCCCACATCCCAGATCAACCGGTCATCGGGCGTGTTGAACACGTAGTGGATTGCCACCGTCAGCTCGACCACGCCCAGACCGGATCCCAGATGCCCGCCCGACACGCTGACCGCGTCGATCATTTCGGAGCGCAATTCGTCAGATAACTGGCGCAGCTGCTCAGGTTTCAGGTGGCGGAGTTCTTCAGGTGTAGGCACCTGATCCAGAAGCGGAGTTTCGGGAGGCATGGTCATAATCCTAGGCTTTACACACTCCAAATCAAACTGTCGATGAACGCTTGATCGCATCCATATACCGCTTTGCCGGTAACGTGGCAACTTTACCTGACACTATGCATTGTCAACCTGGCTTAACGCAATGCATTCGCACCAAATCGTGCAAATCTCGGCCTGACTGGAACGTGCAGCACGATGGCGCGCGCTTGCGTCCCCCGGCACGTTACCTCACACATTGCGAATCGGTTCCGGTCCAAGAAAGCCAGCACGAGAAAGGGCGGATGGGAGCGGCTGACGCGCACCTGCATCCATGCCGTTGGCCAGACCTATCGCGGCTCTTCCGAAGCGATGGCGGGGCCGCCGCGCTGCTTGCCTTGACTTAAGCCACGCTCAAACCGTCAGGCACACATGCGGCACAGGCCGCGCACTTCCAGAACGGGGCGCTCTGCGCGGAAGGATTTGCGCTCTGCCAGCGCTCTTACCGTGCGGCTGACATCTTCGTCATCAACATGGGTTGCTTCACCGCATTCGTCGCAGACGAGGAAGATGCAGTCATGCTCACAGCCGGGATGTGTGTTGGCGAGATAGGCATTCGCGCTTTCGACACGCATCGCCAGATTGTTCGTCACGAACAGGTCCAGAATGCGGTAAATCGAGTTGGGCGCCACCCGCTTACCGCGCGCGGCGGACAGGTTGTCGGCAATGTCATAGGCGGAAACGGGGCGGTCATGCCGGCTGAGTTCGGTGAACACGGATTCGCGCATCCCGGTCCATTGCTCGCCCGATGCCATCAGGGATGTGCGTGCGGCGTTGACCAGGCTCTCGCCTGTCAGGTCTTGGTGCGAATGTATCTGTGTGTCAGCCATGTAAGACGATATAGCCTGCGTAAGCGGGCCTTTCTAGTCAGCCCAATCAAACCCAGCGCGTTTTGGATCAGCCGTCGCGCAGGAAATCCGCCTTGTAATCGCGCGGGAACATGGCTTTGAGCGCCTGCACCTTGGGCTTGTCGAAGCGCTGGATATATCCGGAGGACGGATTTTTCTCCATGTAATCCTGATGATATCCCTCAGCAGGGTAGAACTTGCGATGCTTTTCGATCCGCGTCACGATGGGTTTGTCCCAAAGGCCGGATTTATTGAGCTGCGCCAGATAGGCCTTGGCGACCGTGCGCTGCTCCTCGCTCATGGGCACCAGAGCAGAGCGGTAATGCGCGCCCACATCGGGGCCCTGGCGGTTGAGCTGTGTCGGGTCTGTCACGACAGAAAAGAAGATGCGCAGCAATTCGTCATACCGCACGACGTAAGGATCATAGGTGATCATCACCGATTCGGCATGTTTGGTGGTGCCGGATACAATCTGGTCATAGCTGGCTGTACCCGCCGCGCCGCCGTGAAAGCCGGAGACGGCGGACTTCACGCCCTTCACATGGCTGAAGACGCCTTCAACGCCCCAAAAGCACCCGCCTGCAAAGATCGCGGTTTTGAGACCGGTGCCTTCCTTGGCGACTCGCTGGGGGGAGGGCGCATTGACCACGCGCTCCGCCTGAGCGGGGGTGGGGAGGCCGGACACCGCCAGTGCGGCGGCGACCGCGACCAGTCCTAGGGCGGTTGGGGCAAAGGGAATACGCATTATTGGTGTCCTCAATCGAGGGGAGCGATCACAAATTCATCGGACGGCGCGGGCGCTTGAGGCAGCTCGGCAGCCTGCGCGGGCGGCGAGAATGCGTCGGATAGGACCTCGGCATTAACGGCGCCAACCATCGCGGCACCAATCAGAAAGCCAAGGCCAAGCTGGCGGTAAAGATCACGGGAGAAGAGGGTCATGGTCAGTCTCTGTGTCGGCGTTGTTTTGTCGCTGTCGGAGCCAATGGCTGACCTTCACTTGCGCAAAGGTGAACAATGGCTTCATGCGACAATTCGTTACGTGCTCGCCTTTAGTTACGAACCGGCTGAGAAAAAAGTTGAGGGAAGGGATGAGCTCTTGTTTGCGCGCCCCTTCCGGGTCGC
>JBARXS010000026.1:0-14830 GCA_049647465.1 Erythrobacter sp.
ATGCTGAAGGCGCGTCTGTTCGAACGCGAGATGGCGGAGCGTGAAGCAGCCGCGTCCGGCGAATATCAGGAGAAGAGCGAGATTGGATGGGGGCACCAGATCCGCTCCTACGTTCTCCAGCCCTATCAGATGGTCAAGGACCTGCGCACAGGTGAGACTTCCAGCTCTCCTGACAAGGTGCTGGATGGCGAAATTGATGCCTTCATCTCAGCCGCGCTGGCTCAGCGTGTGACGGGCGAGACGGTGGATGTGGAGGATGTGGAATAGTGCTTCGGCTCGCGCTTTGCAGTGTTGTGGCGGTGATGCTTGCAGGTTGTGACATGATGTCACCTGAAGCCTCTCGGCCAGAGACAGCATTGGCATTTCCCGAACCTGACCGGGCAGTCGTCAGTGTTGTCTCCAACCAGTTTTCCAACGAAGATGCGCGCGACGAACGCGGCGAAGCGCAAAAGGTCATGGACCTCGCTGCAATCACGCCGGGGATGACAGTCGCCGATATCGGTGCGGGCGAGGGGTATTACACCGTTCGCCTGGCAGAGCGCGTCGGCGAGGATGGCCGTGTTCTGGCGCAGGATATCGACCGAGAGGCGCTGGAGCGACTGGGCCGCCGGGTGGAGCGCGAGCGGCTTGAGAATATCTCGATCAAGCTGGGCAAAGAGGACGATCCGCAGTTGCCCGTTGATAGCTTTGATCGCATTTTCCTTGTCCATATGTACCATGAAGTGACTGAACCCTATGCGTTTTTGTGGCGCATGTGGCCTGCCTTGGCTGAAGCGGGGCAGATTATCGTGGTCGAGACCGAACGCCCGCCCGGCCAGCATGGCATCCCGCACAATTTGCTGTTCTGCGAGTTTGAGGCGGTCGGCTATCACTTGCTGGAATTCACCGAAAAGCCTGACATCAAAGGCTATTTTGCCCGTTTTGAGCGGGCCAACGAACGACCGGCGCCTGAAGCGATAGAAAGCTGTTTGAACGGCTGAATTGCCAGATTGTCAGGTGATACGCCGTCACCATCCATTGCTAAGCGACCGACGCATTCTTATGTCGGGCGCAAGTTGAGGCGCGGGGGAGCCTGCGCATGGGGAGCTAGAATTTGTTTAAGGGATTAAGCCCGATCAATTATGCCGGGCGCGAAGTCTGGCCTCTGGTTGAGGGCGGCAAAGGCGTTTCGGCCACCAATCATGCCAGTTCCGGTGCATGGGCAGCGGCGGGCGGCATTGGCACAGTGAGTGCGGTAAACGCGGATAGCTACGACGAAAACGGCGAGGTTATTCCGCAAGTCTATCACGGGGCGACCCGCGGTGAACGGCACGCGGAGCTGGTCCAGTATGCCATTGACGGCGCGGTCGCCCAGGTTGAGCGCGCACACGATCTTTCTGGTGGCAAGGGTGCGATCAACATCAATGTCCTGTGGGAAATGGGCGGCGCTCAGGACGTGCTTGAAGGGGTGTTGAGCCGGACCAAAGGGCTGGTCAGCGGTGTCACATGCGGGGCAGGAATGCCCTATAAACTGGCGGATATCGCGGCCAAACATGATGTCTGCTACCTCCCTATCGTCAGCTCGGGCCGGGCCTTCCGTGCCTTGTGGAAACGCAGCTACAAGAATGTGCCTCACCTGATGGCCGCCGTGGTCTATGAAGATCCATGGTTGGCAGGCGGGCACAACGGCCTTTCCAACGCGGAAGACCCGACCAAGCCCGAAGACCCCTATCCCCGCGTCAAGGTGCTGCGCGACATGATGCGCGCCGAGGGCGTTTCGGATGATGTGCCGATCGTGATGGCGGGCGGTGTGTGGTTCCTGCGCGAATGGGAAGACTGGATCGACAATCCCGAGCTAGGCAAGATCGCGTTCCAGTATGGCACGCGGCCTTTGCTCACGCGCGAGAGCCCGATTCCCGATATCTGGAAAGACCTGCTCCGCAACCTCAACGAAGGCGATGTGCTGCTGCACAAGTTTTCGCCCACGGGCTTTTATTCCAGTGCGGTCAAGACACCGTTCCTGTATGATCTGATGCACCGGTCGGAGCGTCAGATCCCGTTCTTCAAGCGTGGAGTGGAAGAAGGCACCGTGCAATTGGGGGAAGAGGGCAAGGCGCGCAGTTTCTGGATCAAGCCGGAGGACAAGCCCAAGGCGGATGCCTGGATGCGGGCAGGGCACACCGAACCGCTCAAAACGCCCGACGGCACTATTGTGTTCGTCACGCCGGAGAAACGCGACACGATCCGCAAGGACCAGCAGGATTGCATGGGCTGCCTGTCGCATTGCGGTTTTTCCAGCTGGAAAGACCACGACGACTTCACCACCGGACGCCTCGCCGATCCGCGCAGCTTCTGCATTCAGAAAACCTTGCAGGAAATCGCGCACGGCGATGATCCGGCGGACAACCTCGCCTTTGCAGGACACGCGGCATACCGGTTCAAGACCGACCCGTTCTACTCCAACGGCTACACGCCAAGCGTGGGCGAACTGGTAGAGCGGATTCTGACGGGGGATTGATATTTAGTCAGGTATCCGCCGAATTTGTGCTTGGCTTGGGTTTTCAACTACTGACTTAGCCATTGCTTCACTGCCAAAAAATTCTACTGGATCTACTTCGTGCTTTAAATAAATTGAAATATCGAGATCGGCGTTCTGCAAATCAGAAGCAATTTTTTCGATGTGTTTTTGAAAGCGCTCGTGGAGAATTTTTAGCGCTATTGGCAGCTGGCGCTCTAGGCTCCGAGCGACCTTAGAATTCACAGTGACCATGTTTGAAGCGCTGGCGGGGCGAAACCCCACGCCATCTTGTATTAGACAAAGCCGTTGAGAATGCCAAGATACGTCATCTAGTTTGCGATCACTGTAAACGTGCGCAATTGCCGTATTTCGGACTGTGACGATTAAACTATGGTCTCCAAGTTCTTTGCTCGAGAGACTTGATCGAATATCAGCTGACCCACGTTCCCCTTTACTGCCGGACGTTGAAGTAGCTCGCGCATAGAAGATTACCGCTCCAATTAGGAGAGCATTTGCTACGACATCGTCACCTTTGGTTTGAAATTTGGAATTGATGCCTGGTAGTGATCGTAGATTGGTTAGGAAGGCATCGGCCTGCATCAGGTCAGCTAGGCAGGACTGAGTATGCCCGGCTTTGCGAACGACGCGTTTCAGTCGGGGTAAAGCGGCGCAGACTTCGGGCGACTTGGCCAATTGCTCTAGATCGAGCACTTTGGGCGGTATCTGATATCTGACTCCAGCCATCAAACCAACGCCGTGAGCACCTGATCGGGCGGGCGGTGGCCGTCTTTCCAGAACTGTATATTGGCGATGACCTTTTCGCCTGAGGCCTCGCGGCCTTCTGCTGTGGCGCTGCCGATATGGGGCAGGGTCATGACATTGGGGTGGTCGAGCAGGCGCTGGTCCACTTTGGGCTCGTCGGGATACACATCCAGCCCTGCGCCGATCAGTCGTCCGTCATGCAGGGCCGCGATCAATGCCTCCTGATCGATCAACTCGCCGCGCGCCGTGTTGATGATGCACGCGCCTGGCTTCATTGAGGCAATCCGGCGCTCATTCAGCAGGCCGCGCGTCTCATCAGTCAGCGGGCAGTGCAGGGTGAGGATGTCCGCCTCGGCAATCAGTGCATCGACGCTCTCGACATAGCGCGCGCCAAGCATCCCTTCGATCGCTTCGGGCAGACGCTTGCGGTTTGTGTACGCAACTTCGAGGCCGAATGCGCGGGCGCGGTGCGCCACTGCCTGACCGATGCGGCCCATGCCGACAATGCCCAGAACCTTTCCGCCCAGCTTTCGCCCGAGCAGCCCAGAGGGTGCCCAGCCGCTCCACTCGCCCCGGCGTACCAGTGCGGTTCCCTCGCGGATGCGGCGCGGCACGCCGATGATTGCGGCCATGGCGAGATCGGCGGTGTCGTCGGTGAAGACGCCCGGCGTGTTCGTCACCAGTATCTTGCGTGCGGCAGCCGCCGCCAGATCAATATGCTCCGTGCCCGCGCCAAAGCTGGCGATCAGGCCCAGTCGGTCTCCGGCAGCCTCTATCATCGCGGTTGTGATCCGGTCTGTGACAGTGGGGACGAGAACGTCGCAATCCTGCATCGCCGCGACCAGAGCGTCTTCGCTCATTGGGGTATCTTTGGGATTGAGGACCGTGTCATACAGTTCGCTCATACGCGCCTCAACTGCGGGCATTAGCTGGCGTGTGACCACCACTTTGGGTTTGCCGGATGGGAAGTGCGGAGCTGCGTGATGAGTTGCCATGGGGCATGCGCTAATGGCAGCGGGGGCAAGTGGTCAAGCATGTTGGCGAGATGCGTTCTTGATCTGGTGGCGTCGCTCTCGCTAGGTTGCTGTCATGACTTCAATTCGACCGCTTTTTGCGCTGATTCTCGCAGGGCTCACATTCGGTGTCCTGGTGCCTGTTGCCGGGGCTGCGCCGGATAGCGAGCCGCCCTATTGGGCGTCGATGAAATTCAACGAAGTGCGCATGCGGGTGGGGCCAAGCCGGGAATACCCGATCGAGTGGGTGTATGTCCGCGCAAGATTGCCGGTGAAGGTCATGCGGACGCTGGACGGGTGGTGGTTGGTTGAGGACCCGGACGGCGATCAGGGCTGGATTGCGAGCAGCCAGCTTAGCCTGACGCGCTCCGCCATCGTCGTGGGTGAGGGCGCCGTGATCATCCGTGAGGGGCCTGATGCCAAATCGGCGCTGCGCTGGCGCGCCGAACCCGGCGTTGTGGGTGACCTTTTGCAGTGCCGCGATGATTGGTGCCAGGTTGATATTTCCGGGCGCAGCGGATGGATTCCTGCAGGGCGCCTGTGGGGCGATGAGGAACTGGCCGCAGCTGCGGATTAAAGCGGCTCTCCGTCCTCTCCAATAGGCGTGACGAGGTAATGCTCCATCCCGCCGACGCGCCTTGTCATGAATGAGCCATCGGGCCGCGCTTCGTCATAGGCCCAGCATCGCTCCTCGCGAACCTTGCGATCATCCTCGGGATCAAAGCATGTGACGTAAGAGCTATCATTGCGCCATGTGCCGCCGCCGATTGGCTCCATCGCGTCACCCAGATCGGTATAGGTTCCGTCCGCGTTCAGGCGCGTGCGGACATAGAATTCGGTGCCGTCGCCAATCGCGTAAATGCCGGGGGCCAGAGCAGTAATTGGTGCATTATCGGCCTCCGGGTCCACAGGCTTATCGCCCGCGCTCTGCGGCCCGCAGGCGCACACAGTCAGGTAAATGAGCGCTGCTAGACCCGCTCGGTTCAAATCATTTCCACCGCAATCGCCGTCGCTTCTCCGCCGCCGATGCACAGGCTGGCGACGCCCTTGCTCTTTCCTTGCGTCTTGAGCGCGTTGAGCAATGTCACGATGATCCGCGCGCCGCTGGCACCGATCGGGTGACCTAAAGCGGTGCCGCCGCCATTCACGTTGATCTTTTCATGAGGAATGCCGAGATCGCGCATGGCGAACATCGCGACACAGGCAAACGCCTCATTGACTTCGAACAGGTCAACATCCTCAATGCTCCAACCGGCACGGTCCAGCACCTTCCGGATGGCGGGGATGGGCGCGGTGGTAAAGTCGGCCGGGGCATGGGCGTGCGCGCCAGTGGCAACCAGTTTGGCGACCGGGACGAGCCCCTTTGCCCTGGCAACGCTCTCACGCGTCAGCACAAGAGCGGCTGCTCCGTCGGAGATCGAGCTTGAGGTCGCAGCTGTGATTGTTCCGTCTTTGGCAAAGGCTGCGCGCAATTGCGGGATCTTGTCCGGACGGCCTTTGCCCGGCTGCTCATCGGTTTCGACCGTGACATCACCCTTGCGGGTCTTGAACGTGACGGGAACGACTTCGCCATCAAACGCGCCGCTTTCGATGGCGGCGTTGGCGCGCGAAAGGGAGGCGATGGCGTATTCGTCCATTTCCTCTCGCGTCATTTGATAGCTGTCTGCGGTGTCCTGCGCGAAAGTGCCCATCGCGCGGCCTTCCTCATAGGCGTCTTCCAGCCCGTCGAGGAACATGTGATCATAGGTGGTGTCATGGCCAAGCCGGGCGCCAGAGCGGTGCTTTTTCAGAAGGTAAGGCGCGTTGGTCATGCTCTCCATCCCGCCGGATACGACCATGTCAATCGTGCCGCTTGCGAGAGCCTCCGCGCCCATAATCACGGTCTGCATGCCTGATCCGCAGACCTTGTTCACTGTTGTCGCTTCCACCGATTGCGGCAGGCCGGCCTTGATCGCCGCCTGGCGCGCCGGGGCCTGACCCAGGCCTGCTGGCAGGACACAGCCCATATAGGCACGGTCAAAGTCCTCGCCGCTCACGCCGGACCGTTCAACCGCTGCCTTAACAGCCGTGGCGCCCAGATCGGTCGCTGAAACGTCGGCCAGTGCGCCTTGCATTCCGCCCATCGGAGTGCGGGCATAAGACAGGATGACGATGGGGTCTTCGGCTGAGAACTGCGCCATGGGAGATATCCTTTATCATATATCGTGCGAGGTATTTCGCGGATGTAGTCACCGCGCTGCGCAATGGCAATCAAGAGCAGGGTCCACAATTGGTCGTAAGCGTGGTTGCAGGCGTTGAACGGGTCGCGCTTGCAAGCCAGCTCCGTTTGCGCGACATGGATGACAAATCAAAATCAATGATAAGCCCTCCGGGAGACAGAATTATGGCCGATGATCGTCGCGAAGAACTTGAAGGCATTTTGCATTTGCAGCGCAGCGCGTTCACCGCCTCTCGGCCCGAGAGTATGGGTATGCGCAAGGACCGTATCAAACGGGCCATGGCTCTGGTCAGCGAGCATTCCGAGCAATTTGCCAAGGCAATGAGCGCCGATTTCGGGAGCCGCTCCGAACATCAGAGCATGCTCACCGATGTCGCGGCGACTGTTGGTGCGGGCAAACACGCGCTCAAGAACATGGACAAGTGGGCGAAGACCGAAAAGCGCCCGGTCCAGTTTCCGCTCGGGCTTTTGGGGGCCAAGGCCGAGGTCCGCTATGAACCCAAAGGCGTGATCGGCATCCTCTCGCCCTGGAATTTCCCGCTGCAGCTCGCTTTCGGGCCGCTGATGCAGGTGCTGGCCGCGGGCAACCGGGCGATGATCAAGCCGAGCGAGTTTACCGAGCGCACCAGCCAGCTGATGGCGGAACTGGTGGCCGAGTATTTCACGGCTGACGAAGTGGCTGTCGTGACCGGCAGCCCCGAAGTGGCCGCCGCGTTTTCATCGCTTCCGTTTGACCACCTGGTCTTCACCGGATCAACCGCGACGGGCCGCCGCGTGATGCAGGCTGCTGCGGAAAACCTTGTTCCGGTCACGCTGGAGCTGGGCGGTAAGTCGCCCGTGATCATGGGCCGGAGCGCCGATTTCGCGAAAGCGGGTGAGCGCATCGCCTTGGGCAAGATGATGAATGCCGGACAAATCTGCCTCGCGCCCGATTATATGTATGTGCCCGAGGACAAGCAGGACGAAGCGGTTGCCGGCGTCTCCAATGGCGTTTCGGCGATGTATCCGACGCTGCTGGAGAACGACGATTACGCCTCCATCGTTTCCGACCGGCACTTTGAGCGGCTTCAGGGCCTGGTCGAGGATGCGCGCGGCAAGGGTGCCGAGGTAATCGAGGTCAATCCGGGCAACGAGGATTTCGGCAATGCCAACCAGCGCAAGATGCCATTGACCATCCTCAAGAATGTGAATGACGAAATGACCGTCATGCAGGAAGAGATCTTTGGCCCGGTCCTGCCCGTCAAAACCTATAAGGCGGTCGATCAGGCGGTGGATTACATCAACGAGAATGACCGTCCGCTGGGCCTGTATTACTTCGGCGATGACAAGGACGAGCAGGAGCGTGTGCTGACCCGCACGATCTCTGGCGGTGTGACCACGAATGACGTGATTTTCCACGTCTCAATGGAAGACCTGCCGTTCGGCGGCGTCGGCCCATCGGGCATCGGCAGTTATCACGCGGTCGAGGGTTTTCGTGAATTCAGCCATGCCCGCGCGGTCTATCACCAGCCCAAGATCGACATTGCCAAGCTGGGCGGTTTCAAGCCGCCGTATGGCAAGGCGACCGAGAAGGCTGCCGCCAATATGATGAAGTGATGCCCGGTCCGGGCGGTCCTTGCGAGGGCCGTTCGATTTGCTGCAACATTCATGCGTAGTTTTGCCCGAGTCGCGCCCTTGCGTCACTCGGGCGAGAGGCTTAGGTGCGCTGTGGGATTAATTACCGTGGAAATTTTGCCGTGACGGAACTCACCCAGTATCTGCCGATACTGATATTCATTTTTATTGCGCTCGGGTTGTCGGTGCTTTTTGTGTTTCTGCCGATGGGCGTTTCGCGTCTTACCGGCACGCACAATCCTGACGCCGAGAAACTGTCGGAATATGAGTGCGGTTTCCCCGCGTTTGAGGACGCGCGCAGTCAATTTGACGTTCGGTTTTATCTGGTCGCGATCAGCTTTATCATTTTCGATCTGGAGGCCGCGTTCCTGTTTCCGTGGGCGGTCAGCTTGGGTGAGACAGGCTGGGTTGGCTGGATCGGGATGATGACTTTCCTCGGAATTCTGGCCATCGGCCTTGCTTACGAATGGAAGAAGGGAGCTCTGGACTGGGAATGAGCAATTCTTCAACGATAATCACTCCGCCGACCGCTCCGATCAATGCCGCCGAAGCGGCGCAGCTGATGCCCACAGCGAAGGGCGGCGAGGTCAAACAGCCTGACGCAGAGTATTTCAGCGCGCTCCAGACCGAAGTGAATGACAAGGGTTTCCTCATCACTTCCACCGAAGACGTGTTCAACTGGGCGCGGACCGGATCGCTGTGGTGGATGACCTTTGGTCTTGCATGCTGCGCGGTGGAGATGATCCACGTGAACATGCCGCGTTATGATATGGAGCGCTTTGGCGCGGCCCCGCGCGCATCACCGCGCCAGTCCGACCTGATGATCGTCGCTGGCACCCTGTGTAACAAGATGGCTCCGGCACTGCGCAAGGTCTATGACCAGATGTCCGATCCCAAATATGTGATCAGCATGGGATCGTGTGCGAACGGTGGCGGCTATTACCACTACAGCTATTCAGTAGTGCGCGGATGTGACCGGATCGTACCGGTCGATATCTATGTGCCCGGTTGCCCGCCAACCGCCGAAGCCCTGCTTTACGGTGTTATGCAATTGCAGCGCAAGATCCGCCGCGTGGGCACGATTGAGAGATAAGGCGCGCAGATAATGGTCGCACATTCCGCCCCCAAATTTGCCTCGAACGAGGGTGTTTTGGACGCCCTCGCTTCGTCCGTCAGCGTCTGGCTGAACGGCGGCGACGAAGCGCATGGCGAGATCATTCTGAAGGCCAAGCGCGAGAATATCGAAGATGTCCTGCGCGTTCTGCGCGATGATCACGGCTATCAACAGTTGATGGAAATCGCGGGTGCAGACTATCCCGATCGCCCTCAGCGGTTCGAAGTTGTTTACATGCTGCTTTCGCTGACGAAGAACCACCGGATCATGGTCAAACTGTCGACCGATGAGAACACGCCCGTGCCTACGGTCACGACGCTGTGGCCCAATGCCGGTTGGCTTGAGCGTGAGGTGTTTGACATGTTCGGGGTCACGTTCGCGGGCAACAAGGATTTGCGCCGCATCCTCACCGATTATGGCTTTGAAGGGCACCCGTTCCGCAAGGATTTCCCGATGACCGGCTATACTGAGCTGCGCTATTCCGAGGATGAGAAGCGCGTCGTTTATGAGCCGGTTGAACTGGCGCAGGATATGCGGACCTTCGATTTCCTCTCACCATGGGAAGGTTCGGACTATGTGCTGCCCGGTGATGAAAAAGCTGATGGGCCGCCACAGGTGGACAAGCCCAAGGTTACGGAAAAGCCTGCCGATACAGGCGCCGGACCGAAAGCCGAGGCCAACGCAGCCGAGGGCACGGATGCGGTACCGCCATATATGATTGAGATTGAAATTGAGGAGGGTGAGGACTGATCATGCAGATCGAAGAATCCCCGACCACCGATGGCGAAGTCATCACGAATTACACAATCAATTTCGGGCCTCAGCACCCGGCCGCGCATGGCGTTTTGCGCATGGTCATGGAACTGGACGGCGAAGTGATCGAACGCGTCGATCCGCATATCGGCCTGCTGCATCGCGGCACCGAAAAGCTGATCGAGCAGAAGACCTATCTGCAGGCGCTGCCTTATTTCGACCGTTTGGATTATTGCTCGCCGCTGTGTCAGGAGCATTCCTATGTTCTCGCGATTGAGAAGCTGCTCGACCTCGAAGTGCCCGAGCGTGCGCAATATCTGCGGGTGCTGTTCGCCGAGCTGACGCGCATTTGCAACCACATGCTCAATATGGGCGCGCATGTGCTGGACGTTGGCGCATTCACGCCCAACCTGTGGATCATGGACCTGCGCGAGGATTGCCTGACCTTCTTTGAGCGCGCGAGCGGTGCGCGCATGCACTCGGCTTGGTTCCGTCCCGGCGGTGTGCATCAGGATGTGCCGGAAAAGCTGCTGGTGGATATTGGCGACTGGCTCGATAACCGGTTCTTCCAGCTGTTCGACGACGCCATGAGCCTCGTGATCGACAACCGCATCTTCAAACAGCGCAATGTCGATATTGCCGTGGTCAGCCGCGATGATGCGGTGAAGTGGGGCTTTAGCGGCCCGATGATCCGCGCCGCAGGTATTCCCTGGGACTTGCGCAAATCGCAGCCCTATGATGTCTACGACCGCATGGATTTCGACATTCCGGTCGGCACCAATTCGGATTGCTATGACCGCTTCATGGTGCGCGTGAAGGAAGTGCGTGAGAGCGCAAAGATCATCCGTCAATGCATCGCGCAGATGCCCGGCGGTCCCATCGCCAGCAGCGACAACAAGGTCGTCCCGCCCAAGCGCGGCGAGATGAAACAGTCGATGGAAAGCCTGATCAACCACTTCAAGCTCTACACCGAAGGCTTCCATGTGCCCGCCGGTGAAGTCTACGTCGCGACCGAAAGTCCTAAGGGCGAATTCGGCGTCTATCTGGTGAGCGACGGGACAAACAAGCCATACCGCTGCAAGATTCGCCCGACAGCTTTCAGCCACCTGCAAGCGATGGATTTCATGTGCAAAGGCCACATGCTGCCCGACGCGACCGCCATTCTGGGCGCGATTGATGTGGTGTTCGGGGAGTGTGACCGGTGAGTTTCTTTTTCGGGCAACTGGTCGGATCAGTGATCGCAATTGGAGTTTTGAGCGCAATTCTACGGTTAGTCTTAAAGAGATTTCTCGTCAGCACTCAACTCGTTCTGGCTACGGTCTTGAGCGCGGTCGCCATTGCCACGTTTTTGTATGCCTTCGGTTCTGCGGACGGTGGCGAGCCTAAATTTGGAGAAAGCCTCACTCAGTACGGTATCGGCGGAGTTGTTGTAATTATCGTCTGGCTCTTTGCTCAGAAGCGAGGAGCGAAAGACAATGGCTGACCGCACACCCGCACCCGACACACAAGAATTCCGCGCGACTGTGATTTCCTGCGAAAGCAGGAATCCAGCATCCAGCGCTGCAACTGGGCTCCTGCTTTCGCAGGAGATCATGAACTCTGGAGAAGAAGATAATGGCTGACAGAACGCCAGCTCCAGACACACCAGAACTCCGCGCGCGCTGGGGCGACTTTGCGTGGACCAAAGAGAATAAGGCCAAGGCGGATTATCACATCGCCAAATACCCCGATGGCCGCCAGAAATCGGCGGTCATGGTGCTGCTCGATCTGGGTCAGCGACAGGTGGGCGCAGAAACCGATACGCAAGGCTGGCTGCCGATCCCGGTGATCGAGTATATCGCCGACTATCTCGACATGCCCGCAATCCGCGTGCTCGAAGTCGCGACCTTTTATTTCATGTACAATATGAAGCCGGTCGGGAAATTCCACGTTCAGGTTTGCGGCACGACCCCGTGTATGCTGCGCGGCTCCGACGATATCATCGCCGCCTGCAAGAAACGCGGCATGGCCAAGGGCGAGGTCTCCGAAGACGGGCTTTGGACCCTCACCGAAGTCGAATGCATGGGCAATTGCGCCACCGCGCCGATGGTCCAGATCAACGATGACAATTACGAGGATTTGACGCCAGAACGCCTCGACGCGGTGCTAGATGCGCTGGCAGCAGGCGAGACGCCAAAAGCGGGCACGCAAGAACCGGGTCGTCACACGTCCGAACCCAAGGGCGGCGTCACGACGCTCAAGGAAATGGTCGACGCCAACCACGATTATCGGGGTGACTGGTGATGGACCGCATCGTCTTGTTCTTCGCAGTCGGCGGGCTGATCAATTTCGCGGCGGGCGCATATTTCTCGGCCACGGGCCAAGTGAATTTGGGCATCGGTCTGATGGCGCTGGGGCTGGTTTTGCAAGTGTTGTCGCTGGTGCGGATTAAGAAGTTGAAGAACGAAGGACAGACCAATGCTGGCTGACAAGGACCGCATCTTTACCAATGTCTACGGCTTTCAGGACTGGGGCCTGAAGGCCGCGCAGGCACGCGGTGACTGGGACAACACAAAGGCCGTTCTTGAACGCGGCCAGGACGTGATCATCGAAGAGATGAAGGCCTCGGGCCTGCGTGGACGGGGTGGGGCGGGTTTTCCGACCGGTCTCAAATGGTCATTCATGCCAAAGGAAAGCAAGGACGGTCGTCCCAGCTTCCTCGTCATCAACGCTGACGAATCCGAGCCGGGCAGTTGCAAGGATCGTGAAATCCTGCGCCATGATCCGCATAAACTTGTCGAAGGTGCGCTGATCGCCGGTTTCGCCATGCGCGCGCGGGCGGCGTATATCTATGTGCGCGGCGAGTATATTCGCGAGGCCGAGACGCTTCAGGCGGCAATTGACCAAGCTTACGATGCCGGGTTGATTGGCAAGAATGCCAGTGGCTCAGGCTATGATTTCGACGTGTTCATGCATCGCGGCGCTGGCGCGTATATCTGCGGCGAAGAAACCGCGATGATTGAGAGCCTTGAGGGCAAGAAAGGCCAACCACGCCTCAAGCCGCCGTTTCCGGCGGGTGCGGGCCTGTATGGTTGCCCCACTACGGTGAACAATGTCGAGAGTATCGCGGTTGTGCCCACGATCCTGCGGCGTAGCGCGAGTTGGTTTGCCAGCTTTGGGCGCGAGGGCAATCACGGCACCAAACTCTTCCAGATCAGCGGGCATGTCGAACAGCCCTGCGTGGTCGAGGAAGAGATGGGCATCACCTTTGAAGAGCTGATCGAGACACATTGCGGCGGCATTCGCGGCGGGTGGGACAATCTGCTCGCGGTGATCCCCGGCGGTTCCTCGGTGCCGCTGGTACCGGCAGAGCAAATTCGCTCGGCGCATATGGACTTTGACGGGCTCAAGGAGCTGGGGAGCGGTCTGGGCACGGCTGCCGTCATCGTGATGGACAAGTCCACCGACATCGTGCGCGCGATCAGCCGGATCAGCTATTTCTACAAGCACGAAAGCTGTGGCCAGTGCACGCCGTGCCGCGAGGGCACCGGTTGGATGTGGCGCATGATGGAGCGCCTGCGCACCGGCGATGCAGCGATCGAAGAAATCGATATGCTGCACGAGGTGACCAAGCAGGTCGAAGGTCACACGATCTGCGCGCTTGGCGATGCAGCCGCGTGGCCAATCCAGGGCCTGATCCGGCATTTCCGGCCAGAGTTGGAAAAGCGCATCCATGAACACAACGCACAATTCGTGGAGGCGGCGGAGTGAGGTTTGCAATGCTCATCCCACTCGCACTTGTTGGCGGAGCATTCGGAGCATTCGGCGTAAGTGCCCAGTCCTCGAAGGATTGGGCGGCTTGCATCGCTGAGCAAGCTCCCGTTTCCGGCAAGAACTGGATCGAACTTGGTGGACCAAGATCGAAACTTGGAGAGGACGAGAGGAAGCGCGCTTCTAACCTCGGATTCAGGCTCAAAGCGATCTGTGCAAGCACCGTGGCACCCGAATCCGAATTCGAAGCGGTCGAGTTTGATTCCAAATCGGTCTTCAAAGCTCTGCGCAAGATCGACAAGAAATCGCCAATATCTTTGGATGCCGAAGAAGCTGCTTTTGATACCGCCGGGCTGTGTTCGATGCATTTTCTGGCCAAGGATCTCGATAAAATTGGTGACGATGCTGAGCAAGTCGACAGGGATTTGCTGGCGGGCGCTGGAATGGCTTTCACCAGCTTCGAATTGATCAATCCAGAGCTCCCCAACCCATCTTTGGTTTCAGCAAAACAATCGAACGGCGCGCCGATGAAAGTCTTCAGCCAGTGCAAGATCATTAATTCGGACGGAACTCTGAGCGATGCCTAAAGTCACCGTAGACGGCGAAGAAATCGAAGTCCCGGCGGGAGCGACTGTGCTGCAGGCGTGCGAGCTTGCGGGTAAGGAAATCCCGCGTTTCTGCTATCACGAGCGCCTCAGTATTGCGGGCAATTGCCGCATGTGTCTGGTCGAAGTGAAGCCGGGTCCGCCCAAGCCGCAGGCGTCGTGCGCGCTGCCCGCTGGCGAAGGTCAGGAGATCCGCACTGATACGCCGATGGTCAAAAAAGCGCGCGAAGGGGTGATGGAGTTCCTGCTCATCAACCACCCGCTCGATTGCCCGATTTGCGATCAGGGCGGCGAGTGCGATTTGCAGGATCAGGCCGTCGCCTATGGTCGCGGGGTCTCACGCACGCAGGAAAACAAGCGTGCCGTCACCGAGAAATATATGGGCCCGCTGATCAAGACGATCATGACCCGCTGTATCCACTGCACTCGCTGCGTCCGGTTCTCCGAGGAAATTGCGGGTGTGGACGAAATCGGCGCGCTGTATCGCGGCGAGGACATGCAGAT
>JBARXS010000027.1:0-30099 GCA_049647465.1 Erythrobacter sp.
ATGCAGATCTGGATGCCCGGGTGCTTGCCGAGGAGCGTCAGGCGTATGACCTCAACATCACCGGCGTCCCCGCAATGATTGTGAATGAGAAATTCATGATCCCCGGCGCGCAGGCTCCCGAAACCTATGTGAATGCCCTGCGCCGTGTGGTCGCCAAATCGCGCGCCGCCATCTGACAATCGCGAGACGATTGCGTTGGAACACGTATCGGGCTGACCCGTTGGAACATCCATGAAAAGCATCATCGTAGTTCTGGTCGTCGCAATCATTGCGGCCGCGTTCGGTTTTTTCGCCGGATCGCAAAGTGTCGAGATTTTCGGCACATCCGCCTTCTTCTTGTGCGTCGTGCTGGCGATGGTGATCAACTGGGTGGTCTTTATCCCCTCGGCCATCGCCAAGGCGGATACGTTCTATGACACGACCGGGGCGATTACCTATGCAACGGTGACGCTGTTCGCGTGCTGGGCGGCCTATTCCGCGCAAGGGTCGCTCGATACGCGCAGCATCGTGTTGGCCGCGATGGTCATCATCTGGTGCATCCGTCTGGGCACGTTCCTGTTTATCCGCATTCATGCGATGGGCGGCACTGACAGCCGTTTTGAGGACATCAAGGTGAGCCCCGCGCGTTTCCTCGTGGCGTGGACGCTTCAAGGGCTGTGGGTCACGCTGACTGCCTCCGCCGCGCTCGCCGCAATCACCGCGCAGGAGAAAGCGCCGATTGGCCTGTTTTTCTGGATTGGCGTGGCCATCTGGCTCGCAGGCATCACCATCGAAGCCGTCGCCGACGCGCAGAAAAGCAAGTTCAAGGCGGACGAGGCGAACAAGGGCAAATTTATCAATGTCGGGCTGTGGAAATGGTCGCGGCATCCCAATTATTTTGGCGAGATCACCCTTTGGGTCGGCGTGCTGATAGTCGCTATTCCGGTACTTCAAGGGCTTTCATGGCTCGTGGTCATCTCGCCGATCTTCGTGTTCCTGCTGCTGACCAAGATCAGCGGCGTGAACCTTCAGATGAAGCAGGGGCTGGAACGCTGGGGCGATGATCCGGATTATCGCGAATATCTGGCAAACACGCCTGCACTGATCCCGAAGCCGCCGAGCAATTGACGCCATGACGCGGCGCGAAGGGATATTGGGCCTGGTGCTCGGATTGCTCGGGATGAGAGCGCAGGGCGTCGCTGCGGCAGCGCAGGAGAAGCCCACAAAGCCTGCAACCCTTCGCGAGGCACTGCCGGTTGATCTTTCAATACCTGTCAAGGACTTGGAACCCGGCGCGGATGTAGCTGGGCTATACCTGTCCTCCTACTTTTCCCGGCATCGCTTGCTGATTTTGGAGCGCAGCGGTCGCTATCGGCTGATCCATTGGAAGCTCGATGAGCGCAATTACGAGCGATCGGGCGCGCGCGAGTATCGAGGGCGCTATGAGCTGACGAAAACGAGCTACGGAGATCAGCAGGTCACCTTGGACTTTGGACCACAGCGGCTTCTCAGTGGGGACGACGCCAATGACGATCCCCTGCTGTTCATGCGGTCAGGCGAGGACCGCTATCTGCTCCGGACCCTTGCCTTGGACGAAATGGCCTTCGACATTCGTGAGAATGGTCGCCTGGGTCGCGCCGATGATTATCTTTTCAGCGCGACGCTCTCGACGCCATTTGGCAAAGAACACTATGATGGGCGCGGCGCACCTCCAGTTGAGGATTTACCACTGGCGCTGGCCTCTCTGGTAACAGCCGAACCGCTACGAATGACGATTATTCAAGTGGATGCCTTGGACGAGCCCGAGGAGTATGAGGAAAATCGGCAGGTCATGTGCACGCTCAGTCTTGGCGAGCAGGACGGACTGTATATGAACATGCCGCTGTTTTCGCCCGAAGAAACAGGAAGAGGTCTCAAGGGCTGGGTGTGGCGGATGGATCCCGCCAATTGCCGTGCGGGGATCGGCTATGAAGTGGGCGACGACGGACAGATCACCAAGATGCCGCGAATTGGCGACGTGTTGACGTCAAGGCCACCATCTGCGGCCCTGCCTTGAACAGCGCGTCAGATCAACCCCAGCCGCTCCAGCTTGCCCGCCAGTTTGCCGGGCAGGGGATCGCCGATATCTTCGCCTGCGGCCACATCGGCGGGGGCGTTCTCTTCCTTGAGATAGCGCCAGCCCTGATGCGCGCGTTTGCGCTGTTGGTGGACGCGGACCAGCTCGGGTTTCAGATCAATGTTCCAGCGCCCGTCCGATGTCTCGCTGAATCCGAGGATTTCGGAGCGCGCGACCAGTGCGTGATTGAGAATCCAGTAGAGCGATCCGCCAATCATCTCCTCATACCGTTTGGGGCGGTACTTGGTCGTCAGGCCGATTTCGGTGCGCCCCTCATACCATCCGGCGAGGTCTTCATAGCTTTTCGCGCCGAACGCGATCTTGGTCATGTGAAGCGGCATGGGGGCAAGGTAGGGGCACCTCGCGAAACCCTCAAGCCATCGGCACCAGTCCACTCACAACCGCGAGGCCGAGAAAGGCGAAAAAGCCCATCGAATCGGTGATCATCGTCACAAACACCGAGGAGGCAACCGCCGGGTCCTGTTTCAATCGCTCGAATATGACCGGGACTAGCACGCCCGCAAGGCCCGCCACCGCGATGTTGATGACCATCGCCAGAGCAATCACACCGCCCAGCATCGGTTCGTAAAGCGCCCCCACCGCCAGCCCGATCAGAACTGCGACAGTGATGCCGTTAAGAACAGCGACGCGCAGTTCGCGCCAAACGATTTTCCACGTGTTCGCCCGGGTCAGCTGGTTGGTCGCAATCGCGCGCACGGCCACCGCCATGGTCTGCGTGCCCGCATTGCCGCCAATGCTCGCGACAATCGGCATCAGCACGGCGAGCGCCACCAAAGCCTCAATCGCGGCACCGAAAAAGGCGATGATGGCCGATGCGATCACCGCTGTGCCGAGGTTTGCGATCAGCCAGCGCACCCGGCTGGAATAGGCCTCACGGATCGGTTCGTTGATGTCGCCGTCGCCCGCACCAGACAGCAGCAATGCATCCTCGCCCGCTTCTTCGGATATGATGTGGACGATATCATCCACAGTGAGCTGCCCGACCAGCCGCCCGGTCACGTCCACCACCGCGGCAGAGATCAGCGCGTATTTCTGGAACATCAGGGCGACCTCTTCCTGATCCATCGTCACCGGGATCAGGGTCTGGTCGCGCTTCATCACATCGGTCAGCTTGACCGATCGCGGCGAGGTCAAAATCCAGTTCAATGCGCATGTGCCAACCGGATGGAAGCCTGCATCGACCACGAACACTTCAAAGAAATCATGCTCCAGATCGCCCGCCTGGCGCAGATAATCGATCAGGTCGCCCACGGTCATATGTTCCGGCACCGCCATGACATGACGGTTCATCAGACGTCCGGCGGTCTCCTCGGGATAGGCAAGCGCGCTGCTGACAGCCTCTGCGGTTTCCGGCTCCAGCTCGGCAATGATCGCCTGCTGGTCAACCTCATCAAGGTCTTCGAGCAGCTGGACCGCGTCATCGGTCTCCAACTGCTCGGCAATGGTTGCGACATCGCCGGGCGCGAGCGCCTCCATCATGTCTTCGCGCACGTGGTCGTTCAATTCGGCGACGACGTCAGAGGACATCAGATCCGTGATCGAAGCGGCCAGGGTCGCACGCTCCCCCTTGTCGAAAATCTCGATCAGGTCAGCGATATCGGCGGGGTGGAGCGGCTCGACCAGATCGTAAACGAGCGATTTGTCACCCGCAGCCAGAGCATCGCGCACGCTTGCGATATAGCGGGGCTTTAGCCGGTTTTCCTCATCGTGGCGTTCATCATCGACGCGGTCATCCGGACGCACTTCCTCAACCGGCTTTTCGGCCGTCAGCAGATCATCATCAAGGCCGGGACCGTGCGCCATGTTCGCGGGTTTAGGCGGGGACGCGCGAAAAGCAAGCGGGTGACTTGGGCGCGCTAAGTCATTAAGGCGCGGTTCAAATCAAATCTGGACACATCAAATCAGGAGAACATGCAAATGGCCGACAGCACGCTGACTTTCACGCTTGATACCGGAGATGGCGACAGCAAGGACGTCGTGATTACACTGCGACCCGATCTGGCCCCGGGCCATGTCGAGCGTATCACCGAGCTGGCCAAGGAAGGCTTTTACGATGGGGTGGTGTTCCACCGCGTGATCCCCGGCTTTATGGCTCAGGGCGGCGACCCGACCGGCACCGGCATGGGCGGCAGCGACCGTCCCGATCTCAAGGCCGAGTTCAATTCAGAACCGCACGTTGAAGGCGTGTGCTCGATGGCCCGCTCGCAGAACCCGGACAGCGCCAACAGCCAGTTCTTCATCTGCATCGATGATGCGACCTTCCTCGACAAGCAATACACCGTGTGGGGCAAGGTTGAGAGCGGCATGGAACACGTCCACGCCCTGCCCAAGGGTGAGCCGCCTGCAAGCCCTGGCAAAATCGTGAAAGCGACAGTCGCATGATCCGGCGGGCTGGTGTTGTGACCGCATTTTGCGCGGCGATGATGACGCTGGGTGCTTGCGCCACAACGCCAGCCCCCGATTTAAGCGCGGTTCAGGCTGGAGAGCAGGGCTCTTCGCGCGAAACCGCGATCAAGGTTTCGAACAGTCGCAAGCAGTATGAGATAGCGGAACAGCTGGGCTATGAGGCGCGCCAACAGTCGCTCTCGCTCTACGGGAAACGCGCCTATCATGTGTTGCTGGTGGTCGATCCAAAATCCGGCGCAGAACGCGATCTGTGGTTCGACATCACCTCGTTCTATCGCAGCGGGGCAGTGAAGCGCACGCCGGGCTTTCAGAACTGAGCTGCTCAAAGCATCTGAGACATGGTTGAGATTATCGGCTCTTACGCGCTGGCGAGCCTGCTTGGCTTTGGCACGATCAAACTGCTGCGGCGGCTCATCCCGTATGCCAGATTTGGGCGGATCGCCCTGTTCGCGGCACTCCCTCTCGCCCTGTTGTTCGCCGCATTCCTAGCCTTTTTCGAAGGCAATCCGGTTGGAGAAGACTGGGTCTGGCTGGGCGTGGGCCTTGTGTATTTCTGGCCGTGGTATCTGGCGTGGTGGTTCGGCTGGCTCGTCGATTTGGTGATCGGACGGGTGCGGGGCGCAACCAATGTGTAAGTCGCGTTCATGTTGCATGTCGCCGCCGCCGCAAGAGAACACGCAGTGCTCCGACGAGCTCAGCACGGACAGATGAAAGTTTAGGCTTTGTCCAAAATCCCTCGCACCACATTCGTCACCGGCACATGAAACGCCAGCGCCGTGTTCGTATGGTGCCAGGCGTTTCTCACCGAAATATCGACCGGGATGTCGGGCCGCGAGTTCATCGCGCCGAATGTGTCCAGGTCACCCATCACATCAATGACGGTCTTGATTTCGGGCGGCATGGCGATGCGCGCGCCAAAGGTGATGATCTCCAGATCGCCAACAAGGTCGGAAAAGTCGCCCTGATTGGTGGCGCGCGTCTGCGCTCTCAGGGCATAGAGTGCTTCTGATATGACCAGATTGCCCTTTGAATGGCCCACCAGCCAGCGCGTGCTGACGCGGTCTGTGACCAGCTCCACCAGCGCTTTTACATCCTTGCTGTGATGCGCGAGCTGCCACGGCTCGCCCGGGTCCATCGGCTGCATGGGTTTCCCGAATACCGAAGGCCTCATCCATGACCAGTCAGCCCAGGATTGCTCGGCTGACTGCATCGAATGGCGCATGGCATTGAGCCCGCCGAACAGGAAAAACCCACCCATCGCCTCGCTCGCCAGATCGGTCATGCCATAGCCCGAAACGACGGCGAGCACCTTTTCATCAAAGGCATCGGCGACATTGCGGGCGAGTGCCGCTGCGCCCAGACCCGAACTGCCTACGCCCGCGACGGTGATCGCAGGATAGCTCTCGGCAAGCCCTTGGCACTCGGCAATTCCTTGCCATACTCTCAGGCTGGGCGCGGACGATGGGCCGACTTCGAGCACCATGCCTTCCACCTTTTTGCCGGTGGAAAGTGTGGCGCGCTCCTCCCCGGTCAAAGCGCCGATATCATAGAACAACCCGTCCAATTGGGTGTGATCCGGAAACGGGCCGGCGGGCACAGGAAAGGTGGATGGTGTCTTTGATGTCATAGCGCCCCTTATCTCTCGTCGCCCCCGCGTCACGGTCGTGCTGTCTATCGCCCAACGTCGTCAATTGCACCCACGATCACCAGTAATGGTATTTTGGCGCGTTTCGGTTGAGCAGATATCCCCGCTCTGATAGCGCGCTCTGCGATGAAGGCACTTCACCCTCGCGCTGCGATTGCAATTGCGGCGATTATGCCCGTTCTGTCTTCGTGTGCGACTGCGCCGTCTGAAATTGCGCAGCCTGTATCGGCCTCGGCAGTCCCCGCCGCTTCTGTTGCGCCATCCGAACCGCTAAAGGTATGGGTGTATGGCGAGAATGACGATTATCGCTCGCTTCGACTGGCAGATGCGATCTGGGTCGCAGTGGGACGTGACGATCGCTTGACGACAGCCCGAAGTTATTCCCAATTGACGCTCGCCGTGGCGCACAACGCCACTCTGCCGGAAAGATATGGCCCTGATGCTTTTTCGGTACAGGTGCGAGTGTTGGTCAATGGAATCACATCGGACAAGTTCGGATCGATATGCGCCAAGCCGGACGATCCCAAATGTGTGGAGTCGATCTTGCGATACTCGCTCGAACGCTACGAAGTCATCAGGGAGCGGCTGCGTCAGCGATATCCCGATCTGGAGATAACCCCGCTGCCCACCGGATCGGAGCAGAGTCGCGGCAGTTGAGTTCGCAGTGCCATCCCGCTAATGCGCGGCGCATCATGAAACCGGAAAATCCCCAGAAACAGACCGCGCCGCAGCCGCCAAAGACCTACCGTGTGAAAAACTTTGGCTGCCAGATGAACGTCTATGATGGCGAGCGTATGGGAGAGCTGCTGGACAAGCAGGGGCTGACCGCTGCGCCCGACGGCGAGGACGCCGATCTGGTTGTGCTGAACACCTGCCACATTCGCGAGAATGCAGCGGAGAAAATCTATCACAACATCGGTCGGCTGACGAAGGGCAAGACCCAGAAGAAAGCGCCGATGATCGCGGTGGCCGGATGCGTGGCTCAGGCCGAGGGTGAAGAGATCATGACGCGCGCGCCTGCCGTCAGCATGGTGGTCGGCCCGCAGGCGTATCATCGCCTGCCCGATATGCTGGACAAAGCGGTGCGCGGGGAGCGCGCGACCGACACCGACATGCCCGCGATTGCCAAGTTTGACAGTCTGCCAAAGCGCAAGAAGCGCTCTCCCACGGCGTTTCTGACGGTGCAGGAAGGGTGCGACAAATTCTGCACCTATTGCGTTGTACCCTATACGCGCGGGGCGGAAATATCGCGCCCGTTCAGTGATTTGGTTGATGAGGCGCACAAGCTGGTCGAAGCTGGCGCGCGTGAGATCACGCTGCTGGGGCAAAACGTCAACGCATGGTCGGGTGAAGATACGAAGGGTCGCCATGCGGGGCTGGGGGAGCTGATCCATCGCCTCGCCGAGATCGACGGCCTGGAGCGGCTGCGATACACCACCAGCCACCCCAACGATATGGATGAGGCGCTGATTGAGGCGCATGGCTCGTGCGATAAACTGATGCCGTATCTGCATTTGCCGGTGCAATCGGGCAATGACCGCGTGCTCAAAGCCATGAACCGCGCACATACGGCGCAAAGCTATCTGAAGCTTCTCGAACGGTTCCGCGCTGTGCGGCCTGATATTGCGCTGTCCGGTGACTTTATTGTTGGCTTTCCCGGAGAGACCGAGGCGGAATTTGAGGACACGCTGACCCTGGTGGATGAAGTGCGTTATGCGCATGCCTACAGCTTCAAATACTCACCGCGCCCCGGCACGCCGGCGGCGACGATGGACAATCAGCTCCCGCGTGAGGTGATGGATGATCGGCTGCAACGCCTGCAAGAGCGCCTGCGCCGCGACCAGCAGGCCTTTAACGAGGCCAGCATTGGCAAGAGATGCAAAGTTCTGGTCGAGCGCAAGGGCAAGTTTGAGGGCCAGTGGCTCGGTAAATCGCCGTGGCTGCAAAGCGTGTGGTTCGATGAGGAACCGGGACTTACAGCGCAGCTGGGCGATCTGATCGAGGTCGATATGATGGAGGCCGCGCTGAATTCCGTACGGGGCGTGCCGACAGATATCCGCGCACTGGCCGCGGCGGGCTGAGCGGTCCGATGGCCTCCTTTCTCCGGCAGGATGGCTCCTTCTGGCAGGATGGCTACA
The DNA here is from genome assembly GCA_049647465.1 of Erythrobacter sp. Taxonomy (GTDB): domain Bacteria; phylum Pseudomonadota; class Alphaproteobacteria; order Sphingomonadales; family Sphingomonadaceae; genus Erythrobacter. Next base: position 8,306 of record JBARXS010000027.1, read on the forward strand.
CCGTCACACAGCGCCTGCTTGAGCCGGGACAGGTTGCGATGGCGGCCATGGCGATGGACGTGTCGCAACGCGACGGGCGGATATCGACCAGCGATGATATAGCCTTGGCAGAGGACGAGTACTCGCCTGTCTTGGGCGAATTGTACCTGCGGGATTGCCGTGAGAGGGTTGAAAGCGTCATCGGGCGGCCGCTCAAGGAAACCTATGCATTCTGGCGCGTCTATCATGCGGGCGCGCAGCTGGAGCCGCATCACGACCGCGAGTCCTGCGAAGTGACTGTGTCGGTTACGATTGCCTGCGAGCCTGCGGATCAGGGCTGGCCATTCGGGTTGCGTGATCTGGGAGAAAAGACCGCCTTGATCGACCTTCCGCCGGGCGATGCGATCATCTTTCAGGGCCACGAGATCGAGCATTGGCGAGAGGAATTGCGTGGCGGAAGGCACAAGCAGCTGTTCCTGCATTACGTCTTTGCCGATGGTGATTTTGCCAATCAGGCTCTGGATGGCCGGACCACAGATCCACTCGGCAAAAAGATCATCGGCGAGAGCCAATAGGCGCCGCCCGTATCCGCGCCGCAGCGTTACAACACCATGACTATCCACCGCCAAGACTCTGCAACGCGCTTGCTTTGCGGGGCGGGGCGCTTACCTTTCCGACTCGAAGCGCAAGTCCGGATGAAGGGATTTAATGGGCCGCAGACCAACCAGAGCAACCGATCCGGTCATCTCACCTGATCCGACCCCGATCCGTGAAGCGCGCCGCGCGCGCGCCGAAGTCACTTTTGAAAACCAGTCATTGCTGGGGCCGCTGTTTGGCCAGTTCGATGCCAATCTGGTGCAGGTCGAAAACCGGCTGGGTGTCTTCATTCATGCGCGCGGCGACCAGATCCTGATTGAGGGGCCGCAAGACTCGGTGGCGCGGGCACGAGATACGCTAACCACGATGTACGACCGCCTCGCTATGGGGCAGGATCTGGACGCGGGCGCGATTGAGGCGCTGATCGCGATGTCCAATGAACCCACGCTCGACGGGATTGTGAGCGAGGACAAGAACGCTCCGCCGATCATGATCCGCACGCGGCGCAAGACAATCGTGCCACGCTCCAATATGCAGGCGGTCTATATGCGCAGCCTTGCGCGGGACGACATCATCTTTGCTCTTGGCCCGGCGGGCACAGGCAAGACCTATCTGGCGGTGGCGCAGGCGGTAAGCCAGCTGATGACGGGCAGCGTCCAGCGCCTGATCCTGTCACGCCCTGCGGTGGAGGCGGGGGAGAAGCTCGGCTTTCTGCCCGGCGATATGAAGGACAAGGTCGATCCCTATCTGCGCCCGCTTTATGATGCGCTGTACGATTGCATGCCGCCCGAACAGGTGGAGCGTCGAATCGAAAGCGGCGAGATCGAAATCGCGCCCATCGCCTTCATGCGCGGGCGAACTCTGGCTGATGCTTTTGTGATTCTCGACGAGGCGCAAAACACCACACGCGAACAGATGAAGATGTTCCTCACCCGATTTGGCCAGAACAGCCGGATGGTGATCTGCGGAGACCCGCGTCAGGTCGATATTCCCGGCGGCGACCGGATGAGCGGGCTGGCCGATGCGGTCGACAAATTGGAAGGTACCGAGGGGTTCGGCACAATCCGCTTCACCGTAGCCGACGTGGTGCGCCACCCGATTGTGGGACGGATTGTTGAGGCCTACGAGGGTGAGGCGGGGTAGGTTGGGGCTTTGGGGAGGTCGGCTTGCGACTCCTTTGCCGTCATTCCCGTCACCCCGGCGCAGGCCGGGGCCCAGGGCCCGATAGTGCAGCGCTCGCCGCTCTGGATGCCGGCCTGCGCCGGGATGACGTAGGATGGCAGCAAACCACCCACGGAATGGCCATGAGCCGGGCCGACGCACGATCCCGATACCTGCCGTGCAGTTTCAACGGGTTTCTCGCCGCCAAGCGGCAATTCGCAAATCAACTCCGAAGCGGTCATGGCGGCGAAGTAAAAAAGCGCGATTGCCTCGTCAGTTTGAGGCAATCATCCCAGCTAGCTTTTCGACCGCGCGCCAGTGTCCCTTAATCGGAGCGTTTGCGGGATAGACCGCGAGCGATAGCGACGGCGTGATCCCGCTCTCTTCTTAAACGCTGCCGTCTGGTGCAGCGAAGACCTCGTTCGAAAGCTCGAGCAGCCAGCCGTTCGGTAGTCGCTTGGCCAGAGGAGTAGAGAACGCCCCACGGGTTGTCGCCCCGGCGTGGACCACCCGTGGGTTCTGCCGCAAGGCTAGCGTGGCTAGCTCGCCGCCGCTCACTGTGACATCGCTGGTGAGCAAATAGACCGGTCCGCCAAAGCGCGGCCCCGATGCAGGTTCAATGATGTGCTGAAAAGGCGGAAGGCCTGATCCGCGCGTGACAGTGATGAAGCCGACATAGGCTTCGTCGGTAAACCGCGCGGGGATCGCGTTTGCGATCTTGTCCCAGCCACCGCGATTGTTCGACAGGTCGAGGATTACGCCTTCCACGTCCGCTTCGGCAAAAGCGGTAAAGGCTTCATCCATGATGGAATCGAATTCGGCCATCTCCGCTTCAGCCCAAGCCTCACTGCCGAAATCGTCGCGAGCCGTGAAGCCGCCCATTTGGAAGACCTGAAGATAGCCCACCCGCCCGTCTATTAGGCCCCACACGATCCGGTCGCTGCCGGTATGGTGCGCGGTGTGGCCAAGCTTCTTCTTCGTCGTGTCGATCAGGCCGATCAACCACTCTGTCTCGCCCCCCTCGGCTGCGCGCATTCGAGGGAGGGTCGTGCCCTGCCCGTCCTGAACCCGGAGACGTTGATCGCCGACATCACCGATCAGCTTGGTGTGACTGTCCGACAGGCCCTCCATGTAGCCCGCCAGCGCATCCCACAGGTCTGCATCGCTCATTTCGGGCCGGATTGCCGCACGCACCCGCGCCGCGCGCCCTGCAGGATCGGGCAAGCGACGGTCGAAGAATGCGTAATGGCGTTCAAAGGCATCGAGAAAGGCGTCAGCCACCGCTTGCGGCGTGGTTGCCGGGGTTTCGGTGCATTCATCGGGCAACGCCTCCAGCCTGTCGAACACCACATTGGTATCGCCGCGCAAAAGCTGGAAGATCGCGCTGGTACCACCGGGCAGCGCGCGAAAGTAGCGATAGGATACCGAATCCATTGCGCTCAGGGCCTCGCCCGAGGCTGTCGGACGATAACAGGTCGCACCGATTTCGAACTGAGTGACCCCCGCCCCGTCGATCCGAAGCAACCGGCCATAGCCACGGCTGCGCCAGACACCGCGGATCGCGGGATCGGTCGTGCCGTCCGCTGCGACAATCTCCTGCAACGGCCCGGCAATCCGCCATGGCGCCGGAGCCTCGGCGAGGGTAGAGGCAGTTGCGCAGGCCGCAAGCGGTGCCAGAAGGAATGGGGTGAAGAGCGTGAGCAGGGAGCGCATGTGCAGCGAATTGCCTGTTGCGCTGCGCGTGAAAAAGCCTGCCTCTATGAAGCGTACACGAGGCTCCACCAAGGGTGATATTATCTGCGGAAACTGGATTGGTCTGCAACGTCCGCGCCCCACCCCAACGCCGGTAATCGCGCCGCGCCCGCCCCGCGCCGCATCCAAACCCATTTCCTACAGCGCTCATTTCGCGCTATTGCTGCGCGTGTGAAAAATGTTGCGATTTCCCTCAAACTTCTGATCTCCGCGCCCCACATCGGCCAGGGCAATTATTCTCGCCCTGTACACTGTGTCAGGTGTGTCAGGTGTATCACGTGTATCACGTGTGTCACGCGTATCGCTGGGCGATCCCGTGCAGCTTGATATCGATATCGAAGACTGGCCCGCTCCTGCCTCTCCCGGCGATTGGGAGGTTTTGGCCACACGCGCGGCTGAGGCGGCAAGAGCGGTTGCGCCTGAACTGGCCAATGCGCGCCTCATGCTCAGTGTCTTGTTTACCTCCGACGCCGAAGTCCACACGTTGAACCGCGAATGGCGCGATCGCGACAAGGCCACAAATGTGCTCAGCTTTCCCATGATGGAGCGCGCGGAATTGCTGGACCTTTCGCCCGACGACCCGCCTGCAATGCCCCCTGTTCCCTTGGGCGATCTTGCGCTCGCCTATGAAACCTGCACGCGCGAGGCCGTGGAGAAAGGCATCGCGCTGGAGGACCACGCCGCCCATCTGATCGTCCATGGCTTGCTGCACCTTGCAGGCTATGATCATGTGCACAGCGACGAAGAGGCTGAGGCGATGGAATCGTTGGAAAGAGCGGCCCTTGCAAAACTGGGCATTGCTGACCCATATGGTGATACAGATTGAACGGAAGGACGCCTCTTTAGAAGGCCCGAAACCACAATGCCCGATTCCCCATCAACCGCCGGAGAGGCGGAGAGTAGCAACGGCCCTCTCGCCATTCTGGGGGCAGCCCTGAAACGGCTTGTCGGAGCCGGTGACGGTGATCGTTCGCTGCGCGCTCAGCTTGAAGAAGCGATTGACGAGCATGAGGGCGAAAACGGTGATGAGCCGCCGGACGAGCACGCCAGTGTAAACGGAGATCTGTCTCCAGTAGAACGGCAGATGCTGCGCAACCTGCTACACTTTTCAGAGCACGATGCCGATGATGTGGCTGTGCCGCGCGGCGAGATCGTGGCGGTGGATGCGAAACTGACTTGGGCAGAACTGGTCGAGACCTTCTCAGAACACGGCCATTCGCGCATGCCGGTCTATCGCGAGACGCTGGATGAAGTGATCGGGATGATCCACATCAAGGACATCTTCAAATACCTTGCCGATGGGCGCACACCTCCGCGTGACTGGACCGTTCTGATGCGTCAGCCACTGTATGTCCCGCAGACACGGGGCGCGCTGGATGTGCTGGCGGATATGCGGGCGCGCCGGGTGCATCTGGCAATTGTGCTCGACGAGTTTTCGGGCACGGACGGCATCATCACAATCGAGGATCTGGTCGAGGAAATCGTCGGCGAGATCGAGGATGAGCATGACGAGACGCCCGAAGCGCTGATCGTGCCGATTGGCGAGGGGATGTGGGATTGCGACGCGCGCGCCCCATTGGATGATGTCAGTGAAATGGTCGATCCGCGCCTTGCCGAGGTTGAGGAAGCGGTGGATACGCTGGGCGGTCTCGCCTTCGTGCTGGCCGAAGCGGTGCCATCGGTGGGGACGGTTCTGGAACATCCCAGCGGTTGGCGGATTGAAGTATTGGCGGGCGATGACACGCATGTGAAGCGCCTGCGATTGCACCGGCCTGATACGGCAATCGAGAGTGCTCCAAAAATCGGCAAAGTTGCGAGTGACATGCAATAAGCGCACCAACTTTCATTTTTTTGCTCTATTTCTTTCGTTTTTTGCATCCAAATGGCGTCTCCAGCGTATCTCCGATGGGATAGGAGTTGTTGATGCCTTCACGTCGTTTGCCACCGCTTCGCGCACTCGAAGCTTTTATGCGTACAGTTCGCCTTGGATCGGCCCGCGCGGCTGCCGAGGAAATTGGGCTCAGCCCGTCTGCCTTGTCGCGCCGGATCACCAATCTGGAAGAGTTTGTGGGCAAGAAACTGTTCACCCGCGCGCGCCAGTCGATGCAGCTTACCGACGAGGGACAGGCCTTTTACGAGGCGGTGAACCCGCATCTGGAATCGCTCGCCCGCGCGGTTGAGAGCCAGTCGGAAAATATTTCCCTGTTGCGCCTGCGCCTCGGCGTGTTGCCGATGTTCGGCGGTCAGCGCCTGTTCCCGCGTCTGGGTGAGCTGCGCAAGCGCCACCCGCTGCTTCATATCGACATCGACACCGCTCCCCACCTCGAAGACCGCGTGGGGGACACCCTGGATGCCGCGATCATCCTGTCGCGCGGGCCGGATACCAATCTTCATGCAGTGCGACTGGACCACAATCTGGTCCATGCGATCTGCTCGAAAGAGGTCGCGCAGATCGTCGGCGATGAAGTCACCGCCGAGCGACTGGCAAAGCAAACCTTCCTGATCCACAACGAATTGCCCGAGAGCTTTCGTGCATGGAAGCAGGCGCACCGTCTGGAAGACATGGAGCCTGCCGCGATTGACCACTACGATTCAGGTCAATTGATGCTTGAGGCCGCCGCGCAGGGACTGGGCATCGCGATCATGCATGACGATCACCTGACGCGCGCCGCCGATAACCGCCTGACCAATCTGGGCGGGATCGAGGTAGAGAGCCCCTATAGCTATTGGTTTGTGTGCAAGCCGACCGCACTGGAAACGCGTCCTGTACGGCTGTTCCACGACTGGCTGGTGCGGGCGGCGCTTTAGGCGGCCCGAGCCCTGATTACAGCGCGTCGGTATCGACCGGAACCGGCTTTCTCGGCGCTTCGTAACGGACCGGTGCGACAGAATGGCTAAACTCACGCAGCGGCTTTCCCAGCGTCTCACACAGCGCCTCCTCGATCCGGCGACGCGCTTCCGCGCTGATCGCCTTGCGACCGCGATGATCTTCGGGGCTGAAAGGTTCGAGGAAGGTAAGCGTCAGTTTGAACGAGCCCTTGCGCGACAGCACCCGCTTGGCATTGTTGAGCCCGCTTTCATCGCCGATCCAGCCGATCCATTCGGCAACGGGGCCATAGTCGATCAGCACCGGTTGGACGAGGACGCCGGGCGGCGGGGGCTCCAGCACGGAAAGCATACTGGTCTTGAACGGCAGCAGGCTTTGGCCGTCGGTCGTCGTACCCTCTGGAAAGACCGTGACTGACCAGTTGTCAGCCAGCGCCTCTTTCAAGGCGTTGATCTGTTCGGCAACGCCCATGCGATGCTCGCGCTTTACGAAAACGGTGCGATTGAGCGAGGCGAGCCACCCCACCAACGGCGATTGCTCCAGCTCCGCCTTGGCAACAAAGGCCGTGCCGCTGGCACCTGCGAGCGAAAGAATATCAAGCCACGACACGTGGTTGGCAACGAAGAAGACATCCCGCTTTAGAAAGGTGCCGACGGTCTCAACCCGTGCGCCGCAGACCCTTCCGGCATAACGCAGAAACAGCATGGGGAAGGGCGAGCCATAGGCGAAGATTCGGAAGAGGTAATGGAGCGGTACGAATACAATCATCAGACCAGCCAGACCCAGCACGCGCCAGACTATGCGCGTCCAGCCCATGGCAGAAACCGGTGTATCCTCACCGCGGGCAGCGGCAAGGCGAAGCTCCCACTCTGCACTGTTGGCCCGTGTGTCCGAAGTGTCCATTGCTGTTCCCGTTCTCCGTTCCCGTTCGCGGGATTAATCGTCGCGGGACAGCCGGACGCCGTACAATTCCATGCGGTGATCAACCAGTCGATAGCCTAGCTTTTCGGCGATCTGGCGTTGCAGCGATTCCACTTCGGGATCGACAAATTCCACCACTTTGCCCGTCTCCACATCGATCAGGTGATCGTGATGTGCCTCGGGCACGGGTTCATAGCGTGACCGCCCGTCGCCAAAATCGTGGCGGTCCAGAATGCCGGCCTCTTCGAACAGACGCACGGTGCGATAGACCGTCGCGATCGAGATTTTCGGATCAACGGCAGAGGCGCGCGCGTGCAACAGCTCGACATCGGGGTGGTCCTCGCTTTCGGAGAGAACCTTGGCAATGACGCGCCGCTGTTCGGTGATGCGCAGCCCTTTTTCCGCGCACAATTGTTCAAGATCGATCTTTTGGGTCAAGGACAGCTCCCTCGCCAGTGATTGAGCGCTCACCATGATGCCCGGTTGGGACCGTTCTGCGCCGCGCGATAAAAAGGTTGTGCCACCGCCTTACCCAGCCCGCGCGATATGCTCAAGCGGGGACGGCAAAAGGGCTGGGTATGCTTGCGCAAGCCACCCGTGCGAGGCGAAAGCGAGCAGTATGAAAAACAAGCGCCGCCTCGAATGAACGAAGCGGCGCCTGTTTATATCCATAGTGGCCGGGTTCAGGCAGCCTTGCGGCGACCACGTCCACTTCCAGGCTTGCGTCCGAGGCCGATTTTCTTGGCCAGATCCCGACGCTTCTCGGCATAGTTGGGGGCAACCATCGGGTAATCCGAAGGCAGGTTCCAACGGGCGCGATATTCTTCGGGTGTCATATCGAAGTTGGTGCGAAGATAGCGCTTGAGCATCTTCAGCTTCTTGCCGTCTTCCAGACACACGATGTAATCGGGCTTGACCGATGCTCTAATCGAAACAGCGGGTTCCGGCCGTTCTTCGGCAGGAGCTGCTTCTTCGCCCAATGCCGCCAATGCGCCAAACACATTGGTGATAAGGGCAGGCACGTCATCGACCGAAACGTCGTTGTTGCTGACATGAGCAGCGACGATATCGCTGGTCAGGGTTATGAGTGTTTCTTTCATTTCGTTGTCCAAGTCTTGCATGAGTTCCTCGCTTCAAAGTCTTTTTGTTTTATTCCAGCTATAGTTGCCGGTTTGCGTCCCATGAACGACACTGTTCACCAATGCAATACGGGGACGTGTTTGTGCTCAGCTTATCTGAGCCATTATCAAGCTATTCCGAAGTTTTAGAGGCTGCGCCCAAAAGTAATCGCGTCCAAGCGGCTGCCATCGGAAAGGCGATAATAGTTAGGCCGCTCGCCTATCGGTTCAAATCCCACCTTACTGTAGAGGTGGACTGCGGGATTGCCGCGACGCATCTCCAGAAACATGCGGGTCACGTTGCGGGTTCGTGCGGCCTCAAACAGGCGATCAACCAGAACCTGGGCAAGGCCGCGCGCGCGATATTCGGGCCGCACCGCAATCAACAGCAATTCTTCTTCATCGGCGGCATGACGCGAGAGAACAAATCCTGCGGCTTCTGTTACATTGGGGCCATCCTCGCTTTCCAGAACACAGCCGTCCGGATCGACAAGCAAGGCATGCGTGCTGGGCAAGATCAGGGCATCGGTGATCTGGCGCCTGTTCCATGCCTCGCCAAAGGCGGGATCGAAGGCGGCATCCATCACATGCATGATATGGTCGATGATATGGGGCGGGGTGGTCATGGTGCCGCCGCCCCGGATCGAAAGGGCGTTTGTGGTTTGGCATCAGGGGCGCGGCCATAGATCGGCCTCAGGTCAGCGGTAAAATGCGTTTCGTCAAGCAGGTTCACATGCCGCGCATCGGGGCCAAGGTCGATTGCGAGTCTGTCATCATCGAACAAGGCCGCGCATTCCCTGGCCCTGTTTCCGACGATGACGCGGTGGACGGTGTCAGCGGCGGTTTGTCCGGGGGTTAACGAACGGATGTCCGCATCAGGAGCACCATCAGCGTCAAAGCTCTGCACAAACCATTCGCCATGGCCGCCATTCAGGCACACCGTCACAGGCCGGGGATCGGATTGCGCGGCCGGTTGACAGGCAACCAGCCGCGCGGTCGGATAGCCCAGTACATCGGCGCCCCAGGCAACGCCCAAGGCCCGCGCGGTGGCAAGGCCGATGCGCACGCCGGTAAAACTGCCCGGACCCAGCGAGACGACAATGCGCGCCGCTTTGCCCTTTTCCGGCAAATCGGCAATCATCGGGACCAGCGCCTCTGCATGGCCACGGCCCAGAATGCGGTGATCATGGGCGATCAGGCGCGCACCTGCCAAGGCACCCTCGGGCGCCCCCTCAAACAGGGCAACAGAGCAAGCCTCACTTGCGGTCTCAATCGCGAGAATGCGCATGGCTTTCCCCTGCCTCACACACGGTTATCCCGCAAGTCAGACTGTCATGTCAGAGCATTGGCTCAGACGATCGAGTTGAACTTGCCAAAGTCGGGGCGGGGGGACCGGTCGAATATGCTGTCGGGGTCGCCATAGCCCACGCTGCACAGGAAATTGACGCGGTGGCGCGGGGCATCGGTGAAGAAGGCATCATTTACCGCATCGGCATCGAAGCCCGACATCGGACCGCAATCCAGCCCGATCGCACGCGCGGCCAGTATTAGATAAGCGCCTTGCAGGGACGAATTGCGAAACGCGCCCTCTTTGCGGCCATCCTCATCGCCGTCGAACCAGCTTTTCGCATCTGTGTGTGGGAAGAGCCACGGGAGTTCTTCGTGAAAGTCGATGTCATAACCGATGACAGCGGTAACGGGCGCGGCTTTGATTTTGTCCTGATTGCCTTCCATCGCGCACGCGGAAAGCTTTGCCTTCTGCTCTGCCGATTTCACCCACACGATGCGCACCGGCTGCATATTGGCCGATGTCGGGGCCATTTTCATCAAGTCCCAGATCGCGTGGAGCTGTTCATCGGAGACTGGCTTGTCCAGCCAGTCATTATAGGTGCGCGCTTCGTTGAAAAGCTGCGCGAGAGCGGCGTCCGAAAGGACGGTGTCGTGGAATTGTTGGGTCATGGAATGTCCCTGTAAGTGTTGAGGTTTTCTAGGCTGCCTGAACTTCAACGACTTCGGGAACGTAATGTTTCAAAAGACCTTCGATGCCCTGCTTCAGCGTCGCCGTGCTGGACGGACAGCCCGAACACGCACCTTGCAGCGTCAGATAGACAACCCCGTCCTTGAATCCGCGATAGGCGATGTCGCCGCCATCGCTGGCAACGGCGGGGCGTACGCGGGTTTCAAGCAATTCCTGAATATTCGCGACGATCTCAGCGTCCTCTGCGCGGTCTTCTACCACCATTGTATCGGTTTCAGCCGGAACATCGATGCCGTCCGCGCTGCCGCCTGCAAACAGGGGGGCTTCGGATACGAAATGATCGAGCAAAATGGCGATTACCTGCGGTTTCAATGCGCTCCAATCGGCCCCGGGCGCGGCTGTCACCGTCACGAAGTCATAACCGAAAAAGACATTCACAGCCTCTCCAGTGTCGAAAATCGCCTGTGCCAACGGACTGGCCTCGGCAGCTTCGGGCGAGGCAAATTCGCGCGTGCCCACGCTCATCACCGGGCGACCGGGGAGGAATTTGAGGCTGGACGGGTTCGGAGTGGTTTCTGTCTCGATAAACATGATCTATAAATAGGGGACCACAGCCATCAGGACAAGCGATCAAAAGCACCGTTCGTCCATATAGTGCACGCGTGGCGGCAATATTCTTCAACGCATTCACTATCCCTTCACGGTCGGCCTGCGTATAGGCTGAAATCATGAGATTGTTTTTCCGGGCCGTGAGTGCCCTTTCCCTGATCGCTGCGCCCTTTGCGCTGTCTTCCACCACTCTTGCGCAAGAGACTGGCCAACAGGCGCAGGCCCAGGCGCCGATAGAGATCGCGCCGGTATCGGTCGCTGAAGACGCGATTCCTGCCCCTCAAGCGCTCCAAGGCGAAGGCGAGACGCCGTGGCTGTATGAAGGCAGCGACGTTCCGGTTGATCGCGAATGGCTGTTCGGCCAAATGGATAACGGCTTGCGCTATGCCGTGCGCCGCAACGGTGTGCCGCCGGGGCAGGTTTCGATCCGGGTGCGGGTGGATGCGGGTTCCTTGCATGAGCGCGATTTTGAACAGGGCTATGCGCACCTGCTCGAACACCTGCTCTTCCGCGAGAGCAAGTATCTGGGCCAGGCCAAGGCGATTGAAACGTGGCAGCGACTGGGCGCGACCTTTGGCAGCGATGCCAATGCCGAAACCAGCCCGACCCACACCGCCTATAAGCTGGACCTGCCCAACACCAACACGGCCAAGCTGATGGAGAGTTTCAAATATCTCTCAGGCATGATCCGTGAGCCTGTGCTCAACGATGCCAATGTCTCGGCCGAACTGCCGATTGTGCTGGCGGAAAAGCGCGAACGCGGCGGAGCTTCGGAACGCGTGAACCAGTTTACCCGCCGCACTCTGTTTTCCGGACAGCGGCTCGCCACGCGCAATCCCATCGGCACGGTCGAAACGCTTGAGGCGGCCTCTGGCCCGCGCGTCGCGCAATTTCACCGCCGCTGGTATCGACCTGAAAACACCGTTGTCGTGGTCGCGGGCGATGCTGATCCGATGGTGCTGGCCGGTCTGGTGGAGCAATGGTTTGGTGATTGGGAAGGCCGGGGCGAGGCCGGCGTTGCTCCCGATTTTGGCGATCCTGTTGCGCCCGAAGGCACTGTAGTTGCCGCGGGCACCGGCTGGCCGATTGGCGAGCTGGGCGTGACGGTGGAGCCTGATCTGCCGCGCAGCCTCAGTTATGCAATCATGCGGCCATGGCGCAAAGTGGACGACACGATTGTTTATAATGAAGGCCTTCTGCTGGATGCGATTGCGCAATCGATCATAAACCGCCGATTGGAATCGCGCGCGCGCGGGGGCGGCAGCTTCCTGTATGCGCAGGTCAATCAGGACGATATTTCGCGTTCTACCGATGCGACCTTCGTGGTGCTTGCCCCGCTGACCGATGACTGGGAGGCCGCCTTGGCCGATGTCCGCAGCGTTATCGCGGATGCCATTACCAATCCGCCCACGCAGGAAGAGATCGACCGCGAAGCCGCCGAATTCGATGTGGTCTTTGCCAATCAGGTCGAACAGCGCAGCGTGCAGGCCGGATCGGTGCTGGCCGACAATATCGTCAACGCGGTTGATATCCGCGAGACGACTGCCGCGCCCGAAGTGGTGCTGGATGTTTTTCGCGGGATGAAAGACCGGCTAAACCCGAAAGAGGTTCTAGCCCGCACCAAAGCCCTGTTCGAAGGGGACGTGGTCCGCTCCGTTTATGTCACGCCTACAGATGGTGAGGCGGATGAAGACTCGCTGCGCGTCGCTTTGGCCAGTGAAGTGGACATTGACGCCAGCGCACGGCTGGCTGCGCAATCAATCCAGTTTGAAGACCTCCCGCCCATCGGGACACCGGGCACGATCGTGAGCCAGCAAAAGATCGGCTTGCTTGAGGTGGAGCAGGTGAACTTTTCGAACGGCGTGCGTGCCTTGGTTTGGGCCAATGATGCAGAGCCGGGCCGCGTGACCGTCAAAGTGCGCTTTGGTGCAGGATACCGCGCGTTCGATGCCGACAATGCCGTTTACGCCAATATCGGGCAAAGCGCGCTGGTGGGATCGGGCCTTGGCGAATTGGGCCAGAATGAGCTTGACCGGTTGGCGAGCGGGCGAAAGCTCGGCTTCAACTTCGCGATCGACGACGCGGTCTTCACTCTGACCGCGCAGACCCGTTCCAGCGATGTCGAGGATCAGTTGTATCTGTTCGCGGCAAAGATCGGGATGCCGCGTTGGGATCCTGAACCTGTGATCCGCGCCAAGGCCGCATCGGAGCTCGCGTATAATTCCTATGCAACGAGTCCGGGCGGCATTCTGAACCGTGATCTGCAATATCTGGTGACGGACAAGGATCCGCGCTTTGCCACGCCGGATCGCGAGGCGCTGGAAAATGTGACGCCGGAAGGTTTCCGTGAAGTATGGGAGCCGCTGTTAAAGCAAGGCCCGATTGAGGTTCTGGTGTTCGGCGAATTTGACCGTGATGCAATTGTTGCAAAGCTGGCCGAAACCTTTGGTGCCTTGCCAGAGCGTGCGCCGATCCCGCCTGCTGTCGAAGCCCGCATCCCTTCCTTTCCGAAAGCCAGCGCGGAGCCGACCGTGCTGAACCATCGCGGCGATGCCAATCAGGCCGCAGCTGTGATTGCGTGGGAAAGCGGCGGCGGGGTGAAAGCCATTCGCGAATCGCGCCAGCTCGAAATCCTGACGCAGCTGTTCAACAACCGCCTGCTGGATGCTCTGCGTGAACAGGCAGGGGCCAGTTATTCGCCGCAGGTTTTCTCCAAATGGCCAACCGATATCGAAGGCGGCGGCACCATCACCGCGCTCGCGCAGCTTGAGCCTGAATTTGTGCCAGTCTTCTTTGCCGAGGCAGATCGCATCGCGAAGGACTTGGCCGCAAACCCGCCGGGCGCGGATGAGCTGGAGCGGGTGACAGGGCCGCTGGGCCAGGTGATCCGCCGCGCGTCGACCGGTAACCAGTTCTGGCTCTATAATCTCGAAGGCGCGACCTATGATCCTCAGCGCATTGTGCTTTTGCGATCGCTGCTCAGGGACTTTTCGCAGACCAGCCCGCAATTGATGCAGTTTCTGGCCGACCGCTATTTCGCGCAAGGCGCGCCCTTACGGCTGGCTGTGATCCCCGAAGGTCAGGAACTGGCCGAGCTGAACGAGGTGACGGCAAAGGTGATTGAGGCATCGAAAACCGCGAGTCAGCCAGTACAGGGACCGGTTCAGGCACCAGTACGGGTTCCAGAAGTCGTGGGCCGCTGAGCCCTACAATCACGTTGACCCTGGGCGAAATAATGTTGTCGCAAACCGCATTGTGGCTTTACATATGAAACAGCGCGCGTGTAGCGGCGCTGTCCTATCAGGGCTGCGCATGTGCTAAGCAGCGTTCCAACAATCACTCACACCGCTATAAATAGATGAAGATTGATACCACCATGGCTCGCAATTGGACCCCGGAAAGCTGGAAGGGCTTTGAAGCAAAGCACCTTCCGCATTACGAAGACGCCGCCGAATTGGCGCAGGCCGAAGCGACGCTTGAGGCGTATCCGCCGCTGGTCTTTGCCGGAGAAGCGCGCGCGCTGAAAGCGGACCTCGCCGAAGTGGCCGAGGGTCGCGCCTTCCTGTTGCAGGGCGGCGACTGCGCGGAGAGCTTTGCCGAATTTCACCCGAACAACATCCGCGATACGTTCCGCGTGCTGTTGCAGATGGCGGTCGTTATGACCTTTGCGAGCAAGCGTCCTGTGGTGAAAGTGGGGCGCATGGCGGGCCAGTTTGCCAAGCCGCGCTCCTCCGCGACCGAGACGATCGGTGATATGACCCTGCCGAGCTATTTCGGCGACAATATCAACGGCATTGATTTTGAGCCTGCACAGCGCCGCAATGATCCCGGCCGCATGGTGCGCGCCTATTCCCAGGCTGCCGCGACGCTCAATCTGCTGCGCGCCTTTGCCGGTGGCGGCTATGCGAACCTGCGTCAGGTGCACCAGTGGACGCTTGATTTCATGGGCCGCACGCCGTGGACGACCAAGTTCGCTGAAACCGCAGACCGGATCGGCGAAGCGCTCGATTTCATGGAGGCCTGCGGGATTGATCCGGCGACAGTGCCGCAATTGCAAAAGACCGATTTCTACACCAGCCACGAAGGCCTGCTGCTGCCTTACGAACAGGCGCTGACCCGGCAGGATTCGCTGACCGGCGGATGGTACGCCACCAGCGCGCATATGCTGTGGATCGGTGACCGCACCCGCTTTGAAAACAGCGCGCATATCGAATTTGCGCGCGGCATTGGCAATCCGCTTGGCATGAAGTGCGGGCCAAGCCTTGAGCCCGACGCGCTCATCCGTTTGCTCGATCAGCTCAACCCCGCGCGTGAGCCGGGGCGCATGACCCTCATCAGCCGCTTTGGCCATGACAAGGTTGAAGACGGCCTGCCCAAGCTTATCCGCGCCTTGAAACGTGAAGGGCATCCCGTGGTGTGGAGCTGTGATCCGATGCACGGCAATGTCGTAAAGTCGGAAAGCGGCTTCAAGACCCGGCCGTTTGACCGTATCCTGACCGAAGTGAAGGGCTTTTTCGCCGTTCACCGCGCCGAAGGCACGCATCCCGGCGGCATCCATATCGAGATGACCGGACAGGACGTGACCGAGTGCGTCGGCGGAGCTGTCGCGATCACGGATGAGCGTCTGGGTGACCGCTATCACACACACTGCGACCCGCGCCTCAATGCCGAGCAATCGCTGGAACTTGCGTTCCTGATTGCCGAAATGCTGAACGACGCCGCGACCGAGCAACAGGCGAACGCGGCCTGAATTGCATATCTTGGCGCGCCTCTAGGTAGATATTCGTAGGTCGCAAGCCGCGTGGCGGGAGGGTTTTGCCCTTAGGCCGCCTGTGATGGTGCCTGCCCTCATTCCTGTTTTTGCTGGTTTTCCGTTGCTCAATGCGGTGGCCGCAGCGCCGACAGCGGGGAATGCCTCGCTCGCCATCGGGGATGCGCTTGGCGGTGACTTTTTGCTGATCATCACGGGAGTTCTGTTGCTGGTCGCGCTCGCATCGCTTGGCGGGGTACTTTCTGCGCGCCGTGAAACGCGCTTTGTCGCACGGCTTGCCCGGCACCGCGCGCAAAGCATGAACGAGCTGTTGCGCACTGTCAGAATGGCGGAAAGCATCGCGGAGCTGGGCGTGTGGCAGTATGATCCGCTTACCGCAGAGCAGCAATGGTCCAAAGGGATGCGGCTCTTGTTTGGCGTGGATCATCATGATGAGTTTGTTGCGGGCGATGCGGAGACGCTGCTGTTTGCCAATGACATCGACCTGATCGGCAGTATCAATAGGCACCAGAACGAGCGCGCGCCTTACACGATGCACTATGATATTTACGGTTACGACGGGCAGCCACGATCCATCAGTGTGCAGGCCTGCAACCTGTTTGGCGATGGCGGGGCGCTGGTCCGGGTGGTGGCCGTGGTGCGCGATGTGACTGATCAGGTCAGCCGCGAACGCGCGCTCGAACATTCGCGACTGGTGGCGATCAGTGAGGCCCGGCGGGCGCGCCAACTGGCAGAGACCGATCCGCTGACCGGGCTGGCGAACAGGCGCCGGGTGATGAACGAGCTGGACCGCATGGTCCTTGAAGCGCGCCGCCTGGGCAATCCGTTGATGCTGATGGTGTTTGATATCGACCGGTTCAAACAGGTGAATGACACGCATGGCCACATCGAAGGCGATAAGGTTCTGCAACGCGTCGCCCAGATTGCGCACAACCAGTCGCGCGAAAGTGATCTGGTCGGACGGGTGGGGGGCGAGGAGTTCGTCTGGATCGTTCCGAACATGACGAAGGATCATGCCGGGCAGATGGCGGAGCGGCTGCGTCAGGCGGTGTCACACGGCAGCCGTGTGGGCCATGTTCAAGGTGTGACGATCAGTCTGGGGCTTGCCGATCTCGGCCCGGCGGACACATCGCTGACGCTTTTCGCACGCGCAGACCATGCCTTGTATCAGGCCAAGAATGGCGGTCGCGATCAGGTTTCACTGGCCGCATAAGCCTTTACCAAAAGCGCGGTGCCGCAAACCCCTCACGTTGTGAGATGGCCGGCGTGACTTGCAATAAATCCTTGGTTCTGCCTTTCTTTTGTCACCCAGTTGCGCCATGCGGGTGCGCTCCCGGGGTTGAAGTGGAAGGATCACAAGGTGCCTCTGAGCAAGACCGAAGGACAGCCAGAAAGTGACCTGGGTAGGCCAGAAAGTGACACAGACGCACGCATGGCATTGCGTGCACGATTTGCAGCCACCCGCGCCTTAAGCGAGGCTTTGATAGAGCCGCTGAGCGAGGCGGATGCGTGCCTTCAGTCAATGGCCGACGCATCGCCCGCGAAGTGGCATCTGGCGCATACAACGTGGTTTTGGGAGACGTTCCTGCTGCGCGATCATAAGCCGGGCTACACTCTGTTTGATGAGCGGTATCCGTTTCTGTTCAACTCTTATTACGAAGCCGAGGGCGCGCGCCATGCGCGGGCGGCGCGCGGGATGCTGTCGCGCCCCAGCGTGTCCGAAATACTCGAATGGCGCGGCGCGGTGGACGCGGCGATGGAGCCGCTGCTTGGCGATCCCGCGCATATCGATCTGATCGAGCTGGGCATCGCGCATGAACAGCAGCACATCGAATTGCTGCTGACCGATATCAAACATGCGCTGTTTCAAAACCCGATTGGCCCGGCAATGTGGGAAGGCGCGGCGCCCAAGCTGGCTGAACCATCGGCCGCAATGCAATGGCATAGCCACCCCGGCGGCGTTGCGTTGATCGGCCGCGAAAAAACCGGCTTTGCCTTTGACAATGAAGGGCCGCGCCACCGCGTTCTGCTGGAGCCCTTTTCCCTGTCAGACCGGCTCGTCACAAATGGCGAATGGGCGCAGTTCATTGCGGATGGCGGGTATGAAAATGCAAGCCTGTGGCTGGCCGACGGTTGGGCGTGGGTTAATCAGCACGGCATCACCGCGCCGCTCTATTGGCGCGAGGATGAGCATTTCACACATTACGGCTGGCAAGCGCGCGACCCGAATGCGCCGGTCACCCATATCTCGCATTTCGAAGCGGGTGCATTTGCCACCTGGGCAGGCGCGCGGCTGCCGACGGAGTTTGAATGGGAGGCGAATGCGCGCGGGCAGGATGTAGAAGGCTCGGCTCAGGCCCACGATGCCAGTGGCGGCAATCAGTTTGATGGGGCAGCCCCGCCGCTCCCGATCGGAGGACGCAGCCTGTTCGGCGATGTGTGGCAATTCACATCCTCGGCCTATCTGCCTTACCCTCGTTTTCGGGTGGCTGATGGCGCCGTGGGCGAATATAACGGCAAATTCATGAGCGGTCAGTGCGTCCTAAAAGGCGCCAGCTGCGCCACGGTGCGCGGGCATTCGCGCCCTTCTTACCGCAATTTCTTCTATCCGCATCAGCGCTGGCAATTCACCGGCCTGCGGCTCGCAAAGGACGTCTAGATTTATGCCGCAGCAAAAAGGGCTCGAACTGGTTGAACGTGATAAGGACGGGGTGGACACCGCCTTCCGCGCCGATGTGCTGGACGGGCTGGCGCAGACGCAAAAGGCGGTCCCCGCGCGCTGGTTGTATGACGATGCCGGATCGCAATTGTTTGAGGATATCACCCAGCTGCCCGAATATTATCCGACACGGGCGGAGACTGAAATTCTGACTGCGCGCGGGCGCGACTTTGCCAAGCTGATCGTTGAAGACCGCGCGGTCGTGGAATTCGGCTCTGGTTCTTCGGTCAAAACGCCGCTGCTGCTTAAAGCGATTGATCCGGCGGCCTATGTCCCGCTCGATATTGCGGGCGATTTTCTGCGCGCGTCGGCAAAGGAGCTTGCGGCCAAGTTCCCCGGCCTTCCGGTCTATCCCGTCGAAGCGGACTTCATGCGCCGGGTTGAGCTGCCACCGCAGATTGCTGACCAGCCAAAGCTCGGGTTTTTCCCCGGATCGACCATCGGCAATATGGTCGCGCGCACCGCGGTCGATCTGCTGCGCGCCATGCGGGAGACCCTGGGCGAGGGCGCAAAGCTGCTGATCGGGATGGACCTGATCAAGGACAAAGATGTGCTGATCGCCGCCTATGATGATGCCGCGGGCGTAACTGGTGAATTCAACCTCAATCTGATCCGCCGGATCAACCGTCAGTTGAAAGGCGATATTCCTGTCGATGCGCTGCGCCATGAGGCGCGCTGGAACGATGAATATGCGCGCATCGAAATGCATCTGGTGGCGACCCGCGCAATGGTCTTTTCGGTTGCGGGCAAGGGGTTTGCGATGGCCAAGGGTGAGAGCATTCACACCGAGAACAGCCACAAATTCAGCCGTCGCATGTCCTATATGCTGCTGTTGGCGGGCGGATGGGAGCCGCAGGCGCGCTGGCTGGATTCGCAAGAGCGGTTTTCAGTGTTGCTGGCCGAAGCGAAACCGGAGCGCAATGCGCCCTAGGCCTGTCATGGACGAAACTGTCCGGTCCAGAAACTGTCCGGTCTCTTGGGCGTTGAGCCGTGATGGACAATAATACCAAAACTCACAGCGATATCGCGATCATCGGCGCGGGAATGGCGGGGCTGGCCTGCGCCACAAAACTGGTCGCCGCCGGGCATGACGTAAAGGTCTTTGACAAGGGCCGCGGGCCGGGTGGCCGGATGGCTGCGCGGCGGGCAGAAATCGCAGGCGAAACCGTCAGCTTTGATCACGGCGCGCAGTATTTTACCGCGCGCGACCCCGGTTTTCAGGCGGTGGTTCAGGGATGGAATGATGCTGACGCAGCGGCGCGTTGGAGTGCTGCTGAAAAGGATAACGGCGATGCCGCATGGGTTGGTACGCCGGGTATGAACGGCCCGATCCGCGAGATGGCACAGCAGGTGGGCGATGCTTCACAGCCAGTCCTCTGGGGCACACGGATCGAGACACTTGGGCGCAGCGGCGGCCTCTGGAGGCTCGACGCAGGCGAGACTGTTTACACCGCTAACACAGTTCTCGTCGCGATCCCGGCAGAGCAAGCCGGTGTTCTGCTGAGCGACGCTGCACCGGACTATGCCCAAGTGGCCAGCAGCGTGGTCTCAGAGCCGTGCTGGGCGGTCATGGCTGCATTCGAAGAACGGCTTCCGATCGAAGCAGACGCAATGCGCGACCCCGATGCCGCGATATCATGGGCCGCACGCAATTCAGCCAAGCCGGAGCGCTCGGGCCGGGAATGCTGGGTACTCCATGCCAGCCCCGCGCGCAGCCGCGACATTATCGACCTGCCCAAGGAGGAGGCCGCCGCCGTGTTGCTCGGCGACTTTTTTGCACAAAACGGCATCGCCCCTGTCGATCCCGTCCATTGCGTTGCGCATCGCTGGCTCTACGCTCAGCCGGGGAGCCTCCAGGGTGAGCCTGCGCATTTTGACGCCGCACACCGGATCGGGATGGCGGGCGATTTCCTGCACAGCCCGCGCGTCGAAGGGGCGTGGATTTCGGGCACTGCGCTGGCAGAAACCGTGTTGAATTTCAGTTGAATCGGACGGCGTGCCAGCCCCGAGAGCTTCTGTTCTTGCCAAATGATTTAGCCTAACGTACCCGACCGACCGTCCGGACTGAGGTCGAAACAGGCTGATATTGGCCGGCCTTACATCAGCATTTTTCGAATTGGTGAGCTTGTTTGCATCGCTACAAGCTCAAAGAAGGGACCCCAAAATCTTGATCGCATCGTTCGCCCAATTGCTGAATTCTCGGCTGCATGCCCTCTCGCACACCTTTGCCGAAAACGAGGACGGTTTCGTACTGACTGTCAATGGCCGCAGTATCGAATTTCGCAAGAGCGACTCAAGCTTTCAAGTGAAGCCCAATGCGTGGCTCCGACGCCAGCATAGCGATAATTCCATCCACGAACCCGGCCTGGTAGCCACGTTGGACTTGCTTGGCGAAATGATCGACCGGAAGGTCATATTCTATGATGTCGGTGCCCTGTTTGGTTACTTCTCTTTGCTCGCACTTCAGATGTTCAAGGATGTAACCTGCGTTGCGGTTGAGGGTAATCCGTATTCGAGCAGATGCATTCGGGAAATCTCGCAGGAGCCGCACAGTCTTGAAATCATGAACGTCGTACTCGGAAAGGAACAGTCGCAAGACCGCTACCTGATCGACGGTTTTCATTTCATTCCTGAAAGTTCGATGCTTGGCCGCCGCAAAGCGCTCTCCGCCCGAATCAAAAACGCTGGCAAGCAGTTCGCGAATATGTTTGGCGGGAATTCCGAGACTCACAACTTGGAGAGCCATGCGATTGAGACGCGCGCGCTTCCAAGCCTGTTCCGTCACAATACGACAGACGCCTTGGAAATCTACAAATTCGATACTGAGGGCTATCAGGCAGTTTTCCTCCCTCCGTTCATAGACGAATTGTGTGACCGCCGCCCGATTGTTCTCTTGGAAACAGATGCGCCGGACAAAATGGCGCGTTTCGGAAGTAGCAACGACGCACTGCTCCAGATGTTTCTGAAGCGCGGCTATCAGGCCGTATGGATGGACCATCGCAATGGCGGCGACGCCGAAGTTGTGAGCGCCATCCTTCCCGAGCATGATAAGAATGCGCTCTGCGTGTTGCTGCCCGACGAATTGATTGCCGGACTGGTAAGTCAGGTCGCTGCAGCCTAGCGCTTTTCCGCACGTTAATGGGTGTGGATCTCGGGCACTGAGCTGGCAGACCGATTGTCGCAATAGATCAGGCCCTCGCCCTCATAAGGGTTAGTGGACCGCTCCCCCGCCATGCGCCTAGCTCTCCGGCAACCAATCACAGGAGAGACGCGATGCGGGAATTGTTCGACCTTTCGGGCCAGACAGCGGTGGTGACGGGGGCAGGGCGCGGTATCGGCGAAGGCATCGCGACCTTGCTCGC
>JBARXS010000028.1:0-13650 GCA_049647465.1 Erythrobacter sp.
ATCTCGCCGCAGCAGCCCAAAACCTCCGCAAACTGGCCAAGATGCAACCAATGCCGGGTCTCGCACCCGCCTGAGAGGAGCGGAGCTTCCGCTCGTCCGCTATCGGCAGCCTCCTTAAGCCGCGCCAGATGCGACTTCTTCAACAGAATTGACCCATGAGGGGACATTCATGGCATCGGCGCTTCATGCTAAAAGCGGACAATGTGAATGAAGGAGCCGCCGGAGCCGCCCCCTCATCGTTTTCAGGTAAGTACCTTGCGGAACGTCACTTTGTCGTCTCCGTCGGACCAGTAGTCGCGTATGCGCGTTTCCCGCTCATAGCCAAGCATATCGTAAAATGTGCGCGTCCGTTCGAATTCGTCATTGAAGCACCGAGTATCACTCGCCGGTCGCTTCGCCCTCATATAGGAACACTTCCAGGGCGATGTTCTGAAAGTCGTCCTTACGCAGTACGAGTGTGGAGATTTCGGAGCCGCCCGGTACGCGGCGCGTGCCAGTCTTGTTCAATCTGAGGTAGAATGTCTCGACCCCCTCCAGCGTTGCCCCGATGATGTTCTTGTCCTGGTCAAGAATGAGATTTGTCACGGTCCCCTCATATCCTAGAAGGTCGCTGCCATTTTGGTTGGTTGTAAGGGCAAAGCCATTGATGAACGCGTTCTCAGGGGCCGCGCGCGCGACAATCGGAGCAAGCCATCCATAGAGCCATTCATCGCGACGTTCTGATTTGAACTCAGTTTTCGCCATCAGAGCGCCCATCCACATGCCGGTCAGGCTAACAAAAAGAGCGCCAACAAGTGCCATGGCTAGCTCTAGGGCGCCAACCGAACTTTCGACATACAATATCGTATAAGGGTCCGCCGGAGGAATCGGGATAATGGGACGTTCGAGAAGGTCCACGAACTTGCTGTTGATCGCCAAACCCATCGCCCAGACTGTGTGCGCTATCAAGGCGAACAAACCCGTAAATGCGACGGCTGTGGTCGATCGAAGCGGCGGCGGGGTGATCTTAACTTCAGCGGTGCCAGATTCGCCGTAGAAGACGGCCAAGCACAAAACCCGGGAAGGAATGCAAATAGCGCTACGAGAAGCGCTAGGGATATGCCCATTACTCAGCCGCTTGCGCGACTTTTTCCTGAGCTGGCGCGTGCTTGGCGTTGACGACAAGCACGCCGTCTTTCCGGACGGCGTGCTCTCGCATCGTCGTCCAACTACGGCCATATCGTTCGAAGGCTTTCCGAGCGACCTTCAAGGACTTATCAGAGTTCACTTTCATGATGAACGATATAGCGGCAAATCCGTTAAATTGCAAAGAATCGCAGCGTCGCGACGTTGGCTACGCTGATCGGTCAGTCTCGTTTGGTGCTTTAGGAGAGACATATGTGCAACCTCTATCGCCTTGGAAATAGCTCCGACGAGGTCGCCGCGTGGTTCTCCGCTGTGAATCGTGCTGCAAACGCCAACGTTGGCACGAATATCTACCCAGGCGCGCCAGGTCTCGTCTTCGCTGATGGGCAGCTGCGCTCAATGATCTGGGGTTTCCCTCTCACGTTGAAGAGCAAAAAGACGGGAGAGCCGTTGAAGCCGAAGCCGGTCAACAATGCTCGAAGCGACAAGCTCGAAACCTATATGTGGCGCTACAGCTTCGAAGAGCGGCGATGTCTTATCCCGCTGAACGCATGGGCGGAAGCGGAAGGTGAAAAAGGCAGCAAGACGCGAACGTGGCTGAGCCGCCATGGTGCCGATCTTTTCGCTGTGGCCGGAATCTGGAAGGACAGCGATGAATGGGGGCCATGCTATTCAATAGTCATGACGGATAGCGCCGGAAAAGCTTCCGAGGTTCACAACCGGATGCCGGTTGTCCTGCGCAGTGAAGATTATTCGACGTGGCTTGGTGCACCGACTTCGGATGCTGCCAAATTGTGCCGCCCCTTCGACGGCGCGATTGGTCTCGATCGAACGGATGACCCATGGGTTAAACGCTCATGAAATTGCCGCTGCGTTGATTGCCTACCCTTCCTCGGCGTCAGGCGCGCTGACGATCGCAAGTGCATTCGCGCTCAATTCATCGACCATTTTCTGCTGTCGAGCTTCCCGGCCCAAGCGTAACCCTTCATATTTGTTGTGATCCGCTTCCAATGCTGATTTCACCGACCAATCGGGATCGGCTAAGGCGATAGGCGCAACCTCAGGCGTTCCTTGAAGAGTAGCTGCGAGCTGAAGCGCCCTCAGCCCCACCAAAGCCGTTTTCTCTCGAACAGTTGGAAGGATGAAGTCTTCATCGCCAATGACATCCCACTCGAACGAGATAGATGCCCTGACCTCCTCGATGTCCACTTGGAAACGTAGCATTTGTTTTGTGGTATCCGCCCCTAGTGCCCGCCACTCGATTTTATCAGTGAAAGCGTCGAGCGTTGGAATATTACTCACTGGTCGACCGGTTGCACCATCCGAAGCTTCATAGTTCTCCGAATCTGAAATAGAGTTTGATGCCTCAGCAGCATATCCTTCTAATGCAGCGATCAAATAGACCTTGGCAAAGTCACTATTGCCCTTGCTCTTTAGGTGATCGCGAAACCAGCTCACGCCCTGCGTCACTACCGCTGCTAGAACCGAAGATCCAGCCACCAAAGAGGCAATCTGGAGTGAGGTCAGCGCTGTTTGCGGGCCAGCCATCAATTAAATCCTTCTCGATAAGTCACCTGTCGTGAGAGTCTGAAGCGTCCCGGGTTTTCCGGAGGCGGTTTCATTTGAGTCATGCGACCATATCGAGGGTCTCTTGGGCGGCATAGTAGTTGGCTTCGGCCTCAGCGGGCGGGATATGCCCGATGGGCCCGAACAGGCGGTGATTGTTGAACCAGTCGACCCAGCGCAGAGTTGCCATTTCCACGGCCGAGACGCTCGGCCATGACTTTTGCTGCCAGATCACTTCGGCCTTGTAAAGACCGTTGATCGTCTCGGCCAAGGCATTGTCATAGCTGTCGCCGACGCTGCCCACGGACGGGACGAGGTTGGCCTCTGCGAGGCGCTGGGTGTAGTTCATTGCAAGGTATTGGGTTCCCCTGTCACTGTGATGGATCAGCCCGTCCTCGGCACTTGGCCTGCGGGCATGGATCGCCTGCTCCAGAGCATCGAGCACGAAGTTCGCCGTGGCGCTGGTGCTGACCTTCCAGCCCACGATCCGCCGGGCATAGGCACCGATCACGAAGGCAACCTAGACGAACCCCGCCCAGGTATGGACGTAGGTAAAATCGACCACCCAGAGAGCGTTGGGCCGGCTGACGCGGAACTCGCGGTTGACCTTGTCGAGCGGGCACGGCGACTTCGGGTTGCTTACAGTCGTGACCGTCGTCTTGCCCCGCCGCACGCCTGCCAGCCCCATGGCGCGCATCAGCCGCTCCACGGTGCACTTGGCGACCACCACCCCTTCGCGGCGCAGCTGGTGCCAGACCTTGCGCGTGCCGTAGAGGCCAAAGCTGGCATCGTGGACACGCTCGATGGCCTCGCGCAGCTCGTCGTCGCGGCGGGCACGGGCCGGACGCCTGTCGGGATCGGCAAGCCGGGCAGCATGCTCGTGATAGGAGGACGGGGCGATCGCCAGTTCCCGGCAGATCGGCTCGATACCCAGTTCCTCGCTGTGCGTGTCGATGAACGACATCACCATTTGCCGTGGCGGTCGAGCTCCGCCTGAGCAAAATATGCCGAGGCCTTCCGCAGAATCTCGTTGGCCCGGCGAAGCTCCTTTACCTCGCGCTCCAGCGCCTTGACCCGATCCCGGTCGTCGGCGGCCTGCGCCGCTGGTCCCGCTCGTCGGCTCGCCTCCTCGCGACACCAGCGGCGCAGCGTCTCTGTCGTGCAGCCAACCTTGGCGGCAATCGAACTCATCGCCGCCCACTCCGAGGGGTAATCCCCCCGATGCTCCTCCACCATCCGCACCACACGATCGCGAAACTCAGGCGAAAACTTGTTCCTTGTAGCACTCATTGTGGCTCCTTCTCACAAATAGGAGCCTCCGGAAAACCCGGGACGCTTCACTCTCGCTTGAGCCACCTAATCTTTGATGTACCCGAGTGTTTTTGCGATTGCTCTGCCAGCCTGTTGTCGGTCGGATACATTGAGTTTTTCCAATCGAGATAGATGTTTGGCAAGCTGGTGCGGCTTGCTAACCATACGTCGGCGGTTCAGCGATATTGGGCCACCTTGGCTCTCAGCCACCTGACGTAGCCGATCAAACTCACCATTTATAAGGCAATCGCGCATCATCATCTGTGTGCCGTTTGCCCCGGGACCGCCGAAGATGGACGGCCAAATTTCGATAGTCTTCTCGATGATGGTTATCGCGCCCGCCCCAATGGTCGCCAATGTTGCACCCTTCGTCAGGCTCGACAGACGTCTCGCTTGCTCAATATGCAGCGGGCAGTAACCCTTCGGATACCGGCCTCTGTTCTTGCATCGCTCGCCGCTTTTCGTGATACCTTCGCAGCGTGTCACATCGTTGCGATTTCTACGCATGTCTCTCCGCTCATCCTTCAACCTGTGCAGCTTTGGAGCGCTCTTGCTTGATCCGCTTGTAGTTCGTTTGGCGCGCCGCCCCTAGAAGTTTGGCGACACGTGCGACTGGCACCGGCGGCTCTGTTTGGAGCAAAGCCTGTGCTTCCGTCCATTGCTCGTCACTTAGGGCGCTTGGCCTGCCCAGCTTCGCCCCACGCTCCTTTGCAGCGGCAAGCCCTGCTTTCGTCCGTTCCACGATCAGGTCTCGCTCGAACTCAGCCAAGGCACCTACGATGTGAAAGAAAAAACGTCCGGCCGGGCTGCTGGTATCGATTTTTTCGCGCAGTGAACAAAATTCGATGCCAAGATCAGCCAGACCGTCGATCTCTTCCAAGAGCTGCTTCAGGTTCCGGCACATCCGGTCAAGTGCGACGACCACCAGCTGATCCCCTTCTCGGGCGAAAGCGATAGCTTCGCGCAGTCCATCTTTGATGACGGCTTTTCCTGAAACGCCCTCATCGGTGAAGATGCGCTCGCACCCTGCTTTCTTCAGCTGGACGACCTGTGCACGAATGGTCTGCTCATCCGTGGAGGCTCTGGCGTATCCGATTTTCATAAGCGGTCAATTTGTCCAATAAATTGAAGCTTTGCGCCGACTTATTGGACAAGCCGAAAATTTGCAATTTTTGGCCACGCATTTCTGCGGGTTTGCTGGGGAGAGCATGACAGTCCAACAAACGATCGTTTTTCGGACAGGGGTAAACCTTGGCAAGGTAGCTGGCCAAACGATCATGCCTTGACCTTGTGCATTTTATATACTAACTATTGAATAATGACCAATATGGAGATTAGGTAATGCAGCCGCAACGTGTCCGTGTGTTTCAAGGTGGCAAGCTGGTGATACCAGCTGCCATGCGCCGTGAGCTTGGGATCGACATCGGTGACACCGTCGTGGTGAGCGTCAACGACGGAGAGCTTCGCGTGAAATCTCTCACCGCTGCAATCGCGCATGCGCAGTCGCTTGTTCGCAAATATGTGCCTGAAGGTGTGTCCCTGGTCGACGAGCTGATAGCAGAACGCCGGGAAGAAGCGGCCCGTGAGTGACACAATCGTGATGGATGCTTCCGCCATTCTAAGCCTCATCAATGGAGAAACCGGAGCCGCCTTCGTCGCCAGACATCTTCCGGGATCGGTCATCGGTGCAACCAACTTTGCAGAAGTCGTCAGCAAGCTGACCGAGCGCGGAATGACGAAGGAGGATATCGATGAAACGCTTGAGGGGCTCGATCTCGATATTCGGCCGCTCTCGAAAGAACAGGCAAAGCTGGTTGGATATTTGCGACGGGACACCAAGGACCTGGGCTTGTCACTTGGTGACCGGGCGTGCCTTGCGCTCGCCGTGGATCTGGATGCGACGGCTCTAACGTGTGACCGAGCCTGGGGAGAATTGAGGATCGCCGGTCTCCAAATCGAGATCGTGCGTTAGACTTCAGGTGTCAGAACGAACGTGTGATGGTCTTTCACACCAAACCACACGCATCCGCGCATTTCGATACAGAACAAACATCGAACAATTGAATTGGACCGATTGGTGTGGTATTCAAGCACAGAAAGGCCGATTCAATGTCCGACCACGACGACATGCATCAGAACTCGATCTACGATTCATATGAATGGCCAACTCGTAATTTCGAGCCCATCGATGATCCATACATGCCCGGCTCGGTTGAGGGCGAAACGCTTCGCAGGTACCCTAGCGCGTCCAATGTAGGCCCCTATAACGACATAAGAGAAACCCGAACTGTAGGTTCTGGGGTCGAGTTGCAGCTCTCCGACCTTGTCTTCATGATCGTCTTTGGTGGTCTAGGAGCTTTCATCGTTTCAGCAATGTTCTGACATCCACGCTCGGACATTCAAGAACACCAAGCAAGCGTCACTTCCCCTTCGGAAACGCAATGTCCAGATGATTGTCATGTCCTTTATAAGGCTGCGTTAGCCCTTCCCTGACCAGCACAGGATCGTTGAACAGCACTCTCATGCCTGGATTACGCTCCTTCATGAACTCGATGTAGCTGCGCATCTCGGCACGATCATAATCCGGACTCTGCCATGTCACCGGCGCATTGCTGCTATCCTTCCTGAAAGGCCGGACATCCATGGTCGTGCCGTTCTGATGGCCCTGATGGCCTCGCATCGGGCCACCGCCACGATTGCTGATGTCACCAATGTTGACCGGCGAACCCCCGCGACTGGACCATTCAGCCGATGAAGCACGCAGCTCGCCAATCATGGCCTCGGTCCCGTATTGTTCATTCCGAGGGGAGTACGATCGATAACCCTCCCCGCCACGAGGAAGCGAAGAAGTTACAGGGCCGCTGAAATCCCGGTTGCCGCCAAGGTCGAGCTGGTCGCCGGCCCAGTCCGCAGTGTCCGAAATCCATTCCTTCGCATCCTCAAAACGCTGTCCGGCACCTTCAATTATGGGCGAGATGATTGGCATTGTTTCGCCAAGGGTCTTGTGATTGCGATCGTCAACAAACTCCCCAAGACGTCCACCCTGCCTCTCGGCGGCATCGACCTTGTTACCAAGGGCGATACCCTCGGTGGCCAAACGGAAGGCGCCCTGACCGATCCGTTCATCGGCTTCCTGCCTGACCGATGCATCACCCGAATTTTCGCGCACATTCACGTTCGGCCCGCGCGCCGAGATTGCGCCGATATTGGCCTCGCCAAAGGACTCGACACCGGCCGCTGACCGAATGGGCGGGCCTTCGCCCGTGAGCCTGCCCATCTCGGGCAGCGATACACCCATGTCATCCCGAACCTGATCAACACGATCATCCATGAAGCGCTGAAGCATGATCTGCTTGACCTGTTCCTGTTCGGGTGTGGCGGTCACCAGACGCGGCTGCCAGCCCGTCGATGCCAGAACGCTGTTCTCTGGGGCTCGCAAAGCCTCCTGCGCATACGTCACAAACTCCTGGGTCTGATCCTGGCTCAATGAGTAGCCCCGCGATGCGGACTCGCTGAAATCGCGACTATGCCGTTCAAAGGCCTCCTGCGTGCGCGACGCTTCTTCGGAATAGGCACGTGTATCGCTGAGCGAGGCAGACCAACGATCCGACAGCGATTTAACCTCGGTGTCAGAGCTCGAGCTCGTCTGACGGGTAAAGTCGTCCCGAGCCTGCCTTGCCTGTGTCGAGTTTGCTTCTTTGAACGCATAATCGGCAACTTTTGACAGCGCCTGATCAGCACTAAGCGTCTCTCCGGTTTCTACCCGGTGTTGAGAGCTAACCTGGACGGCAAGCTTTGCGGCCGCTTCGGCGCCGATGACATCCCCAATAAAACTGCCCTTGGCATTACCGCTCAATGAGGCGCTACCATCACCAAGTAACACAGAGGCCCTCGATATGCGTTGGGAATCACTCTCACTCATCGTGAATCTATCGGAAAGCCCCTCCGACAGCGACCGCACCTGCTCGTTCATCTTGGTCACGCTGGAATTAAACCCAGACCCGTTTTCCTGCGAAGATGACGCACTCCTGGTTGCGCTTTCAAGTAGCTCCGTGCCGGTCGAAACGGTCGCGCTCCGCGACTCCGAAGCCTGCTGACGCAGGCCCTCTGCCCGATTGAACCCTTCCGACAGCGCCTCGCGTATGTCGCTCGCGAACCCATCGGTGCGAGTTGGCCTGTAGGCCAACGACGAAATGGCCTGGCGCGTGTCAAAGGCATTGGCACCATTTGCAAAGCCGGTTTCGACACCGCCATCGGAATGGGTGAACGAGCCCGTTGCGTAGCCCGAAGCATAGCTCGGGCGGTCATCGAACTTGTTCGCCTGTTTCATATTCGACGTCAGGTTTTGGAACGACGTGTTCCCCACCGCATAATTGCCGAGTGTGCGCTCGGCGGCAGCGGCCTCACCCGCGGCTTGCGCAGGAGCCAGAAGCGAGGTCGCCTGTCCGGCAATTGCCATCGCGCCGCGCGCCATGCCGGCCGCGATGAAGGGCACACTCATCATCATAAAGCCGGCAATGGTCGCTATATCGTTGTTGACGTTCGTGATGCCGTTGCGGACCAACAGCGTTGGTCCGGTTGGCGAGACAGCAGCATAGGCGCTCGCCGCGCGGTTCATGACGAACATGTGCAGCACTACGTAAAGCGGCCCCCAGCTCGCCAAATAGAAAAAGCCCATGCCATAACCACGTAGTGTCGTGATACCTGTTCGCGGAAAGAGGAAGAGCGGG
Source organism: Erythrobacter sp. (assembly GCA_049647465.1). Classification (GTDB taxonomy): domain Bacteria; phylum Pseudomonadota; class Alphaproteobacteria; order Sphingomonadales; family Sphingomonadaceae; genus Erythrobacter. The sequence continues at coordinate 8,733 of JBARXS010000028.1, forward strand.
AAGATCACAGGGAACATGGCGTAAAAGACCACACTCAGCACAATGCCGAGCAGCGGAACCCAGGTCATCGCCTGCTGAGCGATCGACGTGTAAGTGTTGCGAGCCTGCGCATCCGCGCGCTGCGAGGCATAGGCATCCCAGCCCGCGTCTGAGAAACTCTCCCGAGCTTCCATGAACGCATCCATCACCGACACCTGCTGAAGATAGGCATAGGGATCGGTTGCGGTGCCGTGCATCTCGCCAGCGATGATGCCAAGATCGGTTCTCAATCGCTGCGCCGCAATGGCGTCAGGCAGATTGGGATACGCTCCCTTCGAAAAGAGCGGCAAATCAGCGTCGATCGCGCCGCGCCACGTGGCGTTGAGCTGGGTGTAAGCGTCATTGCACCGAATGATGGATGAGCTGACAGTGCTGCCGCTACGGGTGAGAAACTTCTGCGCGCGGGCCGGGCTACCTGGTCCGATCGCAGCCCACAGATTGTTGGATGTGGTCAGATCTTCCATCGGCTTGAACCCGAGCAACACATCATAAAAAACACATTGCTTGAAATGCTCATCGAGATTGGCGCGGAAGACGGGGTCCGTCACCTGAAAGGTCTGTGCCTTCTCAAGAAGCCTCGCGCCATAGATAATGCCATTATTGGTCATCCTGAGAGCATCAGGCATGACGAACACGGTCTCGGCCGTGCGCGTCATCCAGTCCCCGAACTGACTGGTGAAGGATGCCATAACACCCAGCCCCAACGGGACGTTGGAGACGACAGCGGGCGCGAGGCCGGGATCGATGCGGTCGGTGACCTTCACCGTCACTGTGGGCACCAGCAGCATCATGTAGATCGCGGTCGCTTGCAGGAACCAGTTGAGCCAGGCGCGGGCATTGAGATTGAAGGCGAGGACCAGCAGCGAATAGATGAGGCCCATCACAAACACGACCTGGATCATCGATCGGTATCCGCCCCCGCCAGACCATGCCGCGACCGCGTTGAAGGTGTTGACGATGTATTCACCGCCGCCGACCGTAAAAACCTCAAGCATGGCCTTAGATCTTCCCTCTTGCCCGCCGCAGCGGGGCTTACCTGATCCCTTGCGCGGACAAGCCGCGACCAAACCTCAGCGATGCCGATATCTGCGGGCTCATGGTGTTCTTGAGTGTTGCTTCGAGATGCTGGGTGCGCTGAATAATCTGGTAGGTGTCGTTCAACTTGCCCGACATCTCGGCCCGCTTTGATTCAAGATTGTCCCGAACGTCCTGGACCTGCTTGCGCCAGGATGTAAAGTTTTGCTGCTCGGGTGTGTTGAACCCGACCTGCGAGCGCAGGACGTCATCAAGCATTCTATCGACATTACCGAGCAGCACCTCGACAGCAACAATCTCGGCAAGAGAATCGAGCTCGCCCGCGCCAATGCCAAACTGCGATGCTTCATTGACGACCAGGATCTTGTAGATCGGAACCGATGACATGCCGAGCAAACTGACCTCATCGTTCGACAGCATTGTGTTGGCCCGGATTTTCCCGGCGATGCTCTGCATCATCGTCCTCACCCGAGCCTTGTAAGCGGAATTAGGGCCGACATTCAGAGATGTGGCCACAGGATTGAGACAACCATCAGCAGCCGAAGTGTCGCACCGATAGATCTGTGCCGGAGCAACAGCCGTTCCATCCAGAAGTGCAGTGTAGGTATCCCAGCTTGCGGGCGCGATAAACTGGAATCCGCCATTCGTTGCAGCTTCGCTTTCAGGTTTGACGTAGATGATTGTGCCGACCATCGTCATGAGCCATTCCGCGTAGTCTTCGTCGGGCCGCGTAGCTGAGTTTTCCATCAGCGCGTTCCAGGTGTAATTCTTGCTCTTCGCGATCTCGGCCTGCGGGTCAGTGCTGCCATTTATCGCACTGTTGCGCGCGCTCTGGTCCTGACACTCGTGGCGGGCTTTCGCCTCATCGGAAAACAGGCCCGAACTGCGCCCAAGGTTCTGGCAGATGGTCTGGCTCGCACCATCCATCTTGGGCCAGATTGCACCGACCGCTTCCTGAGCGAGCTGGCACGAATTCATGTTGAACTGGTTCAGCTGCTGGATCTTGTGAGACATATCTTTCATCACCCCGCCAATCTGCGCAGAGATAGAATCGATGGCGAGCTGAAAGGCGAAACCGATAGCGTTGTTGGCCGTGGCCTTGAGCGTCGCAACGATCTCGTCGGTGTTGATGAAGCTGAAAGACCCGCCGAACAGATCGATACCCCCGCACCCGCCGCTCGCGCGCGGCAATTGCAGGTTAACCGGGTTGATCTGCTTTGTCGGAAACCGGGTCCACAGACTGCCCCCGGAATAGTAGCCGGCCGACTGCCCGTCGAACGCGGCCGGGCCAGTCACATTGGCTGCCGCCCCCGCAGAATTGAAATAGGAGTTCATCTCGCCTTCAACGCTTGCAGCAGCCGGCGTCACCACGAGGCTTATCGCCGCAAGACACGTGAGCGAGCCTCCAACGATGCGGAAGCCGCGGCGATAGAACGATTTTTCAGAATTGCTCATCAGAAGTCACTCCCCGGCTCGGTGTTGGTAAGGGTGAAAATGCGATCCATGACATCGTCGGCGGCCATAACGCCGTAGCCAATCGGCATCGGTTGTTTGGTCACGGTGTCGAACAAGACTAAGGCGGGCACCTGCTTGCCCGCCATGCCCATCGCCTCGAACTGGCCTGTATCAATGAGGTAATTGGGGAAAGCCGCGTTTGGTCCGCCGTCAATCGACACCGCCATGACGGTCATCCCGAACCGGTCAGACACGCCCCTGATGATCGGCGAGAACACCTCGCACGCGGCGCACCCCGACGAGTAGAAATAGAACACACCGTAGCGCTGGCTGATCGCGGCGAGCGCAGCATCGCGCGTGGCCGTGCGCTGTGTAGACCATGTCTTCTTGCCGAGCGTATTGATTGGGCGCTCGAGCGTGTAGTCGAGCTCGGGGTTCTGCCAGATTGCCCGGCGCCAGACATCGGCGAAGTTGGAGGCCCGGTCGAGCTGCTCTCGCTGGAAGGAGATATAGGCCTGCACATTCTGAGTGGTGGGCTCGAGGATCGCCCTTGCCTTCAATTCCTCGAGCCGCTCGCTGATCGCCTTGAGGCGCACGGCTGCAGGGATATTGGGCTGCATCAAGGCGGCGGTTTCAGGGTTGGGCTTGGGCTTCTCGCAATAGAACCACTGCCCAAGATTGCGCTCCCGGCAATAAAACTCATCGCCTTGCTGGACCCGGATCAGGCCATCATCGCCTTCGCCATTCTCCTGCGCCAGCGCGGCTGTCGGAGCGATCGATCCGCTCCCCATCACTGCGCTCAGCAAAACCGCCCAGATACGTTTCATCGTCCTACTCCTTGCTGGTGTCTGCCGACCCTTTGGGGCCCTTGCCTTTGTGATCGCTCTTGCGTTTCGCGCGCGCGGGAGCTTCGGCCCCGGCCTTCGCTTTGGCGGTGCGCAGGCGCTCCTCGGGCGCTTCGCGGGACACGCGCTCGCGGATTTCCTCGCGCTGTGCGTCCGTCATCATGCGTTTGCCCTGGCGCTTGCGCAGAGCTTCCTCCGCCTCGACCGCCTCGTCTTCCACCGATTTCTTCATGATGTGCTCGAGCAGCGGCGGATCGGCCATTTTGAGCGCGCGCCCAAACTCGGTCCCGACGATACGGATGAGTGCGGTGAACGACAGAGCCACTGGCTCGGCCGACGCACGCCGCGTGCGCAGTGATCCGTCCTCGAGCGTGGTCAAATATCCCTGGTGCTCGAGCCTGCGCAGCGCTGGCCGGATGTCGCTCAGCGAAATTGCAAAGCCGAACCAATCCGATAATGTCGGCAACAACACCGGAGCCGGCTGCGGACCCAGACGCATCAACGCAATCATGATCGCAAACTCCACAACCGACAGGTCGGGCAGTGCGCGTCCGCTTCCGAGCGGCGTAATCGTTTCCATTCCTACAATCCATTGTTCTGCAAATAGTCCTCTATGCGTTGCTGGATTTGCTGTGTGGTGACCAATTCGTCGGGCAGTTTTGCCGCGTCGGTGAAGTCGGCATAGACCTCGCTGAAATCCATCACGGAGAGGTCGAGCAACGAAAACTCATCGAGCGTAAAGCCCTTGCAGGTCTCGTTCTTGGGCTTGTCCCACGGCTTATTGATCTGGCCGCGCCCCTGCTGCTGAAGGATGCGGCTCAACTTCGATTCAAAGCAGCAATAGGCATCCTTGCGGGTCACGCAGACGCCCAGCACCTTGTTTGAACAATAAGAACCAACCCGGTGGCACAGGCCCTTGTCGTCCTTCTTGTCGAGCTCCCGCTCAGCCGCGTTGCACAGAAACGGGGTGAGCAAGGGCACACCCTTCCCCGAACAGCAGTTGGAAAGGCCAAACACCTTCTTTGTGCAGGTCTCGCGCGCACCGGAGAACAGGGTCAGATCGGCCTCGTTGAACTCGGCATTGGCCTGACCCAGCGTGTGCAGACCAACAAGCGCATCCTTGAACTCGGTCGAAGCCTCGCGCTCGATCGGCTCGCACTCGCCATCGATGCAATAGACATCGTCCCCGCAGATATATTGCACCGGGTCATCGGTCCCGCCACCGGGGATCGGGCAACGATAGACCTTGGTTGTCACCTGACAGGCTCCGACCTGCGGATCGTCGAGACATTCATCGCGCACGAAGGTGCATTGCGGATTGCCTGCTATATCGGTGCAATCGGTCGCCTGCCCGGTGCCCGAACACTGGTATGTGCGCTCCCATTCCCAGCAGGGCCGGGTCACGGGAACACCGTTAATGGTGCGGGTCTCGGGCTGACCGGTGCAGACCTCACCGGTCTGGGTGCAGGTGAGGCCATCGGTTGCCGCCTGACAGAATGCTTCGTTTCGGGTCTCGGTGATCGTGCTCTGACCGGGAACAAGCG
>JBARXS010000029.1:0-16919 GCA_049647465.1 Erythrobacter sp.
CCCCGCCAGCGGCGAGGTGCGGCTGGGCGATGCGCGGCTGCGTGATCTCTCCGCCAAAACCCGCGCCAAAGCGCTCGGCTATCTGCCGCAGGGCAGCGATATTGCCTGGGATGTTTCGGTCGAAAGCCTCGTCGCGCTGGGCCGCCACCCCCATGGCGATGGTGGCAGGGGCGCGCGCGGGAACGCGGGACGCATTGCAATCGAAGCCGCCATCGCCGCGACCGCAATCGAAGGCTTGCGCCACCGCCCGGCCAGTCAGCTCTCAGGCGGAGAGCGCGCGCGCACTTTGCTGGCGCGGGTGCTTGCCGGAGAGCCAGACTGGGTGCTGGCCGATGAACCGCTCGCCGCGCTGGACCTCGCGCATCAGCTTTCGATGATCGCGCATCTGCGGGGCTGCGCGCAGGGACGGCAGGGTGTGGTGATTGTGCTGCATGATCTGGGGCTGGCGATGAACCATGCAGACCGGGTTCTGGTGCTGCAAAACGGGCGTCTGGTTGCCGATGGCCCACCTGAAGAGGCGCTGGCCGCACCGGTGATACAGCAGGTATGGGGCATCACCTCACGCTGGCTGGGAGAGCCGGGCGCGCGGGCGCTTGTGACCGAGGCCGGGTTGCCGACAACCGGAGCACCGCCGAACTGATCGCGCCACACCCGCAAAAGGGGTTGCGCGAGAGGCCGGGGGGAACCAACCTCTCGCGCAGTCTTCCTTGCAGCAATCCTACGGACTTCGGTGCGACCCAAAGGGAGCGGCGGAAGACTAGCAAAGAAGCCTGATCCTATCGCCGCACGCTTTCCCCGCGACTTCAGTTTTTCTGTAGGGTGGGGTGTGGGGGTGTGAAAGTATTGCAAAGACAAGCGGTTGGGGCGCGAAGTTTTTTGCGATATGGGTAAGGTCGGAGGAGGGGCGGGAGCGATATCGGGCCGCGCCGCGCCTGTTTTTCAGGCGGCAAAGCGGTCTGGACATGGGACATTGCGAGCAGGAACGGGGACAGGTCGATCGCCCCCGCTTGTCAATCCCGGTCGCGCAAGGCAAGTCAGATCGCAGAGGCCCAATATGACCAACACGCTCCATTTCGGTGACAACCTTCACGTCCTGCGCGAACATATCGCGGATGAAAGCGTGGACCTGATCTATCTCGATCCGCCGTTCAATTCGAACGCGAATTACAACATCCTGTTCAAATCCCCCGAAGGACAGGAAAGCGACGCGCAGATTGAGGCGTTTGAGGATACGTGGCATTGGAACGATACGGCGGAGGACGCCTTTGACGAGGTGATGCGCAGCGGGAACAACGATGCCTTCACCCTGCTGCGCGCGATGCGCGAGTTTCTGGGCGACAATGACATGATGGCCTATCTTGCCATGATGGCGGTGCGGCTGATTGAATTGCACCGGGTGCTGAAGCCGGCCGGCTCGCTGTATTTGCACTGCGACCCGACCGCGAGCCATTACCTCAAGCTGTTGCTGGACGGGGTGTTTGGGGCGAAGCAGTTTGTGAACGAAATTATTTGGAAGCGTTCGCACGCTCACAGTGATTCGAGCCAAGGGTCCAAACACTTCGGGCGAATATCAGACACGATACTGTTTTATGCCAAAGGCTCGGATCGGATTTGGAACACCCTCTATACCCCATACGACCAGAGCTACATTGATCGTGACTATCGCCGGATCGACGAAGACGGTCGCCGCTATCGCCTTGACAATATTCAGGGCCCCGGCGGTGCGGCCAAAGGCAACCCTTTCTACGAGGTTATGGGCGTCTCGCGGTATTGGCGCTATTCGAAGGAACGGATGGATGAATTGATTGCGCAAGAGCGCATCATCCAAACCCGCCCCGGAGCTGTACCTGCATATAAGCGCTACTTGGATGAGATGCCCGGTGTGCCTGCTCAAAATATCTGGACAGACATTCCGGTTATCAACAACCGTTCTAATGAAATGCTTCCCTACCCCACCCAAAAACCCCTCGCTCTGCTCGAGCGCATCATCGCCGCTTCCTCCAACGAGGGCGATGTGGTGCTCGATCCGTTCTGCGGCTGCGGCACCGCCGTTCACGCCGCGCAGAAGCTGGGGCGCGAATGGATCGGGATTGACGTCACGCACCTCGCCATCGGCCTCATCGAAAAACGGATGCAGCAGGCGTTCCCCGCGCTTGAGTTTGAAGTCAAAGGCCGCCCGCAATCGCTCACCTCTGCGCAAGATCTTGCCCGCCGGGACAAACATCAATTCGAGCTGTGGGCGCTCAGCGTAGTCGATGCCGTGCCGTGGAAAGGCGGGCGCAAGGGCGCGGACGGCGGCATTGACGGGATCATCTGGTTCAAACCTGATGGCAAGAAAACCGAGAAAGCCATTGTCGAGGTCAAGGGCGGCGGCACGGGCGTAAAAGACATCGGTCGCCTCGCGCAGGTGATGGAGCGCGAAGGCGCGAAGATCGGTGTCTTCCTGACCGCGCAGGCCCCAACCCGCGCGATGGAGCGCGACGCGGCGGCGGTCGGCGTGTGGGAAAATGATTATACCGGACGCAAACATCCGCGCCTGCAAATCCTGACGCTGGCCGAATTGTTCAAGAACAGGCGGCCCGATATTCCGTGGGTCGATGCCAGCGCGGTGAAGAAGGCCAAGCGCGAAGACACAAGTAAGCAAGGCAAGCTGATTTAGGTCTATCCCACCCCACGTCGCCCCGGCCCTCGAGCCGGGGTTAGGCTTTCTTTTTGGATATCCCTCGCAATTGAAAGAGAAGCCTGATCCCGGATCAAGTCCGGGATGACGATGGAAGGAGGCCGATTGCGCCTTCGTGCTTCCAACCCCGGCACCAACCGTTCTCTGACGCATTGTAACCACAGGGCCGGGCGACCATTTCGTGGATCACGTAAGGCGCACCCGACAGCGCCTCTTTACATCTGCGAACATTTCCGGAACAGATCACTCCTATGAGCCTTACAAAAATATCCGTCCGTGGTGCGCGTGAGCACAATCTCAAGGGCATCGACATTGATCTGCCGCGCGATGCGCTGATCGTGGTCACGGGCCTTTCGGGCAGCGGCAAATCCTCTCTCGCATTCGATACGATCTATGCCGAGGGGCAGCGGCGCTATGTCGAGAGTCTCTCGGCCTATGCGCGCCAGTTCCTGGAAATGATGCAAAAGCCCGATGTCGAGCATATTGACGGGCTTTCACCGGCGATCAGTATCGAGCAGAAGACGACCTCGCGCAATCCGCGCTCCACCGTTGCGACCGTGACCGAGATTTACGATTACATGCGCCTGTTGTGGGCGCGTGTCGGCATTCCCTATTCGCCCGCCACCGGAGAGCCGATCACCGCGCAGTCCGTCTCCCAGATGGTGGACCGTGTGATGGAATTGCCCGAGGGTACGCGTGCCTATCTGCTCGCGCCGGTCGTGCGCGGGCGCAAGGGCGAATATCGCAAGGAGATGGCGGAGTGGCAGAAGGCCGGCTTTACCCGCGTGCGCATCGACGGGGAGCTGTATCCGATCGAAGAGGCACCCGCGCTCGACAAGAAGTTCAAGCATGACATCGAGGTCGTGGTCGACCGGATCGCGGTAAAGCACAAAGACGACAACAGCATGCAGACGCGGCTGGCGGACTCGTTTGAAACCGCGCTGAAGCTTGCCGATGGGTTGGCTTATGTGGACCTGGTGGATGGCACTGTTGCCGATGTCACGTCGCGAGCCCCCGCGAAGGCGGGGGCCTCCTCGAAAGATCGCACCAAGTCGAACGAGGTCCCCGCCTCCGCGGGGACTCACTCCCAAAAAGGCGCCGCCCAAGGCACAAAGATGAAGGGCGCTGGCCTGCCCGCCAACCGCATCGTCTTCTCTGAGAAGTTCGCCTGCCCCGTCAGCGGCTTTACCATCGAGGAAATCGAGCCGCGCCTGTTCTCCTTCAACTCGCCGCAGGGCGCCTGCCCGACCTGTGACGGGATCGGTGAGAAGCAGCTGTTTGACGAGCAACTGGTGGTGCCCAACGAGGCCCTGACCCTGAAACAGGGGGCGATTGCGCCCTGGGCCAAATCCAACCCGCCGTCGCCCTATTACATGCAGGTGCTGACCTCGCTGGCCAAAGCGTATGACTTCACGATCACGACGCCGTGGAAGGATCTGGAGCCCGACCAGCGCCTCATCATCCTGCACGGCACCGGCGGAATGCCGGTCGCGCTCACCTTCAAGGACGGGCGCAAGCAATACACCGTGAACAAACCGTTTGAAGGTGTCATCGGCAATCTCAACCGCCGCATGATGCAGACCGAAAGCGCGTGGATGCAGGAGGAGCTGGGCAAGTTCCAGACCGCGCAACCGTGTGAGGCGTGCGGGGGCAAGCGGCTGAACGAGAAATCGCTCGCGGTGAAGGTGGCCGGCACGGATATCGCGACGCCGGTAACGATGAGCGTGTCGGATGCGAAGGAGTGGTTCCTCGCGCTGGACGACAAGCTGACCGATCAGCAATCGCAGATCGCCAAGGCCATCCTGAAAGAGATCAACGAGCGGCTGGGCTTCCTCGACAATGTCGGGCTCGACTACCTCAATCTGGACCGCACCTCGGGCACGCTTTCTGGCGGGGAGAGCCAGCGCATCCGCCTCGCCAGCCAGATCGGCAGCGGGCTTTCGGGCGTGCTCTATGTCCTCGATGAACCCAGCATCGGCCTGCATCAACGCGACAATGACCGGCTGCTCGAAACGCTCAAACGCCTGCGTGACCTCGGCAACACGGTGATCGTGGTGGAGCATGATGAGGACGCGATCCGGCAGGCGGACCATATCGTCGATATCGGCCCGGGCGCGGGCGTGCGCGGCGGAGAGATCGTGGCGCAGGGCACGCTCAAACAGATCATGAAGTCCAAGAAGTCGCTCACGGCAGACTACCTTACCGGGCGGCGCGAAATCGCGGTCCCGGCCACGCGGCGCAAGGGTAACGGGCACAAGCTCACGGTGAAGGGCGCCAGCGCCAACAACCTGCGCAACGTCACCGCCTCCATCCCGCTCGGCACCTTCACCTGCATCACCGGCGTCAGCGGCTCTGGCAAATCCTCCTTCACCATCGACACGCTCTATGCCTCCGCTGCCCGCGTGCTCAACGGCGCGCGCGTCATCGCGGGCAAGCATGACGCGATCACCGGCCTCGAATATTGCGACAAGGTGATCGAGATCGACCAGTCCCCCATCGGCCGCACCCCGCGCTCCAACCCTGCAACCTACACAGGCGCCTTCACCCAGATCCGCGACTGGTTCGCCGGCCTCCCCGAAAGCCTGGCGCGCGGGTACAAGCCGGGCCGCTTCTCCTTCAACGTCAAGGGCGGGCGGTGCGAACAATGCACCGGCGACGGCTTAATCAAGATCGAGATGCACTTCCTCCCCGACGTCTATGTCACGTGCGAGACATGCGGCGGCAAACGCTACAACCGCGAAACCCTTGAAGTGAAGTTCAAGGGGCACTCCATCGCCGACGTGCTCGACATGACGATTGAGGACGCGGAGGAATTCTTCAAGGCCGTCCCCCCGATCCGTGACAAGATGCGGATGCTGAACGAGGTGGGGCTGGGCTATGTGAAGGTCGGCCAGCAGGCGACCACGCTTTCGGGCGGCGAGGCGCAGCGGGTGAAGCTGGCCAAGGAGCTGGCCAAACGCTCAACCGGACAGACGCTCTATATCCTCGACGAGCCGACCACCGGCCTGCATTTCGAGGATGTGCGCAAACTGCTCGAAGTGCTGCACCGGCTGGTGGAGCAGGGCAACAGCGTCGTGGTGATCGAGCACAACCTTGACGTGATCAAGACCGCCGACTGGATACTGGACCTCGGCCCCGAAGGCGGCGTGCGCGGCGGCGAGATCGTGGCCGAGGGTGTGCCGGAGGCTGTTGCGGAGGAACCTCGAAGCTTCACCGGGCGGTATTTGAAGGGGATGCTTGGCAAGGGTAGTGCTGCTCGGGAGGCGGCGGAGTAGGGCGAGGTAATAGCGTTACGACATCAGTTTGAACCACGAGCGGACCGCCAAGTTTAAACGGTCTTGTTCCAATCCATCCGTTGGGTTGCAATGAGCGATCGGGCCTCGCAGTAGATTTAGCTGATTGGTGATGTTACTTACTGCAGTCTTGGACGAAAACACCGGATCAAATATATCCCAATTGTCCGTGATAAGCTGAGATAATTCTCCAAATGTCGTATAATCGATCATTTGATCTGATCGAGGTGTTATTCCGCTCTTCAATTCCTTTTCGTGTCGTTTGCGCGCCTCATTTCTTATTTTGGTTTCATCAACTCTTTCACTAAGCCACCAATCTGCTCCCTCTGCTTCAATCATGATTCCTTTGACAAGCTTGCGGATCGAATTTTCAAGACAATAAAATACCTCATAGAATTCAGACATCCGCGAGGCCTCTTGGCGAAGCTCGGCTTCGAACTGCTCGTACTCTGAGCTTTTACGGGTCTTTACTTTGTTAGGTGCAAGGCCGAGGTTAATTGACCTAGCTTCTTCTATCGATTTGAGGTCATCAAGAATTTGCATTCCCGACATACCGAATGCGCGAATGAAACCATCTGGCCTTTTAGGCATCATCGCTACTCAGCAAATGGGTCTTTAGACTCTTAAAGATCGCATTGAACACGGCTTGATCTGTCGTGGGAGGTAGGTTCAGATTGATTGTGTAGCCTAGATTTAATCCTATGCTACCATCTCGTTCCGTCGGTTTAGGCACTTTGATTCCGTCTGGAATATCGATCACGTTTGTTGGTAGCTGATCCTCGATCACTTGAGCTTCTGGTTCTTTGATCGCGTCGAAGTCTGCGTGCTTCTTGAGTGCCTTTATGCATGCGAACGCTAGTTTGACCGGATTCGCATCGTGAGCGAGGCCTGTTTCCTCAACTATCAGGCCTAGCAGATCGTCATCGCTCAGTTGGTACATGAACTCATTTCTGACGAAGAGTGGCGCATAAGCGTGACGGATCGCTTGTGCTACAGCTATTCCGGACGTCGAGGGGTTTCTGAACTTTTTATATAGTTCCGTGGGAGTGCCATCTGAAGAAGCGAAGTCGATCTTCTTTAGGTAGGTTGTCACTTGATCTCCAGACCCACCAGGGATTTGGAGAATTGTCTTAACAAAATCTTGGCTGACGCGGTCTGGTACGGCTGCCTTCTTAATCGCATTAAGTGCCTTATCAACATTACCAGTCGATGTGATGTACGGAAGCGATGCCATGAGTAAATTCCACTCTCTGAAGACGTCCAAATAAGATATCATAGACTAAGCCGCAGTTCGCGAGATCGTCATTAATCCGGTGGAAATCCATTGGATAACTCGTATTCAAAATAAGAATTCCGCTGGTGTCGGCCAATTGGATCAATTTCCCACATACCCAACTCTCTCTAACCAACTCCCCGAAACAGGAGCCATTATGCCCGACATCTCCATCTCCCCCGCTTGCGGGAGAGGTCGGGGGTGAGCCTCGCTTCCTCCTTCGCGCGCCCAACTCCTACAATTCAAACCTCAACCAATCCCCGTCATACCGCTCCCCCGAAGCGGAGGACGGTAATGGGAACGCAAGTGCCCAAGGGTCCGGGCATTGGAGTCATGCTGGTGGGCGTGCCCCTCACTCTGTGAGTCCCCGCGTAGGCGGGGATCTCGTGCGCCTATCGTTGCGCTTAGAAGTTGGAGGCTCCCGCCTGCGCGGGAGCGCGCTCGGTGCGGCCCTACATCTCGTTCCCCGTCACTCCAGCGTAGGCTGGGGTCGAGGGTGGCTATGCGCGGCGCTTTGTGGCTCTGGATCCCCGCCTGCGCGGGGATGACGAGCGTTGGCGTGGCCAAGCGCCACATTTTCCTACTCGGCGCAAAATCAATACGCTCCCCGGCTCCCACCTCTCACTGCCCATAACTCTGCCGGAGCCAGCTATGCCTACCAATCTTCCCGCTCTTATTCCCGCCCCGCAACCCGCCCCGCAACCCGCCCCGCAACCCGCCACACAACTCACCAACCAGCCTGCCACACCCGCGCCCGCGCAGTTTTCGCGTGAGGATCAGGCGTGTTTTCTGGATGCGCTGGCGGATTGGGGGAATGTGAAGGCGGCGGCGCGGGCCGCGGGCGTCTCGCGCAGCACGGCGTACCGGATGCGGCGGGCGTGTCCGCGCTTTTGCAGGCTGTGGGATGCGGCGCTGCTCCTGGCGCGGCCCAAGGTTGAGGAGGTGCTGGCCGACCGCGCGCTCAACGGGGTGGAGGAGGTGGTCTATTACCACGGCGAGGAGGTGGCGGTGCGGCGGCGCTATGACGCGCGGTTGTTGCTGGCGCATCTGGGGCGGCTTGACCGGATCGGGGAGGATGCGGGCGCGGCGCAGGCCTCGGGCAGCTTCTTTGCCGAGCTGGAGGCTCTGGAGGGGGAGCCGGAGATCGAGTTTGACAGCGCGGGGCCTGAGGTGGGGCCTGAGGTTGGTGAGGGTGTGCCGGGCGGTTTTCAGGACGAGTGTGTTTCGCCTCTGGACAGTGTGTCAGGTGTGTCAGGCAGGTCTGGGCTGCGAGGAACCGGGCGCGTGACGCGGGACCGGACGGTGAGGCGGGCGAGGGACGGCAAGGGAGCGTCGCTGCGGTGAGAACAGACCAGCGTTGGGAAGGTGCGCCGGGTTCGATCAGTGTTGCGGGCCCTACGGGTTCTCAATCAGCACCTTCTCAAACGTGCGCGCCATGGCATAGCGTTGCTGGCTTGCACGCAGGTTTCCGCGCACCGTGTAGAGCGAGGTGAGCAGCGCGAGGTACCAGCTCGTGAGCGAAGGCTCGACATCTGTGCGCTCGCGGGCAAACAGGGTGCGGATCGAGGGGGCGGGGACGCTTTCGCTCTCGCCCTCCTTCACCTGGCCGAGCGCCATCAGCGCGGTGAAATCGGCAATCTGCACCGGGGCCGGGGAGAGGCCGACCAACGCGTTCAGCGCGCGACCACGTCCAGATCCACGCTGGCATGGCCGCTCGACACGATGCCCAGCTTGCGGGCGGCAGCGCGGGACAGGTCTATTGTGCGGCCACGGATGAACGGGCCGCGATCGTTGATCCGCACGGTAACGCTGCGGCCATTGCGCGGATTGGTGACGCGCACGCGGGTGCCAAAAGGCAGGGTCTTATGAGCGGCAGTCATCGCGTTCATGTTGAACCGCTCGCCATTGGCAGTGAGGCGGCCGTGAAAGCGCCTTCCATAATAGGAGGCGACGCCCGAGCCCAGTGTGTCGAGGACCGGCTCACTCTCAAGCGGGGGATCAAAGGTGGTCAGATCAACCGCGCCCGGGGGCAAGGTGACTTGCGAAGGAGGGGTCGAGAAGGGTTTGAACTGAGCTGTAAGAGGGGGCTGCCGGGAGGTGCTGGTCGTGGGTTCGGACGCAAATGATGCGTCGTTATCGGAGGAGGCGCTCTCAGAGGCAGCACTATCAGAGGAGGCATTGGCAGAGGAGGCATTGGCAGAGGAGGCATTCGCAGAACTGGAGCCAAGCGCGAGCGCTACGAGCGGAGCAAGCGCGAGGCTGAGCGACAGGTGATGCTTCATACAAACCCTCCAATATCTGAATGGCGGCCTACAGGAGAGGGGTTAAGCGTGGCAATTCATGAGAGGTCGCCGTGCCGTGCGTTAAGAGCAGCCGGTCGCAAAGATGTATCACGCTTGTAGATTTGGGGGGGCAGGCGCACGCGGCCTTCGATGAGCCGTTCGTCAGAGCCCAAAAGCAAATGGGGCCGGCATTGCTGCCGACCCCACTCTTACCAGCGCGTGGGAACTCTGTTTCATGGCTTCCGTCCGGCGAACCGGCTTTCCACTTTCCGCAGAGCACACTTGGCGCCCGATGGCTCACGCCTTTCGCGAACTGCACCCGGCTTTGTCCGAAGACCTAACCAAGCGATCCATCCCGAGGGACAAATGCGCGTCCAGCTTCCTCACCGGCGCTCGCACCGGCATCCGGCTACCGCTTGCCAAACCGTTCGCATCCGTTCCTGGCCGAGGCCGTTCCCGATTGCGCACATGCTCTTTCAGCGAAGCCGAGACTGTTTGCCCTTCGCAGACCGTTCTTCCTGTTTGCTCCCGGTTTCCCGTTCACATCCACAAAGCGCGGGCTAGGCCTACAGCCTTACACATCGACACGTTTCGCACTTTCCTCAAACGATCCGACTTGCATCCGGTGGAGACCTTTTGCATGCCATCTCTCAGACAATGCGTGGACAGATGTCAACGCCATCAACGGTTCAAAAAACTTCGATGCCTCAGTGCCTTGCGGCGCTGTCTTTCGATGTTTAGTGCCTCGAAGACAATTAGAAACTGCGCCCGAATCCATGTTTCGGCAAGGGTTGCAAGATCGAGTTATCCACTTTTGCCCAGATCACTTGTGGACAGCGGTGGACAACTCAACAGTTCATCGAATTGGACACATTGGGCCAGGAACCGGAGCGCGTGGCGGTGGTTTGCCGCACAATTCTATGCATTCTGCGCTTTCAGAAAATTGCGCGACTCAGCCTGCTGGTCAGGTTTTGCGGTGATCCCGCTGGGCCAGCAGCCGCAGGCGCAGCGCGTTGAGCTTAATAAAGCCGGCGGCGTCTTCCTGATCATAGGCGCCCGCGTCATCCTCAAACGTCACATGCGCTTCGGAATAGAGCGAATGTGGTGATGTGCGGCCCACAACGCTGGCTAGTCCCTTATAGAGCTTGAGCCGCACGGTGCCCGAGACCTTTTGCTGGCTCAGATCAATCGCGGCTTGCAGCATTTCGCGCTCAGGCGCGAACCAGAAGCCGTTATAGATCAACTCAGCATATTTGGGCATCAGCTCGTCTTTCAGATGCGCAGCCCCGCCATCCAGAGTGATCTGTTCAATCCCGCGATGAGCGCGCGCGTAAATCTCGCCGCCGGGCGTTTCATACATGCCGCGGCTCTTCATGCCGACAAAGCGGTTCTCGACCAGATCGAGCCGCCCGATGCCATGCTTGCGGCCCAGATCGTTCAGCGCTTCCAGCAAAGTGGCCGGGCTCATCGCGGCGCCATTCAAGGACACGCCGTCGCCGCGTTCAAAGCCGATCTCGATATATTCGGGCGTGTTGGGCGCGTCCTCCGGATGGTTGGTGCGCGAATAGACATAATCGGGCGTTTCCATCCACGGGTCTTCGAGCACTTTGCCCTCGGACGAGGTGTGCAGCATGTTCGCATCGGTGGAGAAGGGCGCATCGCCGCGCTTGTCCTGAGGTACGGCGATCTGGTGCGCCTCGGCCCATGCGATCAAAGCTGTGCGGCTGGTCAGATCCCATTCGCGCCACGGGGCGATGACATGGATATCGGGGTCAAGCGCATAGGCGCTGAGTTCAAAGCGGACCTGATCGTTGCCTTTGCCCGTTGCCCCGTGCGCAATCGCATCGGCGCCGGTTTCATGCGCGATCTCTACCAGACGCTTTGATATCAGCGGGCGCGCGATCGAGGTGCCGAGCAGATAATCGCCTTCATACCGGGCATTGGCGCGCATCATCGGGAAGACGAAGTCGCGCACGAATTCCTCGCGCAAGTCTTCGATAAAGATGTGTTCGTCCGGAATGCCCATCGCTCGGGCCTTGTCGCGGGCCGGTTCGATCTCTTCGCCCTGGCCAAGGTCTGCGGTGAAGGTGACGACTTCGAGCCCTCGCTCCACGCTCAGCCATTTGGCGATGACGGAAGTGTCGAGACCCCCGGAATAGGCGAGCACAACGCGCTTGATATCAGACATGACAGGTCACTTTAATTTGGCAGAGCGAGATCGGGCGCGGCTAGCAGCGAGGGGCGGCCGCGGCAATGATATCAACACTATTTGGCGGTAAATTCTTGGTATTCGGGAATGCTGCCCAATATCTACAGCACCTTAGGGGCAATGAAGGGAAATAATCAGCGATGTGGACCAAGGCACGCGAACTGGCCGAGATGGCCCCACCTGAGCGCAATCGCTGGGTGGATTTCCTGCGGGCGCTTTCGATCATGGCGGTCGTAATTGGCCACTGGCTGATGGCGGGCATGTATGTGACGGAAAGCGGCGAATTGCAGCGCGGTGACCTGCTCAGCATTGCGGGCTGGACCCATTGGCTGACCTGGGCTTTTCAGGTGATGCCGGTGTTCTTTCTGGTTGGCGGATATTCCAACGGGGTCAGTTGGAGCGCCACTTTGCGCAAGAGAGAGGAGGATGCGAATCCCGGCCGGACCGGCGTCTATCGCGACTGGCTGGCGACGCGTGTCCAGCGCTTGATCACCCCGACATTCCCGGTGCTGCTGTTATGGGCGGCGCTGGCCGTTATCATGACGCAGGTCGGCCTGCCGCGGGAACAGATTGCGATGGCGACAGAGGCGGCGCTGATCCCGGTCTGGTTCCTTGCAGTCTATCTGCTGGTGACAGCATTCACGCCGCTCGCCTATCGCGCGTGGCAGCGGTTTGGCTGGTTAAGCTTTGCGATCTACATTCCGGCGGCGATACTGGTTGACTGGCTCACCTTTGCGCATTCGGTGCCCTATCTGAATTTCACCAATTTCCTGTGGGTGTTCCTCGCGATCCATCAGCTCGGCTTTGCGTGGCGCGATGGCCGCTTTAACAACCAGTTGTTCGCCTTGGGCTGGTTTGGTGCGGGATTGGCCGTGCTGGTTTCTATCACGGTCTATGGCTTTTATCCCGTCTCGATGGTTTCGGCGCCGGGCGGTTTTTCCAATTCCTTGCCGCCCACACTTGCCTTGTTCGCGTTGGGAGTGGTGCAGGTTGGTCTTGTCCTCGCGCTAGAGCCGATGGGGCGCAAAATGCTCGACAATATCAGCGTATGGACCGCGACGGTGCTGATGAACGGGATGATCATGACCGTTTATCTGTGGCACCTCACCGCGTTCGTGCTGGTTATGACGGTCACTTGGCTGGCCTTTGGCGGGGCCGGGCTGGATTCGGTTCCGGGCACGTCGGCCTGGTGGCTTTCGCGCCCGATGTGGCTGGCGATCTATGTCGCGGCGCTGCTGCCCTTCATTGCGATCTTCGCCAAGCATGAGCGCAGCTTTGGACCGATCCGGCGAGGCCGGACTGTGCCGAAATACAGGGCCATATTCGGCGTGCTGGCGATCTGCATCGGCCTTGGCGCGACAGCCGGCTTCACCATTGCCAGCCCAAGCAGCATTTCGGGCATCCGCTGGTGGGTAATCGCCTTGCCGCTGGTCGGCGCGGCATTGCTGGGCTTTGGTCCAGTGTATCGGCCCAGCAAAGAGACGCGCGAGCATGCAAAAGGCACATCGGGCTGAACGGGAAAACGGTTCACAGCGGGTTAGACGGCGCAGGCTCACACCGTCAGGGTGATCGGACGCGCTATCGTGCGATGGCGAGAAGAGGTGCGATCATGCCGTGCGGGCCTGAGCCGGAGGGACCGGAGTAGCCGCCAGTTTCCTTGCGTCCATCAACCGCGCTTCTTCGTCGGCGATATAGTCACGCGTGATTGGCAGAGCGCTCCGGTCACGCACGTACTGGATCTGGAAATTGCACATGCTGCCATGGTCAAAGACGGTCGCCGCCCCGGCGAGGTAAAAGGTCCACATGCGGAAAAAGCGCTCGTCATAGAGACTTACGATCGCCTCTTCGTTCGCGAGACAATTGGCGTACCATTCGCGGATCGTCTTCGCGTAGTGAAGGCGCAGCGTTTCAATGTCCGAGGGGATCAGGCGAAACTTCTCGCTCGCGGCAAGCGTTTCGGAAAGCGCAGGGATATAGCCTCCGGGAAAGATGTATTTGCGGGTAAAGGCATCCGTAGTGCCCGGCTGACCCATGCGCCCGATCGTATGGAGCAGCATCACCCCGTCATCTTTAAGCAAGTTGGCGCAAGCCTCAAAGAATGTCATGAATTGTGGTTGCCCGACATGTTCGAACATGCCGACCGACACGATCCGGTCAAAGCTCCGTTTCTGGCTGGCGAGATCGCGATAATCGATGAGCGCAAATTCCACGCGATCCGCGACACCTGCATCATCCGCGCGCTTTCGGGCGAGGGCGAGTTGTTCCTCTGAAAGGGTGATGCCAAGGACACGCACGTCGTAATTCTGCGCGAGAAAAATCGCCATCCCGCCCCAGCCACAGCCGATATCCAGCACACTGTTGCCCGGCGCAATCGCGAGTTTGGCGGCAATATGCGCCAGCTTTGCACGCTGCGCTTCGCCCAGGGTCAGGTCATCCTTGGGCCAATAACCGCAACTGTATTGCCAGTGTTCCTCGTCCAGCATCATCGCATAAAGGTCATTCCCGATGTCATAGTGGTGCGCGACATTGCTTTTGGCGCTGATCTGGTCGTTGATTTTCTCAAACGCCCATGTCGCCCGGTTCTTGAGCTTGCGGGTCCAGCGCGGGGGGCCGATTTCTCCGCCTTTGTCCCAGCGATTGTTGGCGCGAAGCAGCGAGACGAGCCCCATCACGTCCCCTTCCTCGATGACCAGCCGGCCATCCATAAAGGCCTCGGCCGCTCCCAGTCGGGGGTCCAGGATGATGTCGCGCGGAACCGCATCGTCTGTGAAGCGAATGACGATTTCGGGGAAGTCTTCTGCCGGAGTGCCAAAGGTCTCAGCGCTGCCATCGGCGAAGACAACGCCAAGCCGCCCCCGCTTCACACCCGAAGTCAGAAACCGCCTCAGGAGGCCTTTGCTCATGTCATTCTCCAGCCACTTACGCCCTTGTGTTCTAATCTTTTGGCTGATCGGTTACACTGTCAAGGGACGAGGAGGTTGATAAAATGGCTGATGCGAAGACCATACCAACCGGTTTGGAGGTCGATGACTTCATCGCGAGCGTCGAACCTGCTGCCAAGCGCGAGGACGCGCGCGTCCTGCTGGAAGTCTTTGAGCGGGCTACGGGTGAGCCTGCCAAGATGTGGGGCCCCCTCGATCATCGGGTTCGGCAGCTATCATTACAAATATGATAGCGGGCGCGAAGGTGACGCCATGCGGTCAGGCTTCAGCCCGCGCAAAGCCAAGCACTCGCTCTATTTCATGGGCCGATATATTGATGAGGCGACCGGCCAGAAGGTCGATGCGCTGCTGCAAAAGATGGGCAAGCACAAGACTGGCGCGAGCTGCGTTTACGTCAATAAGCTGGCGGATATCGACCTCGCCGTGCTCGAAGAGATCATCACCCTTTGCTGGGATGCGATGAACCGGAAATATCCGGACTGAAGGTGGTTAGATCCCGGCATACCACTGGTAATCGCCAATATCTTCCCAAAACCCGCCTTTGCCGTCGCCAATGGCATCAAGGCTGGCGACCGCTTCGATAGCGGTGAGATATTTGGCGTGTTTATAGCCCAACTGCCGCTCGATCCGCATCCGCAGGGGCGCGCCGTTCTTCTCGGGGATCGGGCCGCCGTTCAGTTGATGGGCGATGATCGTTTGCGGGTGGTAGGCATCGACCAGATCGACGCTCTCGTAATAGGGCCGCCCATACAACACATCCGCGCAGCGAAAGACGATGTACTTTGCCTCTGGCCTGATCTTTGCCGCATCCAGCAGGGTTGAAAGCTGCGGCCCGGTCCACTCGCCAATCGCGCTCCAGCCTTCGACGCAGTCATGCCGCGTGATCTGGGTGCGCTGGGGCAGGGCCTGAAGCTCGCTCATCGAAAGCCGCATGGGCCGATCAACCAATCCGCGCACAGACATCCGCCAATCGGGAAAGCCGCGCGCCAATTGATCGCGATAGATATCGCTGTCGACAGTCAGCGAGCCATTGCCCTTGAACGCGGGCGAGCGATCCTCTGGCGCATATTCAGGGGCGAGCCGCTCGCGCCCGGCCAGTGCGCGGTGTGCGGCGCGGTGCCAGTTCTCGGCTGTGTCGAACAGGCTTGATCCGGTGTCACTGCTCGCGAACCCGTCAATCTTGGAACACGCTCCGGTGCCAAGCGCGGCAAGACCGGCGATGAGAGAGCGGCGGGCGATCCTTGTCATTGGGCTGCTCCTGTCGATTCTTTTGCATCAGGCGCCTTGCCACCGGCGATCATGCTCCACGTCTGCTTGATCGGGCCTGAGAGCAGGACCATGATGATGTGCACGACAAAGAACGCAAACAGCGCCCATGAGCAGATGAAGTGAAGCGAGCGCGCGCTTTGGCGGCCTCCCAGCACCTCTACCAGCCATGGTGCGGCGGGCTCGAAGCCGGGGCTGATCGCAAGGCCGGTGAAAATCATCAGGGGTAAGAGCACGCCCAGCACCACGCCATAAGTCAGCTTTTGCAGCGTGTTGTACTTCGCACCCGCCTCATCGGGCTCAAAGCGCCCTTTGAGATGGTCGCGCATCTCGTTCAACAGACTGGCCGGAGACCACTTTCGCAAAGGTGCCGCGATATCCCGGCGGAAATGGCGATTTATCAGCATGGCGATCCACATGCCCAGCAGCGCCAGCGCAAACACCCATGCGCCGGTGCTGTGCCAGTCACGCGCCTCGGCGAGGTTGTAGCGCTGGGGAAGGGTCGCCCATGCGGGAAAGCGGATCACGCTTAGCCATGCATCGGCAGGGTCAAAGCCGTAATTCCCCCAATAAAGATAACGGTGCGCATTCGAGATGCCGAGGCCTGACATGAACAGCACGACCAGAGCCGCAGCGTTGATCCAGTGCCACAGCCGCGTGCTGAGCGCGTGGCGCGGCTTGGGGCGCGGCTTGGGGCGCTTGCTCATCGGCCCGAGTCCGCGTGTTCACGCGCGAGATAGATCACATCGCGCGGCTGGCTCATCAGGTGCTGGCCGCTGTCGATATACAGCGTCGATCCGCTCTTCATCGCGCCACTGGCGAGGAACAGCGCGGCATCGACGATTTCATCTGCGCCCGTCTTTCGGCCCAGCAGGTTGAGCCGGTGCGAGATATCGGTTTCGTCCTCGGTCTGGTCATGGCTGGCAAGAATCGCGCCCGGAGCCAGCCCATAAATCCGCGCCGACGCATCTTGG
>JBARXS010000030.1:0-54225 GCA_049647465.1 Erythrobacter sp.
GGCCAGATCAGGCCTAGTGCGCCAATGCCGCGAGCAGCAAGAGCGCCACGATATTGGTGATCTTGATCATCGGGTTCACGGCGGGGCCTGCGGTGTCCTTGTACGGATCGCCGACAGTGTCACCCGTGACAGCAGCCTTGTGAGCTTCAGAGCCCTTGCCGCCGTGATTGCCGTCTTCGATGTACTTCTTCGCATTGTCCCATGCGCCGCCACCGGCGGTCATGGAAAGCGCGACGAACAGACCGCCAACGATCACACCAAGGAGCAAGGCCCCAAGCGCGGCGAAGGCATTGTCCTGACCAGCAATGAGAAGGATCACATAATACACCACAATCGGCGCAAGCACCGGCAGCAGCGACGGAATGATCATTTCCTTGATTGCGGCTTTGGTCACCAAATCGACTGTGCGCGCATAATCGGGCTTTTCGGAGTAATCCATGATGCCCGGCTTTTCACGAAACTGCTCACGCACGTCCTTCACCACGTCACCCGCGGCGCGGCCCACCGCGGTCATACCCATCGCTCCAAAGAGATAGGGTAGCAGTGCGCCAAGCAGCAGACCGACAATCACATACGGATTTTCGAGGCTGAAATCGACCTTGGCCGTCGGGAAATACTCCCGCAAGTCAGCGGTGTAGGCGGCAAACAGCACAAGCGCTGCAAGCCCCGCCGATCCGATGGCATAACCCTTGGTCACAGCCTTTGTGGTGTTGCCAACCGCATCGAGCAGGTCGGTCTTTTCGCGAACGCTCTCATCCAGCCCCGCCATTTCGGCAATTCCGCCCGCATTGTCTGTAACCGGACCATAGGCATCCAGCGCCACAACCATGCCAGCGAGAGCCAGCATCGCGGTTGCACCGTAAGCGAGACCGATCAGACCGGCGAGCTGATACGCGCCGATGATCGCTGCAATGATGGCAAGGGTCGGCAATGCAGTCGATTCAAGGCTGATCGCCAGCCCCTGGATCACGTTGGTGCCGTGGCCCGTTTCCGATGCCTTGGCGATGGAGCGAACCGGGCGGAAATTGGTGCCGGTGTAATATTCGGTGATCCAGATGATAACGCCGGTCAGCGCAAGGCCGATAAGCGAGCACAGGAACAGGTCAAAGCCGGTGAACTCGACCATGCCGAGGCCCGGATTGAGCACTGTGTTCATGTCGCCAAGCGCAAGCTGCATGACGACATAGATCAGCGGGATCGAGAGGATCGCGGTGACAAGGAAGCCCTTATACATCGCGCCCATCACGTTCGTACCGCCTCCCAGACGCACGAAATATGTGCCAATGATCGAGGTCACGATGCACGCCCCGCCGATCAGCAGGGGCAGCGCCATCATCGGCAGCAAGAGATCGCCCAGTTGGGTCAGCAGCAGCGCGGTCAGAACCATGGTGGCACCCACGGTCACAACGTAAGTCTCGAACAGGTCAGCGGCCATACCGGCACAATCGCCGACATTGTCGCCCACATTATCCGCGATTACGGCCGGATTGCGGGGGTCATCCTCGGGGATGCCCGCTTCGACTTTACCGACAAGGTCGGCGCCCACGTCTGCCGCCTTGGTGAAGATACCGCCGCCCAGACGCGCGAAGATAGAAATCAGCGACGCGCCAAAGGCGAGGCCGACGAGCCCGTCGATCACATCGCGGCTGTTCGCTTCCAATTGCATCGGGCCAACGAGCACATAGAAGAACACCGCGATAGCCAACAGTGCCAGACCTGCGACCAACATCCCCGTGATCGCGCCTGCGCGGAATGCAAGGGTCAGGCCTTCTTGCAGGCCGACGCTCGCCGCCTGCGCGGTGCGAAGGTTTGACCGGACCGAGATGTTCATCCCGATATAGCCCGCGACGCCTGAAAGCACCGCGCCGATGACGAAGCCCACCGCCGGGATCATCCCCAGCGCGACGCCGACAATCACGGCGACAACTACGCCAACGATGCCGATAGTGGTGTATTGGCGGTTCAGATAAGCCTGCGCGCCTTCCTGAATGGCGCCGGCAATTTCCTGCATTTTGGCGTTGCCCGGGTCAGCGCCCAAAACCTGTCGACTGGTCACAAAGCCATACACAATGGCGAGCAAACCCAGCCCGATTGAAATCAGAATTAGATCCACGAATGATCCCCTCTCTCATTATTTTATTGTCCCATGAGAGCGCGACACGATCGCAAGTCACGATCTATGCGACGCCATCCCATCGGCGCTGTGTGGCAGCTTAGGGGCTTGCAAAGGGGTGGCAATAGCGAAAACGCAGGGTTTGCGGGGTTTTCCGGTGCTTTTTGCGCTGTTTGCGGGGCAGAGGATGCCGACGTGGTTGTCAGCTGTGCTGATAGCCCAGAAATCCGGGCTCAACCAATGCGGTTCCGCCCAGATAGATCGGGGCGTTGGCCTGTTCCTCTACCGTACCGATGCGTGTCACTTCGATGGGCAATTCCAGTTTCGCAGACGCGGTGAAGAGCAGCTCGTAATCATCGCCCCAACGCAGGCATTCATCCATGCGGGCAGGGTCTGCGACCGGGATCAATTCAGGGTTAAGCCGGAATGTCACACCGCTGGCCTGGGCCATGCGCCAGCCATCCAGCAACAGGCCATCAGAAATGTCCATCATCGCGCTGACTATGGGCGCAAGAGCCTTT
This sequence comes from Erythrobacter sp., assembly GCA_049647465.1. Taxonomy (GTDB): domain Bacteria; phylum Pseudomonadota; class Alphaproteobacteria; order Sphingomonadales; family Sphingomonadaceae; genus Erythrobacter. The sequence continues at coordinate 2,635 of JBARXS010000030.1, forward strand.
CCTGCGGCCAGCCGAGGCTTTGGCCGGTTGATCGCGTCAAGATACTGTTTCTTGCCCTCAAAGCCCAGCATCGCGCGACCGATCGTGCCGGTTACATAGACTGCATCGCCCGCTTTCGCACCTTTGCGCGAAGGCACCGGCAGGTGGGTCGCGCGGCCAATTGCCGTGATGCCAAACGTGCTTGCACCTGTCGCCGAGATCGTATCCCCGCCCAGCAGCGGGCAATCATACACCGAAAGTGCATCGCGCAGGCCGTCGATAAAACCCTCGTCATCCTTGCCCAGTGAGGCACCCAGCAGGACGCCGATGGGTTCGGCGCCTTTCGATGCGAGGTCCGACAAGTTCATCGCGACCAGTTTCCAGGCCACGTCCGCCATATTGGCTTCGGGCAGAAAATGCGTGTCCTCAGCCATCATGTCATGGGTGAGGATCAGCGCTTCGCCGCCAAAATTGAGCACCGCACAATCATCCTCAAGATTGCGCGCGCCATCATGCAGCGGCAGCTGTCGCAGGCCGCTGAGAAACTCCAGCTCATTCATTATTTTTCAGTCATCCTTGATCCCGGGCAAGGAGATAGACGTTTCAGTTTCGGGAATAAAGCATTTCCGGCGCTCAGGCCCTTGCATCCTTTGCAACGGCATCCAGTATTCCGTTCACGAACTTTGCTTCGCGATCATCGAAAAAGGCTTTGGCTACATCGACATATTCGCTGATCGCCGCAGCAACGGGCACGTCCGCCCTCGCGATCAGTTCATAGGTGCCTGCACGCAGGACTTGCAGCATCGTCTTGTCAAGGCGGACCAGGGTCCAGCCACTCGCAAGGCGGTTTAGCAGCAGCCCGTCAATCTCTTCGCGGCGCGCATCAACGCCGCGCACGATGTCATCAAAAAAGTCGACCTCGGCATCGGCAAAGACGGCGTCGGCGTTATCCTCATCATCGACTTCCCGCCCCAACCGGTGCTGATGAAACTCATCGAGGAGCTTGTTCAGCGCCGTCTTTTCCATCTGCATCTGATACAGCGCCTGCACAGCGGCGAGCCGGGCTGTGGAGCGGGCCTGAGAGCGGGGTGGCTGGTTCATTTGAGCCTCACTTCGACCGACTTGGCGTGCGCTGGAAGCCCCTCTGCGTGCGCCAAGGCGGCAGCGGCAGGGCCAATCGCTTCCAATGCGGCCTGATCAAGTTCGAGGAAGCTGGTGCGCTTCATGAAGTCCAGCACGCTCAATCCACTGGAAAAACGCGCGCGCCGCCCGGTTGGCAGGACATGGTTTGGCCCGGCAACATAGTCACCCACGGCCTCTGGCGTCAGGCGCCCGATAAAGATGCTGCCAGCGTGGCGGATGTCTTTGAGCAGTGCTTGCGCCACCATGTCTTCGACCGCCAGTTCCACGTGCTCTGCAGCAAGGCGATTGGCGATGGCTGGGGCTTCTTCCGCAATATCATTCACAACGATGATCGCGCCATGCGTGTCCCAGGACTCGCGCGCCCGCTTGCCTGTAGCCAGCGTCGCGAGCAGCACTTCAACTCTGTCCTCGACCAGCCTTGCATAGGCATGATCGTCGGTGATCAGGATCGATTGCGAGGTCGGATCATGCTCGGCCTGGCTGAGCAGATCGGCCGCGGTCCAGTCGGGATCGTTCCCAGCATCGGCGATCACCAGTATCTCTGACGGGCCGGCCACCATATCGATGCCGACCACGCCGAACAGCTGGCGCTTGGCCTCCGCCACATAGGCGTTGCCCGGGCCAGTGATGACATCAACGGGCTTTATCCGGTCCGTGCCATAGGCGAGCGCCCCCACAGCGTGAGCGCCGCCCACGCGCCACATTTCGTCAATCCCCGCAACATGCGCAGCGGCCAGCACCAACGGGTTGGATTGCCCCTTGGGCGTGGGGGTTACGACAACCACCCGCTCAACCCCTGCGACGCGCGCGGGGATGGCGTTCATCAACAGCGAAGAGGGATAGGCCGCGCGTCCGCCGGGCACATACAGTCCCGCCGCATCCACCGCGCGCCAGATCGCGCCGAGGCGCACGCCGGCATCATCGGTGTAGTCGCGGTCTTCTGGCAATTGCGCTTCGTGATAGGCACGTATGCGCGCTGCGGCGAGTTCGAGAGCGTCGCGCAATTCAGCATCAATCTCGCCATACGCTTCTGCCATGCGCTCTTTTGTGACGACCCAATCGGCGTCATCGATCAGCGAATAGCCGTCAAATCTCTGTGTGAGATCGATCAGCGCCTTGTCGCCAGAGGATTTTACATCGGCAAGGATCGAGGACACTTGGCCTGCGACATCGCGGTCCGTCTCGCGCCGGGCGTTGACGATCCGCGTAAAACGCTGCTCAAAATCGGGATCAAGGGTGGAAATGTTTTGCATCAGGCGGCCTCATTCTTTCCAAGACGCCGCTGTTCAGCATCCTCGCGAAAGGCCGCGACCAGAGCCGCAATGCGCGAATCCGTCTTGAGCGCGGCACGGTTAACAATGAGGCGGGCGGAAATGTCGATAATGCGGCTGGTTTCGACCAGCCCGTTTTCCTTCAGCGTGCGCCCGGTGGACACCAGATCGACAATCTGCGGGGCGAGGCCCAGCAGCGGCGCAAGTTCCATCGCGCCATTCAGCTTCACGCATTCGGCCTGAATGCCGCGCGCTTCAAAATGGCGGCGCGTCAGGCTGGGATATTTGGTCGCGACCCGCATGTGGCTGGCCGATCGTTCGGCTGAGATGTCAGAGGCAAGCCGCGCGACGGACAGACGACAATGGCCAATATCCAGATCCACCGGAGCGTAGAGGTCGGCATAGTCAAACTCCTCGATGACATCCGATCCTACGATCCCGACCTGCGCTGCGCCATGCGCCACAAAGGTCGCCACGTCGAAGGCGCGCACGCGGATAAGGCGCATGTCTTCGCGCGTCGTGTCAAAGGACAGCGCGCGGTTCGACTTGTCGAAAAAGCTGTCATCAGGCACTACGCCCGCACGCGCCATCACCGGCAGCGCTTCATCAAGAATGCGCCCCTTGGGCACAGCGAAAGTCAGCTGCGAAGCGGTGGGTTCGGTCGATATGGAGGTCATTGCGTCTTTCGTTTCGGGGCGGCACTTAGAGTGTGAGGCGGCAAAGAGCAATGTCTGCCGCGGGCGGGAAGGGCGCGAATTGACGAAAAATTCGATCATGGAAATTGCGGAATTCGACGCGGCTATTGACTGGCAGGCAACCCACGCTGCCGAGAATGATGCGCCCTGCACAGCGCGGGTTATCCGCGCGCTTGGCAAGGTTAGGCTGACTGATACGCGGCTGGGCCATCGCATGTTCAACTGGCCGGGCCTGACCTTGAAAGATGCGATGCCACTGCGGGTGACAGGCGGCCTGCATTACCTTTCGCTCAGTGGCAGGGATGAGCGGTTACAGCGTGTTTATGCAGGCGAAATCACGGATCAGAATGCCGTTGACGCGCTGGTTCTTGCGATGGTGGAAGAGCATGACGCAGACCTTTTGCCGTGGCTGGACCGGCCTCCACAGACCAACGAGGCGGGCCGTTCGGCGAGCATTATGGCAGGGCTGTTATGGCTGGCGCAGCATGTAGTGCCGCGCTTTGAATTGCTCGAACTGGGCGCAAGTGCGGGCATCAACACCATGATTGATCGATATTTCTACGAATTGGGTGGGGTCTCGGTTGGCCCTGCCGCTTCACCGATGCAGATCAGGCCTGAATGGCGCGGTAAGGGTAGTCCCCCTGCGCCGCCGGAAGGCTTCGCCATTACCGGTGTGAGGGGGTGCGATGTCGCTCCGATCGATCTCAGCGACCCCCGGGCTGCATTGCGGCTCAAAGCCTATGTCTGGCCCGACGCGCCTGCGCGACTGGAACGGATCGATGCTGCGATCCAACTGGCAGCGCAGAGCGCGCCGGATGTGGTGAAGGCGGACGCTGCAGAGTTTATCGAGGCCGCCTTGGCAAAGTCGCAGGAGCCCGGAACCACCCGCGCGATTTTTCACTCGATCATGTGGCAATATATGCCCGCGCAAACGCAGGACCAAATCACGAAATTGTTTGCGGATTACGGCGCGCGGGCCACGGCGGACAAACCGCTCGCGTGGGTTAGTCTGGAGACCGATCCTGCAACCTTTCGCCATGAATTGAAGGTGCGGCTATTGGGACAGCATTGCAGGGGACGGGGAGCCGCACCTGTTGGCCCACGCTCACCCTCATGGTGCGTGGATCGAGTGGGGCTAGCCTGAATGGACGGGAATGCGGCGCAGCGGGTCAGCCGCCGCGCGCATTTCCAGTCAGCCGATCAGGTCAGCAGCAATCGCAGCCGCTGCCATCCGACGGGAGATGATAGACCATAGTAATTCTCCTTTTCTTTCAGAGGATTAAACTAGTCTTCTTCGGTGCGCCAGCGAAACTGGAATTCCAGCTCGTGCACCGGGCCTTCCTGCTCATGCTCGATTGAGAACTCGGTCCCCGCCGGGATATAGAGCCGTTCTCCTGCAACCTGAATCTCGAAAGCCTTGTTTTCGCGCAAAGCCTCGACAAGCCGCTCAAGCTTCTGGATGTTCTGATTGGTGGAGTAGGTCTTGGTAACCTCGCGTCCGGTTTCTTCGGTCATGTCATGGGGCTCCTGCTAAGTGACAAGCGCTAAGTCGTAACGCATCAAGATTGCAGGAATTGGTCCATCGCGGCGTTGAATTGGCCGGGTGCTTCCCAAGGGACGAAATGCCCACAATCCGCCACTTTGTGGATTGTCAGCGGGTCAATGATTGCATCCAGTCCGTCAAGATTTTCGGGCGGCAGTGCCAGATCGTCCATCGCCCAGATCACCAGCGTCGGGACGGTCAGCTTGGGCAGATCAGGCGGCGTGTAGTCCGCTGGCACTTCGTATGGCTCGTCCATGGTAGGCACGGTGATGGGGCTGGCGCGGTAATAGTTGATCATCCCGAACGCCGCATCGCGGTTTTGCCAGTCGCGCAGCAGAGCGTCGCGTTCCTCCGGCTCCATCGCGCCGGGGCGGTCCCATTTCACCTCTTTGCGCATCAGGCCGGTCAGCCCCTCATCCTTGATCAGCGGATCATTGGCCGGATCGCGAAAGCCGCGAATATACTGGCTCGCCTCACGCTGGCCGCGATGGATGTAGAGCAAGCGTTGAAAGATCGAGGGATGCGGCGCGTTGGCAATCACCGCGCGCTCCACCCGCATGTGCTGTCCGCCCAGCGCGACGCCCCAGGCCACCGCGCCGCCCCAATCATGGCCCACAATGGTGAACTTGGCGATGCCGAGCGCGTCCGCCAGCAGGAAGACATCACCGATCAGTTTGTTGGGCGTGTAGGCGCTTACATCCTGAGGTTTCGACGATCCGCGATAGCCGCGCTGATCGGGTGCGATACAGCGATAACGGTCCTTGAAATGCGCAATCTGGTGGCGCCATGTCCGGTGGCTTTCGGGGAAGCCGTGCAGGAAGATGAGCGCAGGCGCATCGACCGGCCCCTCATCAACGACGTCCAGATGCATACCATTGGCGAGGTCCACGCGTTTCTGTTCCATCGCGCTCAGCCTTCCGCTTCCATCTTGTCCATGTAACCGCTCGCAACCATCGCTGCGACCTGATCGAACAGGGCATCGGGCGTGCGGCGCATGTCGCCCATGGCCTGCTCCATGCCCTCTGCCACAATAATCTCGCGCGTTCCCGCCGCCATTTCGTCCAGCATGGTCTTGGCCGCGTCTTCGGGCCGGATGCCGTTGTCGATCGCCTTGTCAGAATATCCGCGCTTTGTGCCGTCGCCGTTCAGGGCATTGCGGCTGACGCCTGTAGCGATGGAGCCGGGATAGATCGCATGGACGCTGACCCCGGTGCCCGAAAGCTCCCCGCGCAGCGCATCGGCATACCCGGCAAGCCCGAACTTGGCGGCGCAATAGGCGGTGCGCATCGGTACGCCGACCTTGCCCGCGATCGAGGAGATAAACGCGAGCATCCCTGATCCGCGCGTCGCCATCGGTCCGATCAGGCTTTGCGAAAAGGCGATTTGTGCGGTGAGGTCGATATCAATGATATCGCGGTAAACCTGCATATCGGTCTTGAGCGCCCGGCTGCGCTGTGAAATGCCCGCATTGGCAAAGGCGATATCGACACCGCCCTTCCACGCCAGCGCCTTGGCCGTGGCATCAGCCAGCGCGGCATCGTCGCGCACGTCAAAGGGCAACAGCAGCGTCTCGCCGCAATCCGCCGCGACTTCGGCAAGCCGCGCTTCGTCTCTGCCTGACAGCACAACGTGACTGCCCCGCGCCGAAAGCTCCCGTGCCAATGCTGCACCAATCCCCGATGACGCGCCGGTGATCCACGCGACTTTTCCTGTGTAATCCATTTGCTAGTGTCCTCTCTCTCGCCGCCTTCGATAACAGACGGACGCGGAGGGGCAATTAGCTTGTCATATGCGCCGAATGATCTTGCCCAGATCCTCTGGGAATAGAGCCTCATGCCAATCATCCAGCTCAGCCAAGGTGAACCAGCGGTGCTGTGTCATCACCTTTCGCTCCAGTTCTGTATGGTGCGCGGTGTCGATGCGTTCATCTGTGACCCGGACGAGGAAATAGCGCTCATCCGCCTGCACCGGCTCGCCCTCGACAGTGATGAATCGCGGGGTGGTGCGCGCAATCTGAGGGCCGGGTTCGGCGCGGATGCCGGTTTCCTCGAATAATTCGCGGCGCGCTGCCTGCTCAAAGCTTTCGCCCGGTTCGCACTCGCCGCCCGCTGTTACCCAGAAAGGCGGGCGATCCGCCACGTCAAAGCGGAACAGGAGCACACGGCGTGGCGGGCTCAGCACGATCAGGCGCGACGAGCGGCGGATGCGGAGCTTTGCGTCGCTCACGCTGCTCAGTTTCATTGGGCTGGCACGCTTGCCTTGATCGCGACGGCGTGGACGCGCTCACCCACGATATCGCCCAGCGCGGCGATAACCGCGCGCTGGCGGGCGAGGCGGTTCATGTTCGCGAATGCCTCGGCCTCGATGACGAGAGTGAAGTGGGACTCGCCCGATCCATCATCGCCCGAATGCCCTGAATGGCTGGCCGAATCGTTGATGATTTCCAGCGCGCTGGGATTGAAGGCTTCCACCAGCAATTCGCGCATTTCTTCTGCGACGGGTCGGCTCATCTCTGGGTGTTTCCTTCTTTGCAAGATAGTTCGGGTTGGAATTTGGGCATGCAAGCGCCATTCTCAACCCTTATGGCTGCGGCAAAACTTCACGGGCGCTTTGAATCGGACAATCGGCAGTGCGAGGCGCCCGGCTGCCGCGAAGCGGGAGAGTTTCGCGCACCGGGCTTTCGCCCGAGCGGATTTGACGGTCCGGGCGAATGGCGCTGGTTCTGCCTCCAGCATGTGCGTGAATTCAACGCGGGCTATGACTGGTTTGAGGGCATGAGCGCGGACGAAATCCTTGCCGCGCAATCGCCGGTGGCGGGATGGAAGACGGAAAATCCTGCCTATTCTCCCATCGCCTCGGTCAACGGGATGCCGCGCTGGACCGATTTTGACGATCCGCTTGATGCGATTCAGGCACGCGCGGGCGGCATTCGCAGCCGGGCAGAGCGTGAGGCGCGCATGGCGATGGATGGTCGCTTTTCCAAAGAGGAGGCCGCTGCGCTGGAGACGATGGGGCTGGGCACTGGCACTGACAAACGCCGCCTGCGCCGCCGCTATTCCGAACTGGTGCGGCGCTATCACCCGGATCGCAACGGTGGCGACCGCAGGTTTGAAGCACGGCTCGGCAAAGTGGTCGATGCCTATCAGCTGCTGAGAGGAAGCTCCGCTATAAGCTAGATCAGCTGTCTATTGGGCAGCGGCCTCCTCGATCAGTTTTTGATCGACTGCCACCGCCTCGATGCATTTGGGTCGCGTTGTGCAGCGCTCGACATAGGCTTTGAACGAGGGGCGTTCGGGGATGGAGCCGAACCGCAGGCCCCAGATGAACTGGCTGCCGACATAGGTGTCCGCCATGGTGAAGCGGTCTCCGGCGGCCCAGTCATTGACCTTCAGCCAGCCGTCCAGCGCATCGAGAACCAGTTCAAGCGAGCCGAAGCCTGCCATGCCAACTTTGTCCTCGGGGACTTCCCAGCCCATCGCCTTGCCGACCACCGCCTGTTCGAGAGGACCAGCGCCAAAAAACAGCCAGCGAAAATAGGCGGCCTTTTCATGGGCGTCGGGCAGCAAACCGGTGTCAGGATGCGTTTCCGCCAGGTAGTGATTGATCGCCGCTGCTTCGGTGATGATGTGATCGTGGTCCTGTCCATTGGCACCGTGATGATGCACCAATGCCGGGACCTTACCCATCGGATTGATATCGGTGTAATTGTCCGGCTTGCTGGTCCAGTCGAACACCACCTGATCGTAGTCCGCGCCTGCCTCGTGCAAGGCCCAGCGCGAAATCTGCCCCCGGCTCATTGCGACGGTGTAGAATGTGAATTCGGCCATGGCTCAGTTCCTTCAGTCACGCCCAAAGGTGAATATGGGGGAAAATCCGCCCCAGATCATGCGCATGCCGTCAAATGGCATTTCGCCCATCTCTTCCGACCAGAATTCGTCGCTTTGCATCCTTGCGTGAGCCGCTTCGCAAGTTTCCTTGTCCGGCCACACCATCCATGAGAAGACAATCTTCTCGTCCGGTTCCGCCTTGGTGGCTCTCCGGAAATCGGTGACCTTGCCGTCTGTCACTGCGTCTTCCCATGTCTCGACGATTTCGGTGACGCCGTATTCGGCGAACTTGCCGGCGGCCTTCTCTGCCAAGGCGCGATAGGCCTCTTTCTTGTCCTGCGGCACCGCGATCAGGAACCCTTGTACGTACATCGCCACTCCTCCTTTGATGCGCCCCATGCAACACTATAGCAGAAATTTGACGTCAGTGGGTCAGTTTTGGCGAAAGGCCCAGCGTAGGGTCCGGCCTACGCCCCAAGTCGCCGCGCGCGCGGGGAGGGCGGTGAGACGGGGGCGTTGAAGGCGGAGCATGGAGCGCGACCAGTCCGGCAACATCGCAATCGCCTCCGCGCCCAGCATCGCCTGAACGCCGGGCGGAGTGCCCGGCGGCTTTTGCGTCAACACCATTTGTGCAACTTCGCGCGCTTCGGGTGTGGCGCGCAGATCAGTGCGCAGCTCGCGAAAGATCGCTTCGGCTTCGCGGCGGTTTTCGGGCACAGGATCGGCCCCCAGCGCGCGGGCGATCACAGCGAACTGGCGATAATACTCGTCCTGTTCATGGCCCGGCATATCGGGCCGGACATGGCGCAGATAACCCGCCAGAAAGCTCTGCGCTTCGACCACATGGACCCATGCCAGAGTGCGCGGATTGGTCGCGTTGTAAGGGCTCCCATCGGGCAGGGTGCCGCCGATCCGCGCGTGAATGCGATTGACCGCATTGATCGAGGCCATCGCCCGGTCACGGTGGCCGAACGTCGTCACCGCAATAAAGCGCGCCGTGCGTTGCAGGCGGCCATGCATGTCTTCGCGAAAGTTTGAATGGTCCAATACGCCTTGCAGGGCATGGGGATGGAGCATCTGCAACAGCAGGCCGCGAATGCCGCCGGTCATCATCCCGACAAGATCGGCATGGACCATGCGGATCGGTGTGTTCTTTTCAAACAGGGCATCATCGGATGGCGGCACAGGCTGCTGCCCGCTGGCGGTATCGTTGAAAACGCCGCGCACTTGCTCGACCACTTTAAGACGCAGGGTTTCCATCGGATCAGCCATATTCGGCAATGTAATCACTGCGATCGGGAATTTCGAGCGCTTTGATGCACCCGCTTCTCTGGATAAAGCGCGGTCATCTGGGGACAATGACCGCTCCTGCCTAATGCAATAAACGCGCCCCAACAAAAGTGGCATAAAGCAACGCTTGCAGGCGCGCGCTTGGCGCTCTAACCGGATCGCGCAATGAATTCACAAGCTTCTCCCAAAACCGCCGGCGAATACGCCATTCCGAACGCACCTGACACGACCGTCGATGTCCGCGAGACATTCGGCATTGATGTCGATTGGCAAGTGCCCGCTTTTTCCAAGCCAAGCGAGCACGTGCCTGATTTTGACGAATCCTATGTGTTTGATCCGGACACGACCCTCGCGATTCTTGCCGGGTTTGCGCACAATCGCCGCGTGATGGTTCAGGGATATCACGGCACGGGCAAGTCGACCCATATTGAGCAGGTCGCAGCCCGCCTCAACTGGCCCAGCATCCGCGTGAACCTTGATGCGCATATCAGCCGGATCGATCTGATCGGGCGTGATGCGATCGTTCTGAAAGACGGATTGCAGGTCACCGAATTCAAGGAAGGCATTCTTCCATGGGCGTTGCAGCATCCGGTCGCGCTGACTTTTGACGAATATGACGCGGGCCGGCCTGATGTGATGTTCGTGATTCAGCGCATTCTGGAATTTGATGGTCGTCTGACCCTGCTTGACCAGAATCGCGTGATCACGCCGAACCCGTATTTCCGTCTGTTTGCGACCACTAACACCGTTGGTTTGGGCGATACGAGTGGGCTGTATCACGGCACGCAGGCGATCAACCAGGCGCAGATGGACCGCTGGAACGTGGTCGTCGCGCTGAACTATCTGGATGCCGAGACTGAGCAGCAGATCGTGAAATCGAAAACTCCGGACACCGACGATGCCGACATCGCCAACATGATCAAGGTAGCCGATCTGACGCGTCAGGGCTTTATGAATGGTGATATCTCCACCGTCATGAGCCCGCGTACCGTAATCACGTGGGCGCAAAACGCCGAGATATTCGGATCAATAGGTTTCGCCTTCCGTCTCAGCTTCCTCAACAAATGCGATGAGGCAGAGCGCACACTGGTCAGCGAATACTACCAGCGCGTCTTTGGTGAAGACCTGCCCGAAAGCGCAGCGCAGGGCCTCTGATCGATGGGACTGCCTAGCCTTCTTGAAGATATCGTCCAAAAACGGATTGATAATTTTCTAGAAAGCCAGGTGCATAGCGGTCAATTCTATACGCGCGGCGACTTTAAGCGAGCCGTTGCGCGGCTAGGCATAAATGCCCGCGAGCTTCTCAACGTCGATGATGATGAGCTTGTCGAGATATCTGAGGAATTCGCGAAAGAAACCAAAGTCCTTCGAACAAAAAACGATTCCTTGAATAAGTTAGAGAAAGAAGCAAATTCTAGAGCAGATAAGCTTCAGAGGGCGCTCGAAATCGCGTCAGAAAAAAACAGGCGACTTGAAGCTGTGATGTCAAAGCTCACAGCTCATAAGGCAGAAGAGAACGCAAGGCTATTGCGATTAGAAGCGAAACTTTCCGAATGTGAAAAACTCAATAAGGCCCTCACCATTGATTTGACGGAGAAGGTCAACGAAATCGAAGACCTTCATAAGGCTGTCATGGCTGGCCTGATTGGCGGTCAATAGCAGTTCATCTCTTGCCATTCAGTGTAGTAATTGACTAACACAGTGTCCATGGCTCTGCTCGACCGATTCCTTGGCCGCAAGGCGCGTGAGACCGAGCAGGCGGGCGGTAACGATTATTACGCGCTGTACGAAAGCCAGCGCCCGCTCGACATAGATGACAGCCCTGAACCGCGCTTTGCAGGCAGCGCTCCCGATTATGAGAGTTGGGATGCGCGGCTGGGGCAGCTGGACAGCGCGCTTGCGACCGAGGAACGCCGCCGCCTGCCGTGGTGGCACCCGGCGCACTGGACGGGGCGCAAGAAACGCTGGTGGGCGCTGCGCATTGTCGCGGCGTTGGTGCTGGCGTTCCTGTTGATGGTCGCATGGCTCGCCTACACCGCGCCGCTGTCAAAAAGCCTTGAGCCGATTGCACCCCCTCAGATCACCCTGCTGGCCAGTGATGGCACGCCGATTGCCCGATCAGGGGCGATGGTTGCGGCACCAGTGGAGCTGGAAAAGCTGCCCGCCCATGTGCCGCAAGCCTTCATCGCGATCGAGGACCGGCGGTTCTATTCGCATTGGGGCGTTGATCCGCGCGGGATTGCGCGTGCGGCATGGACCGGCGTTGGCGGCGGCAGCACAATCACACAGCAGCTTGCGAAATTCACCTTTCTGACCCCGGAACAAAGCCTTTCGCGCAAGGCTCGCGAGGCAATGATCGCCTTCTGGCTTGAGAGTTGGCTGACCAAGGAAGAGATACTGGAGCGTTACCTCTCCAACGCCTATTTCGGCGACAATCAATACGGGCTGCGCGCCGCCTCGCTCCACTATTTCTATCGCAAGCCCGAAAACCTCTTGCCGCAGCAGGCCGCGATGCTCGCCGGATTGTTGCAAGCGCCTTCGCGCTATGCCCCGACGCGCCACTATGCCCGGGCGAAAAAGCGGATGGATCTGGTGGTCGGCGCGATGGTGCAAGAGGGATATCTGGACGAGGCTGAGGCAGCCCGGCTGCCTGCGCCAAAGATCGATTCGCGCACCCGCAACGATCTGCCCACCGGCACCTATTTTGCGGACTGGGCGCTGCCGATCGTGCGCGAGCAGGGGGAGGCTGGCTATGCCGGACAGACCGTCACAACGACGCTGGATGCGCGGCTTCAAAGCCTTGCGAGCCGCGTGGTGAGCCGTGCGCGGCTGGGCGAGGCGCAGGTCGGGCTGGTCGCGATGCGCCCCACGGGCGAAGTGGTCGCGATGGTTGGCGGCAAAAGCTACGCCGAAAGCCCGTTCAACCGCGTGACACAAGCACGCCGTCAGCCCGGCTCAACCTTCAAGACATTCGTCTATCTCGCCGCATTGCAGGCCGGGTGGGATCCCGAGGATACGATCCCCAACAGCCCGATTGAAGCAGGCAGTTACCGCCCCAAAAACTACGGCGACAAATACTCGGAAGAAATGACGCTGGAACAGGCATTTGCCCGGTCAAGCAATGTCGCAGCGGTGCGGCTCTTCAATGAAGTTGGCAGCGAGCAGGTGATTGCCACCGCGCGGTCGCTTGGCATCCGGTCCCCGATGCCAGAGGGCGATCCGAGCCTTGCTCTGGGCACCTCGACGATGACGCTGCTGGAACTCACCAGCGCGTATGCGGGGCTTGCCGCGAATGAGTTTCCGGTGCGCCCCTATGCCTTTGCCCCTGAGGAGGAATCGTGGTGGGAATGGCTGTGGAGGATATTCACAAATCCGGGCGGCAGCGTCTCCGACAGTGTGCATGAGGATATGGAAGCGATGCTGCGCGCGGCCATCAATTCGGGCACCGGACGCGCGGCCACTTTGCCGATTGCGAATTATGGCAAGACCGGCACGACGCAGGATTCGCGCGATGCCCTGTTCGTCGGATATGCGGGCGATCTGGTGGTTGGAGTGTGGGTCGGCAATGACGACAACTCGACCATGGGCAATATCACCGGCGGGGGACTGCCCGCGCAGACATGGAAGGACTTCATGCGCGGGGCTCTGTCCCTGAAAGCCACTCCGAAAGCGGCCGCTTCGCCTGATCCCGAGGGTCCGGTGCAGCCGCTGGATATTGATATCGAGGGCGTTGTTATTGACGAAAACGGCGAGGCGGTGATCCCTCTTGACGAGAACGGAAGCCGGATCAGCTTTGATCAGGACGGTGTTACACTGACAATTGATGCCGATGGGTCACCAGTGGATATTCGCCTGACCGAAGACGGTCTGCAAACGGTCCCGCCTGACCCGTAATCCCGGCAAAAAAGCCGTCTCAGGCCATCAGGATATTCATCACCGCTGTCGCAATCGGGCGCGCCCGATCATCCTGCCAGGCCTCCACGGTCAAGTTGGCATTGCGTCGCCCAAGCCGCGTGATCCGGCCCAGCGCATAGGTCTGCTTCTGCTTTCCAGCCGAGAGATATTGCACTGTGATGTTGATCGGTTTGAGGACAGGATCGCGTTCCTCACGTTCCAGAACCGTTCGCAAGGCGGCATATCCGGCATTCTCCAGCAGGCCCGCAGTCGCGCCTCCGTGAAAGGCGCCGGGCCTGCCTTCGACATTGGGACCGAAATCCACCGTCAGCACCGGCAGTCCATCTTCCATCCGGTCAAACCGGATACCCAGAGAACGCGCATAGGCGGGCAGGCTGGCAGTTTCCCGGGTCTCAGCCATCGGATTTTGCCTCACTGTTCGCGCCGGTCATCGCCTTGCTCTTGGAACGCGGATCAACCGCGATAGTCATAAACACTCCGGCAACATGCGCGACAGGATCATCAGGATCGCCGTCATGTGCGATGCCGCGAACAAAGGCGGCTGAACGGGTGGTGCGATAGCATTCCACTCTGCCAAAAACACTCGCGCGCTCGCGGGCGGGGCGTTGGTAATCGACGCGCAGGTCAAGCGTGGCCACGGGCGTGAACGCGGTCTTCGTCTGCCAGATCGACATCCCGCTCGCCATATCCATCAGGCTCACAATCGGACCCGACGCCAGAACAGCGCGATCAGGATCACCCAGCAGGTCTTCGCGCCAGGGCAGTTTCAGCTCAACCCAGTTTTCACCATGGTCATTGTATCGCAGGCCCAGCCAGCCGGTATGCCCATGTTTGAAAAAGAACTTTCCGGCCTGTTCCGGGTCAAACTTCGCCAACGGCGCTGAAGGGGGTGGGTTGCTCATTTGCGCAATTCTTGGCATGAAAATGCCGATATTACAATCATTTAATTTCAAGCCTTAGCCATTTTCGCTCAGTCTCTGAATACGTCGCGACATCGGGTCGGGCGCATCACACGAAGGGATTTAGCATGAATACTCCGAAAATTGACCTCGCCTCGATTCCCGGTCTTGAGCAGGCTCAGGGCCTGTTCGGCTCGATCAAGCAGGGCACTACGACATATGGCGACGGTGTCGTCGATATCATGGTCTATGTCTATGATGTGATGCCGCCGGCTACTGTGGTCTGATCGGGCATTGCAGGGTCAGGACGCGCCATCGTGATTGTGCATCCGGCCATAGCAGCGCTGCGGGGAAGTCCGCACCCGCAGCGCTGCGCTGCGCAGGCCAACGCGGAAGCGATTGCACAGGTCAAGTCCGAATGGATGTCTCAAGCGGGCGTTCAAGCAGTGCAGGCCGATCTTCGCCGCTATGCGCGCGGCGCTGCGCTGGAGGATTGCGAAGACCTCGCCGCGCTGATCCGGGATCACGCGCGTGCAAAGCGGTTTGTCGACGCGATTTGCACGCGGATAATCGCGGCGCTCACCGCGCAGCCGCTGTGCGAGGTGCCCTTCCGCTATACGGTTTCACGGGGGCTTTCGACGTTGCAGTTGCTTCAGGAGGGGACCGCTAAACTGACCGTGTCAGCCTATGAGCCGGTGGCCGATATCCAGGCTCCTGACAGCGCGATGTTCGCCGACCGTAAAACCGTTGAAATGGTCGTGAGCGGGTCTGCGCAAGGGGCGTTTCACTGCGTGGATGATGATGGTCACCTGACGTCCAAATCAACGCTCTGGCGCGCGGGCGACTGTGTCGAGGCGCGCCCGCTGAACGAGGCCCGCCAGATCGTCTCTGTCGAGAAACCGCTCGTCATGCTGCAACTGGTCCGCGAGCCGCAATCGCCTGCGCCGTTGCACGAGGTTTCGCTGAAGGACGGGCGTGTGCTGCGCGTTGCCAGCGGGGACAAGTCCGCCAGCCGCGCTGTGATGGCGCTGGGCGTGCTGGGCGCGTTAGGTGATAGGCGGTCGCTCGACGCGATGGCGCAAACTGTATGCAACCTTGCCGAAGACGCGCAGGTGCGGTGGGAAGCGGTTCGCCAGACGCTGGGACTGGATGCGCGCCATGGACTGGCGATACTGGACGAGCTCTCTGCGCGGCCCGCCGATCCGCTCTCGGCGGAGGCCGAGCGGCTGAAGCAGACTTTGCTCAGCACGCAGCGCGAACTGCGTCAAATCATCAAGGAGCCAGCCTGATGCCCCGCATCATTGACAATCCTTCGCTCGAAAGCTGCTCATTGCCCGAAGCGATTGAAGCTTTGGCGCAACTGCAATTTGATCCGCGTGATACGGCCAAATGTGCCGAGGCGGCGATGTGGCTGAGGCAGCTAACCAACAATCGCACCTTCCTTGCCGACATGTTGATCGACCAGCTTACCGGGCGAGCAACGGGTAGCGGCGCAGATGAATTGCAAAGCGGATACGGGCCGCAGGCGATGGTGCTCAGCCCGGCGCGCGGCAATATGTTTCTACGCGCCAATATCTGGCCCGCACGGCAAGACCTTTGCTTCCGGACGAGCGGCGCGGACAGCTTCGTCTATGGCGTTGCGCACGATCACAATTTCTCGTTTCTCACCAGTGGCTATAGCGGGCCAGGCTATCGCAGCGACTATTTCGAATATGATTACGATGCTGTGGCGGGATATGCCGGGGAAGCGGCGGGCGTGCGCTTTATCGAGCGCAGCGCGCTGAGCGAGGGCAAGATGATGCTGTATCGCGCGCATGTGGATGTGCATTCGCAATTGCCGCCAGAGGCGCTCTCGGTCTCGCTCAATGTCATGCATGTCGATCCCGCGCAGTGCTGGTACGATCAATACGGGTTCGATCTGGACAGCGGAACGGTCAGCCGGGTGCTGAGCCCCAATGCGACCGAAGCATTCCTGCGTGTGGCTGTGGCGGCGGGCACGAAAGAGGCGCTGGACTATGCCGAATGGACCGGGCGTCATCACCCGAGCGAGAGGCTGCGCTTCGCCAGCTTTGAAGCGCGCGCGGCGCATCTGGCACCGCCCGCGCAAGATGCGCTGTGGCGGGAAGGGGAGATTTCGGGAAGCCGGATGGTGGCAGCCGAAGCGCAGCGTAAGCGTGCGCAACTGGCGGAAGCTTGAGCGTTGGGGCCTTTAAAGGATCCCGCCCGCCAGCCGGTCGATCGCCCCTTGCAGGATCACAGCGGCGGCGTGGCTGTCTATCGCGGCGGCGCGTTTGGCGCGGCTCATATCCTGCGCAATCATCGCGCCTTCCGCGCTGGCGGTGGACCAGCGTTCATCCCATAGCAGAACGGGCAGCGCGAAGGCTTCCTCGCAATTGCGGGCAAAGGCGCGGCTGGCCTGAGCGCGCGGACCTTCGCTGCCGTCCATATTGCGCGGCAGACCAAGCACAATTCCGGCAACTTTGCGTTCGGTGACGAGAGTGCCAAGCCGGTCCTTGTCGCGCCCCCATTTGCTCCGGCCCAGCGTCGATCCTGCGGTCGCAAAGCGCCACCCGGCATCGCAAATGGCCGTGCCGATTGTCTTTGTGCCCAGATCAAGACCCAGCAACACGCCGCCGTCGGGCAAGGCCTCCCCAAAATCCAGGGCATTATCGGTGATCAGGATGCTATCTCCGCAACCCTTCCCGCCATTGCACGCACACGCTTTGCCACATCCGCCTGCGTGTTCGCCCAGAACAGCGGAATGTCATAGACATGGTAATTGTTACCCGGCAGCACATAAGCGCCTGCGCTTGACCCCAGATCGGGCGGATCGCCGATCTTCAATATGCCGCGATCATCACAGCGCGCAGGCACCGCACCCGGCACGAGCTGCCCGTTGGAGATGCTTTGATCGGGCACCAGCGTGCCCAGATTGGCGGATTCCGGGGCCGATCCGCCAAACATTCCAGTCAGCGGGTTGATGCACAGGATCTGGCTGTCGCCGCGCTTTTGACCGTTATAGCCCACCGAATTGGCGTAGGTTTCGATCACATCTGAAGGATCAGCAGGCTCGGCAAAGCTGGACCATGAAATCAGGCACCGCGTTTGCGCCGCAGTCGCGCAGGCGGGAATGCCAATCGCGGGCAGGTCATGCTCCACAGAGACGGGCCAGCCAATCGCATAGGCCGCGACCAGCCGATCAGCTGCCGGGCCGGGCATGACTTCCTCGCGCAGCAAGCGGAGCAAATGGAGCGAGCCCTGAGAGTGACCCGCCAGCACAATCGGCGTGTCCGCATCAATTGAGTCGAGGAAGAAGACGAAAGCTTCGCGCACATCGGCATAGGCAGCGTCGATCGCTTCCTGCCCCTCGGGCTTGTCAGTCAGAAATGCGCCCATTGTCGCCTGACGGTAACGCGGCGCCCAGATTTGCGAGGCGGCGTTAAACGGGCTCGCCATGCCGCGTACATAGATGCGGGCGATGCGTTCAGCGTCTGCATCGGCATCCTCGCCAAGGGAAGCGTTCCAGTTGCTCCGGCTGAGATAGCTGGTTGGATGGACGAAGAAGACCGCAAAGTTCGGCGCGTCTGGTACAGAACCCGCTGTGGTTGTATCCGGGGTGGTCGCTTCAGGTGCGTCTGTGTCGCTTTCAGGCGCGGCACCAGTCGCATAGGCCGGTTGCCAGCGGGCCGGATCGTTCACGCCGATACCGGGGCGCGATATCCACATTGACGGATCCTGATAGGCGTTTGCCGCAAGCGGATCCTGCTCGACAAATTCAGTGGTGGGAACCAGCGCGATCTGCGCAATTTCCTTTTGAAACATCTGATAGCCGATGCCTGCCAGCAGAATGGCGACAATGCAAAAGGCGATGAAATACAGGAACTTCTTGGCCATCGTTTAACGGTCCGTCAGGTCAAGGGAAAGGATGTCGGGTGATCAATCTGGGGCGCTGGCGGTCTGGTCTGCGGCGCCCGTTTCGGCGAGCGGCGGGCGCAGGGTTGTCCATGCACGGTCCGGGCGCAGGCTGCTGAACCAGGTGGCCGGGTTCCAGCCGGTCGAACCGTCCAGACTGAACGTGATGAATTCCGCCCGGCCCCCGATATTCGCCAGCGGGATTGGCCCGCCAAGCCCGCGCTCGGCAGCGGTGGCGCGGCTGTCGGCGCTTTCGTCGCGGTTGTCCCCCATCACGAAAACATGGTCTTCCGGGATGACAAGCGGCCCAAAATTGTCGAGCCGCTGCGAATAGTGGTCGATAATCAGATAGGTCGCGCCATTGGGCAGCGTCTCGCGATAGGTTGGCGGTTCAAAGAACTGCTTGCCCGATGCCTCACGCACGCGGAACCGCTCAAAGCTGGTGAGGCAAGGTTGGCTGTACTCGCCGTTCTGGCACATCAATTCAGGCTCAAACGGGATGCGCACCGATGGCACCACTTCGCGCTTTACCATTTCGCCGTTCAGGATGATGCGGCCATCGCGCACTTCAATCGTGTCACCGGGCAGGGCGACTACGCGCTTGATATAATCCTCGTCACGCGTCGGATGCACCGGAATGACAATATCGCCATATTCGGGCGTAGAGCCGAAAATGCGCCAGTCGCTGCGCGGCAAAAGGTGGAAACTCGCCGAAGCCCACGACCAGCCATAGGGATATTTGCTCACCACAAGCCGGTCACCCACCTGCAGGACAGGCATCATCGATGTTGAAGGAATATAGAACGGCTTGGCCACGATGCTGTGAAACGCCAGAACCGCGAGCAGCATGAGGGCAAGCCCGCGAATCTCTGCGAACCAGTCGACCTTTTCGCTTTTCGTATCGGTCTCTTCTGCGTCGTCCGCTTTCGCCGATCCGGAAGCGGCACCGCCCGCAACGGTGCCCGCAACTGCGGATGCATCCATCGCCACAGCTTCGCCTGCGCCGGTCACGGCCTCTTTCGAGGGGTCAGAAGAGGTGTTTTCAGTGTTGGTCACGTGTTTTTGCTTTATGCCTTCAAAGACCGGAGACGTCATTGGGGAAGTCTGATCTCGATCAGATCCGCAAAGCCTCGATAATAACGAAGGCCTGCGCCCATGGGTGATCGTCGGTTAGGGTAAGATGAATGTGTGCCTCATGGCCTTCGGGGATCATTTCTTCAAGCCGCTTAGCCGCCCCGCCAGTAAGCGCAAGGGTCGGCGCGCCAGAGGGTGCGTTCACAACGCCGATGTCTTTCATGTAGACGCCGCGCTTGAAACCTGTGCCCACAGCTTTGCTGAAAGCTTCCTTTGCGGCAAAACGCTTAGCATAGGTTCCCGCGATGGTGTAGGGGCGACGGCGGGCCTTGGCGCGCTCGATCTCGGTAAAGACACGGTTTTCAAATCGCTCGCCATAGCGGGCAAGCGAATTGCCAATGCGTTCGATATTGCACAAGTCAGAGCCGAGGCCGATGATCATCGCTGTTCCTCAAGATAGGTCAGAGCAGTAAGAGTGGCGCGGGCATCATGTCCGCAATATCAAGCCCGCCAATAGCATAACGGCAATGCTGTGCAGCATCACCTGCGTCTTGAACAAGGGATGGGCGAAATCGCCATTGGCAAATCGCAGCGAGCCGACAAAGCCAAAGATTTGCAAGACGATCCAGCCAATCGCAAAAGGCATCATCACGCGCGCCTGCAGCGCAAAGCCCAGAAAGGCGACGGCAGTCAGAAACAGCGCGGCGGCGGCAAAAGCCCAGATTTTCTGCGCGCGGGAAAGCTCTGGCAGGTCAGGCTCTTGCATAGGGCTCACCCGATACCACGCGCCTCATCCATCAGTTCGCGCATCTGCCGGATCGCCGTTTCGAGGCCGGTAAAGATCGCCTCACCAATGAGGTAGTGGCCTATATTCAGCTCCGCGATTTGCGGGATGGCGGCGATAGGCTGGACGTTTTCAAAGGTCAGTCCATGGCCCGCATGCGGCTCAATGCCGTTCTTCGCAGCCAGCGCCGACATATCAGCAATGCGGCGCACTTCCTGCTCAACGCGCTCGCTATTCCCGTCAAGGATGGCATGGGCATATTCGCCGGTGTGAAACTCCACCACGGGCGCGGCAAGGCGCAGGGCAGTGTCGAGCTGGCGTTCATCCGCTTCGATGAACAGCGACACGCGAATGCCCGCATCCTGCAATTGCGAGACAATCGGGACCAGAGTGTTGTGCAAGCCCGCCGCATCCAGACCGCCTTCCGTGGTGCGCTCCTCGCGCTTTTCCGGGACAATGCAGGCCGCGTGCGGTTTATGCCGCAATGCAATCTCCAGCATTTCCTGCGTCGCGGCCATTTCCAGATTGAGCGGCAGATCGGTCGCGTCCTGAATACGCGCCAGATCTTCATCTCGAATATGGCGGCGGTCTTCGCGAAGATGCGCAGTGATCCCGTCTCCGCCAACCCGTGCAACTATCTCCGCTGCACGCACCGGATCGGGATGATCGCCCCCGCGTGCATTGCGGATGGTCGCAACGTGATCAATGTTGACGCCTAACCGCAGGGAGTTGGAGTGCGAAGAGAGTTGATTGTCTGACATTGGCGCTGGTTTACTCCTTGCGACTGCCGGGCTTTGTCACAGCTACGGCGGCAAGGTCTGCGGGGATGTCGTCTTCTGCGTAAGTCGGGAAATTGAACGCGGCGAGCGGATAGAAGGGCACACCCAGATCGACCGCGCCCAATGACCGGTCAATCAGCGAGCATTCGGCGATCACCTCTCCGCCCTCGCGCGCGACCGCTGCAATGGCTTCGCGGCTGGAGAGGCCCGTGGTGACCACATCCTCCACCATCAACACCTTGGCACCCGGCTCCAGTGTAAAGCCGCGCCGCAGGTGAAAAGTGCCCTCTGGCCGTTCAAGAAACAGCGCATCCTTGGCGAGCACCCTTGCAACTTCGTGACCGATGATGATGCCGCCCATCGCCGGGCTGACCACAATATCCACAGCATCAATAACGTGTTTGGGGATGCCACCGACCACTGCTTGAGCGAGACGGCCCGCGCGGTGGGGATTCATGAGTACGCGCGCGCACTGCAAGTAGTGACCACTATGCCTGCCTGAAGAAAGCTTGAAATGCCCTTCAAGCAAAGCGCCGGATGCGCGGAATTCCGCGAGGACATCATCCACGGTCACGGGAACAGTCTCAGAAGGCGTTTGGTGAGCAGTCATGAAGGTCATTCATCCGGTCAGAACACGCTGTGAAACGGGCATCCCATCTTCAGCGTCAAAAGCAAAAAAGCTGGCTGCTTGCGCGGCGAACATGCCCGCTTGCATATTTTTCTCCCTAGAAGCGCTTGAGGGTCTGAGCAAGCGCGGCTAATGGGAGGACAACATTGGCAGAAGTGTCGATGCGTCGCTGTACCGGCAGAACCGCTTTCAAAGGGCGGTTGTCGGGACAGCATGGGATCAAAATTTTATAACCACTGGGCACAGATAATGGGTCATACGATCGGCCGACTTAAGGTCACAATCATCGCGCTTACCGCAGCGCTGGCGGCGCTTTTGTCGCCTGCCATGCTGAGCGCGCAAGAGGCCGAAGTGCCTGTTGAAACCGTCGCTCAGGAAGCGTCGGCTCAGGCTCCGGGCTACGTTAAGATGGCTCCGACCGAAGGCAAGGGTATGGCGACTGACCCCCGGACGGGCGAAGAAGGCACGCTTCTGAAATCAATGACGTTTCAGGACCAATATACGCACGATGGCGCCTATGCGTTGTGGATGCACAATTGGATCCTGATGCCGGTCATTACCATAATCAGCCTGTTTGTGCTTGGCCTGTTGTTCTATGTCATCGCGCGTTATCGCAGCGGGGCGAACCCGAACCCTTCGCGCACCACCCACAACACCGCGATCGAGGTTATCTGGACCATTGTTCCGGTCTTCATTCTCGTAATCATTGCAGTGCCGTCAATTTCGCTTTTGGCTGCACAGTACGAGACCCCGCCCGAGGATGCCGTGACTGTAAAGGCGATCGGCTATCAGTGGTATTGGGGCTATGAATATCCCGATTACGGCGGCTTTGAAATCGTTTCCAACATGCTGTCGGACGCTGATGCGCTGGCAAATGGTGAGCCGGCCAAGCTTGCTGTTGATAACCGCATGGTTGTGCCTGCCGGCGTTCCGCTTCGCATTCAGACGACGGGTGCCGATGTAATCCACTCATTCGCCGTGCCGTCGCTCTGGTTCAAGCAGGACGCGATACCGGGGCGCTTGAATGAAAAGCTGCTGACGATTGAAGAGCCCGGCGTTTATTACGGGCAGTGCTCAGAGCTTTGCGGCGCGCGCCACGCTTACATGCCGATTACGGTCGAGGCTTTGCCGATGGAGCAGTTTGAAGCATGGGTGCTGGAGCAGGGCGGGGAGCTGCCGGGCGCGGCCGACGTGGCAGAGAACACCACCGAAGTTCCGGCAGAAGAAATTGAAGCCGATAGTGCTGCTGCAGAGTAACTTCGGAACCCGCACATCCTGATCCGTATTGAATAAACTAAACGAACTCGAAAGTACCCAAACGATGGCAACCACCGCTGAAGGTTTCGATGCGCACCATGATGATCACGCGCATGCTGATCACAAGCCGAGCTTTTTTGCTCGCTGGTTCATGTCGACCAACCACAAGGATATTGGCACCCTTTACCTGATCTTCGCGATCATCGCCGGGGTCATTGGTGGTGCCATCTCCGGTGTGATGCGTGTGGAGCTTGCTGAGCCGGGTATCCAGTATCTCGGGTGGTGGGTTGATATGCTTGGAGGTGAAGCTTCCACCGCTGCCAACCTGCATATGTGGAATGTGTTTATCACAGCTCACGGTTTGATCATGGTCTTCTTCATGGTCATGCCGGCGATGATCGGAGGCTTTGGTAACTGGTTTGTGCCGCTGATGATCGGCGCGCCGGATATGGCCTTCCCGCGGATGAACAATGTCAGCTTCTGGCTGACGGTTGCTGGTTTCTTCAGCCTGCTGTTCTCCATGTTTGTTCCCGGTTCTGCTGAGGGGCTGGGCGCCGGTACTGGTTGGACCGTTTATGCGCCGCTTTCGACCAAGGGCTCCCCTGGGCCGGCTGTCGATTTTGCGATTTTCTCGCTCCACCTTGCGGGCGCAGGCTCCATCCTTGGGGCGACCAACTTCATCACCACCATTTTCAACATGCGTGCGCCGGGCATGACCCTGCATAAAATGCCGCTGTTCGTGTGGTCGGTGCTGGTCACGGCCTTCCTGCTGCTGCTCGCGCTTCCGGTGCTTGCTGCGGCGATCACGATGCTGCTGACAGATCGTAACTTTGCAACGACGTTCTTCGATCCGGCTGGCGGCGGCGACCCCGTTCTGTATCAGCACCTGTTCTGGTTCTTCGGCCACCCCGAAGTATACATCATGATCCTGCCGGGCTTCGGCATGATCTCGCAGATTGTTGCAACCTTCAGCCGTAAGCCGGTCTTCGGCTATCTCGGCATGGCCTATGCGATGGTCGCAATCGGTGTGGTTGGCTTCATCGTGTGGGCGCACCACATGTATACGGTCGGTCTCGACGTAAACACGAAGATGTACTTCACCGCCGCCACGATGGTCATCGCCGTCCCGACCGGCGTGAAAATCTTCAGCTGGATCGCGACGATGTGGGGCGGCAGCCTCCAATTCAAATCGCCGATGGTCTGGGCGCTGGGCTTTATCTTCCTGTTCACTGTTGGCGGTGTGACAGGTGTGGTGCTCGCCAATGGCGGCATCGATGATAACCTGCACGACACCTATTATGTCGTCGCGCACTTCCACTATGTGCTTTCGATGGGCGCAGTCTTCTCGATGTTTGCGGGCTTCTATTACTGGTTCCCGAAAATGAGCGGCAAGATGCATTCCGAACTGCTCAGCCACATTCACTTCTGGACATTCTTCATCGGTGTGAACGTGGTGTTCTTCCCGCAGCACTTCCTGGGAATGCAGGGCATGCCGCGTCGCTACCCGGACTACGCTGAGGCCTACACCTTCTGGCATGAGATCAGCACGATCGGCTATTACATCACGGCTGCCTCGCTGATCCCGTTCTTCATCAACATTGCCTATTCGCTGGCCGCCGGTCGCAAGCCGGGCAATAATCCCTGGGGTGAAGGTGCAACGACGCTGGAATGGACGCTGACAAGCCCGCCACCGTTCCACCAGTTCGAAACGCTGCCCGTGATCGAGGATCACCACGATTACCACGATCACGCGTCCTCACCGCAACCGGCGGAGTGATGGGCGTTTGGCAGGGCGCAAACAAAGCGCGCCCTGCCAGCACAACACGATAAGGGGGAGCGCGCCTGAGAGGGTGCGCTTCTTCGCAAGGTTGATAGACAGATTATGACGCTTTTGACGCCTCAGACACCGATGCAAGCGACGGCATTACCCGCGGAATGGCGTGACTTTTTCACGCTGACAAAGCCGCGCGTGATGACGCTGGTGATCTTCACCGCGATCTGCGGCCTGCTCGCGGCTCCGGGTACGATTCATCCGGTTCTGGGCTTTACCGCCGTGCTCGCCATTGCGATGGGGGCAGGCGGTTCGGCTGCTCTCAATCACTGGTGGGAAGCCGATCTGGACGCCGGGATGAAGCGCACCGCCAACCGCCCGCTGCCCAGCGGGCGCATGCGGCGTGACGATGCGCGTGATTTCGGCATGTTCCTGTCGGGTGTGTCGATCATGCTGATGGGTGTAGCGATTGGCTGGTTGGCCGCAGGGCTGCTGCTCGCCGCGATTGTCTATTACGCCGTCATCTATACGATGTGGCTGAAGCCGCGCACGCCGCAGAACATCGTCATCGGTGGCGGTTCGGGCGCGTTTCCTCCGCTGATCGGGTGGGTCGCTGTCACCGGCGATATCACCGCGATGCCGCTGCTTTTGTTCGCGATCATCTTCTTCTGGACGCCGCCGCATTTCTGGGCGCTCGCTCTGTTTGTGAAGACCGATTACGCCAAGGTGGGCATACCAATGCTTCCCGTGGTCGCGGGGGAGCGCGTGACGCGCAACCAGATCTGGATTTACACTCTCGTGCTCGCGCCCATTGTGATTGCGCCGTGGCTGATCGGCGGGACGAGCTGGGTCTATGGCACTTTCGCTGTGGTCCTCTCCGCGCTGTTCATCGCGCTCGCCGCGCCGGTTGTGCGCCGTGATGCGGTGATGGGTGAAGGCGATCCAATGACCGAGGAAAAGGCGCTGTTCAAATTCAGCATCCTGTATCTCTTCATCCTGTTCGGCGCGCTGGTTGCGGACCGCGTGCTCGAGACGCAAGGTTTGATCGGGCCGGGCTACTTCGCCGGAGGAATCCTGTGATGACGCCTGAGGAAGAGACCGAATTCAAGCGCCGCCGCACTGCCCGCAATCTGGTGGTTGGCGGTACGCTGCTGTTCTTTGTCGTCCTGTTCTACGCGATCACCATCGTGCGTATGGGATCGCAATGAACGCAAACGTCACCCTTGATGCCGAGACGCAAGCGCGCAACCTGCGCACCGGCCTGCTCGCGCTGCTGTTTGCCGCAGCGATGGTCGGCTTGGGCTTTGCTTCGGTGCCGCTCTACCGGATGTTCTGCCAGATCACGGGGTTTGGCGGGACAACACAGGTCGCCAGCGAAGGCGACGCGGCCCTCGCCGCTGCGGGTGCGACAGGGCGAACCATGTCGATCCGCTTTGATGGGTCAACCGCTGGCAATGTGCCGTGGACTTTCAAGCCGACGCAGGCGACCGACACGGTGCAGATCGGACAACGCGATCTTGCGACCTACATCGCGCGCAATGACGGCGCAGAAACGATCACGGGCACGGCCACCTTCAATGTCGAGCCGGCGCAGGCGGGCCTGTATTTCAACAAGGTGCAGTGCTTCTGTTTTACTGAGCAGACGCTGGAGCCGGGGCAGGAAGTGACCATGCCGGTCGTCTATTATGTCGATCCGGCCATCCTCGAAGACGAATTTATGGCTGATGTTGAGCAGATTACGCTCAGCTACACTTTTCACCGCGCGAAAGTGCCCGTAACCTCGGGTCTTGACCGCAGCAAGAATTAATCAATCCTAGGGACGGGAACGCATCATGGGCGGACAAGTAAACCACGATTATCACATTCTGGAGCCCGATATCTGGCCGCTGGTCGGTTCGATGTCTGCTCTGACCTTCACCAGTGGAATGGTGATGAGCTTTCCGTCGGCGGCGGAGACATTCGGGTCTGCCGGATCGATCGTGATGTATCTGGGTCTTGCCGGACTGATCGCGACCTTCTTCATGTGGTTCAAGAATATCGTGGTTGAGGCAGAGCGCGGCGATCACACGCCCATTGTTCAGCTGCACATGCGGTATGGCATGATCCTGTTCATCGCGTCCGAAGTCATGTTCTTTGTCGGATGGTTCTGGGCGTTCTTCGACTTTTCGCTGTTCCCCGCGCCGCTCGTTTACGACGCTGCGACGGATGCAACGACCAACCAGTTCCTGACAGACACCAGCATCGCTTCGGGCGAGTTCGTGCCCAAGGGTATGGAAGTGCTCGACGCGTTTCAGCTGCCCTTGCTCAACACGCTGATCCTGCTGTGCTCTGGCACCACAGTGACATGGGCGCACCATTCGCTGATCCATGGTGACCGCGATGGACTGAAGAAAGGCCTCTGGGCGACGGTCGCTCTGGGCGCGGTCTTCAGCTTCATTCAGGCCTACGAATACAGCGTTGCACCGTTCGGCTTTGGCGGAAACACGTATAGCTCGGCATTCTACATGGCGACCGGGTTCCACGGCTTCCACGTTCTGATCGGCACGATCTTCCTCGCTGTGTGCCTGTTCCGCGCTTACAAGGGGCACTTCACCCCGCGCCAGCACTTCGGCTTTGAAGCGGCGGCGTGGTATTGGCACTTTGTCGATGTCGTGTGGCTCTTCCTTTTCGTCGCCATCTATGTCTGGGGCGGTTGGGGCGCTGTCACCCACTGATGACGGAGAGCCCGCGCTCTCAAGATACGAAAGGGCAGCCCGGTCTTATCCAGGCTGCCCTTTTCGGTATGTGCCCGCGATGCGGGGCGCGCACCCTGTTCGAGGCGCCCGGACGGGTGGCGGGTCAATGCCGGTCCTGCGGACTGGTTTTGGCTGATCTGGAGCGCGGCGCGCGGCTTGCCGGATTGCTAACCATTGCGATTGCCGTTGTTCTGATCATGCTGGCTCTCGCGGTGGACGAGGCTTTGCGCCCGCCCTTGTGGCTGCATGTCGTGGTTTGGACGCCTGTCACGATCGGCGGCGTGCTGGGATCGCTGCGCCTGTTCAAGACTGCCGCCGTCTATCGCCAGTATGAATTGCGCCGCACATCTGAAAACGAAAGCTTAGGCGAATGATCGCGCGACTTCCCATCATCCCGACGATCATAGTCGTCGCCGCCGCGCTGACCATGGTGGGGCTGGGCATCTGGCAATTGGGCCGCGCAGATGAAAAGGCGGCTTTGATTGACCGGTACTCGCAATCCACATCCATGAACAAAGTTGTCCAGTTCCCGACGGAGGGTGACGGTGAAGCCATGTGGTTCCGCCGCAGCACGGTCCAGTGCGACGGTGTGAACGGCATTGAAGGCATCGCCGGGACCGCGGCAAACGGCGCAAAGGGATGGGCATGGCGCGCAAAGTGCGATGTTTCGGCGGGCACCGATACCGGCACAGCCTTGGTCGATCTGGGCTTTTCGCGAGGGCTGGAAAAGCCCAAATGGAGCGGCGGCGCGGTGACCGGCATCATTGCACCCGGCCCGCGTCTGGTCGCTGATCCTCCGGTGGCTGGTCTGCAACCGCTTGCAAAGCCGGACCCCAACAGCCTGCCTAACAACCACCTTGCCTATGCTGGCCAATGGTTCTTCTTCGCGCTAACGGCGCTCGTCATTTACGGCTTTGCTGTGAAGGGCCGCGCCCGGAAATCCCCATGATGATTGCCCGAAACGCTCCGGCACGCTAACCGCCTTCGCACATGCAATACGTATCCACCCGAGGAAGCGCTCCGACGCTTGATTTCGAAGGCGTCACGCTGGCAGGCCTTGCCAGCGATGGCGGCCTGTATCTGCCACGCGAATGGCCACGCTTCACACTTGATGAGATTGAGGGTTTGCGCGGTCTGCCCTATCCGCAATTGGCCGCGCGCGTGATGCGCCCGTTTGTTGCGGGCAGCCTGACCGACGATGAGCTGAACGCTCTGTGTGAAGCGGTCTATGGCGATTTCGGGCACAAGGCCGTCACTCCTCTGGTCCAGCTGGACGAAACGCACTGGCTGCTGGAGCTGTTTCACGGCCCCACGCTCGCGTTCAAGGATGTTGCCCTGCAAATGCTTGGCCACCTGTTTGAGACATTCCTTGAGCGCCGTCAGCAGAAACTCACGATTGTCGGCGCGACCAGTGGTGATACGGGTTCTGCCGCGATCAATGCGGTGGCGGGGCTTGAGCGGGTCGAGATATTCATGCTCCATCCCAAGGGGCGCGTGAGCGAAGTCCAGCGCCGCCAGATGACGACCGTGCGCGCGCCCAATGTGCACAACATCGCCATCGAAGGCAGCTTTGATGATGCGCAACGCCACGTGAAGCGCATGTTTGGTGATAGCGATGTCAACGGGGTGTTGAACCTTGGCGCGGTGAACTCGATCAACTGGGCGCGGTTGATGGCGCAGGTGGTTTATTATTTCTATGCCGCGCTGCAACTGGGCGCGCCGGATCGTAAAGCCGCCTACAGCGTGCCCACTGGCAATTTCGGCGATGTCTTCGCTGGATATGTCGCCGCGCAAATGGGGCTGCCGATTGAACGCCTGATCGTGGCGACCAACATCAACGATATCCTCCACCGCGCGTTGCGTGACGGTGATTATTCGGCGGGCAGTGTGACACCCACGATCACCCCGTCGATGGATATTCAGGTCAGCTCGAATTTTGAGCGGCTGCTGTTTGATTGCGGCGGACGCGATGGCGCAGGCATGGCTGCGCAGATGGCCGCGTTTGAAGAGACGCGCGCGATGCAATTGACGAACAGCCAGCGCGAAAATGCCGCGGCGCTCTTCATCAGTGCGAGCGCTGATCCGGACGCGACGACGCGCGCGATGCAATGGGCTCAGCGCAATTGCGCGCAGGTCATTGATCCGCACACGGCGGTCGGTCTGAATGCTTCGCTCTCTTTGGCAGAGCAAAATGCGATCCCGCGCGGCACGCCGATTGTAACACTCGCCACGGCGCATCCGGCAAAGTTCACCGATGCCGTGGAGCGCGCCACGGGCAAGCGCCCGGGACTGCCCTCGCGCGTGGGTGATCTGTTCGGCCGCGAAGAGCACTTTACCGAGATTGCCGGCGACTACGAAGCATCGCGGGATTTTGTCCTTGAAAACGCCGTTGGCCATCAGGATGCGTCTGTCGCCTGATGGCTCAGCTGCGCCGCGATCCGGTTCTGATGGAGTGTTCCGGCTGGGACGGATACCGCCTGCTCGATAGCGGGGCGGGGCGCAAATATGAAAGCTTTGGCCCCTACGCTTTCATCCGGCCCGAACCCCAGGCCCTGTGGCAACCGCGCCTGAATGATTGGCCAGCCGCGGGCGAATTCATTCCCGGCTCGGACGAGGACGGCGGCGGGCGTTGGGTGATGGAGCAGGCGTTGCCAGAGGCAGGATGGGAGCTGGACTGGAACGAGGTCCGCTTTACAGCCCAGCCCACGCCCTTTCGGCACTTACAGTTCTTCCCCGATATGTCGGTGGTGTGGGACTGGATGCGCGGGCTTCTGGACGGGCGCGAGGATGCAGAGACGCTCAACATGTTCGGTTACACCGGCCTTGGGACATTGGCGCTGAGTCAGCATGGGCGCGTCACGCATGTCGATGCGTCAAAGAAGTCGGTGGCGCAGGCGCGGGCAAACGCAGAGCTGTCCGGCATGGAGGATCGCCCGATCCGCTGGTTGATTGACGACGCGGCGAAGTTCACCGCGCGCGAAGTGCGGCGGGGCAACCGTTATGACGGGATCATCCTTGACCCGCCGAAATTCGGACGCGGGCCAAAGAATGAAACGTGGCGGCTCGAAGACGGCCTGCCCGACCTGATCGGCAATTGCGCGCAATTGCTGGATGCTGACAGCCGCTTTCTTTTCCTGACCGTCTATGCGGTGCGCATGAGCAGCGTTGCGCTGGCCGGACTGCTGGACGAGGCGCTGAGCGATTTGCCGGGCACTATCGAGCATGGCGATCTGGTGGTGCGCGAAGCTGAAGCGCCCGGAACCGACAAACAACGTCTCTTACCGACAGCAATCTTCGCCCGGTGGAGCAATCCATGATCCTGCCGTTCTTTCCTTTTCTTCTGTTCGGAGAGCCTGACAGGTCGATGACGCAGTCGCCGCCGGTATTCTTCTCCATCATCGATGAAGCTGATGGCACTTCTCTGGAGGCAGTGGAATTTTGCCATGGCACCGTTGCCAATGCGACGATCGACTTTTCAGAGATTGAACGACGTCAGGTCGTCAATATCGAACTGAACGATGCGATGAAGCTGCGCTTTGCTGAAATCACGACCCGATATGTCGGATATGTCGCGGAATTGACCTTAGAGGGCAGAGTGCTGGTCGCTCCCAGGATCATGGAGCCGCTCACCAATGGCTCTTTTCAAATAACAGGCGTCGATACGATTGCGCAGGCCGAGCGGGTGCTGCAGGCGGTTCGCGGGCAATGCACCACTACGAAAGCTGATACTGAATGAACGATTCGCTCACCCTTGAAGTTGCCGATCTTGAAGTGGATGTCCTCACCGGCATCTATTCGGAAGAGACGGGCAAGCCCCAGCCGCTGCGCATCACCATTCAGGCGCGCTATGACATTGCGGATCGTTATGATCCCGATACGCCGCTGGATGCGAGCAAGAATTATATGGACCTCAAACATGCGGCCTCTGATGGCCTTCCTGCGGGCGTTCATTTCAAGCTGATCGAGGCGGTGGCCGATCACATTTGCGAGACTCTGTTTGTGCAGGACGCGCGTGTTCAGGTCATTACGGTCAAAATCGTGAAACTGGCCATTGCCGAGGCGAACGAGAAGATCGGCATTACGCTTCACCGCGAAAGACCCGTCAGCTAGGCTGCGCGCCAATGCACAGCGAGCTGGCCTTTGATCCTCTTCCACGCAGCAGCCTTGATGCGCAGGCGCTGTTTGTGACGCAGCATCTGCCGGTCGTGCGGGCAAAACTGGCGGACGATGATATGAGCGCGCTTACCATCATCCTTTCAGCAGCGGGGCACGAACATGACGGCTGGCGCCGTGCGCTGGCAGGCGATCTGGCGCGCGAATACACGCCAAAGCGGGTCAATATTGTTGGTGGTGCTGCGGGGGACGCGCTTACGCACACGCTTATCTATTTGAGGGATGCGCCCGGCGTCACGGGGCATTATGTTCAGCCCCATGAGTGAGCTTCAGCGCCCCGATCCAAACCGGAAACCCGACCTGCTTGTGGTGGACAAAGCCAGCGATCAGTCCACCGCGCCGCTGATTGACGCGTTTCAGCGCCGCATCACCTATCTCAGGCTGTCGGTGACGGACCGCTGCGATTTGCGCTGCACCTATTGCATGCCCGAACGCATGACATTTCTGCCGCGCAAGGAAGTGCTGACGCTGGAGGAGCTGTATGATCTCGCCACCGGCTTCATCGCGCGGGGCGTGACGAAGATCCGCATCACGGGTGGTGAGCCGCTGGTGCGGCGCGATATCCTTGATCTGTTTCGCGCGCTTGGGCGGAGGCTGGTTTCGCGCGGGGGTGAGGGGCTGGAAGAACTGACCCTGACCACCAATGCGACCCAGCTTTCGCGCTATGCCGGTGAGCTGGCGGACGCCGGGGTGCGCCGTGTGAACATCTCGCTCGATACGCTGGACCGCGCCCGGTTTGAACAGCTCACGCGCCGCGATGCTCTGCCGCAAGTGCTCGAAGGGATCGCTGCGGCGAAGGAGGCGGGGCTCAAGGTCAAGCTGAACGCGGTCGCGCTGAAAGGCGTGAACGAAGACGAATTGCCGGACCTGATCGGCTGGGCGCATGGTCAGGGGCATGACGTGACCCTGATCGAGGTGATGCCGCTGGGCGAGATTGAGGAAGAACGGCTGGACCAGTTCCTGCCGCTCGACACGGTGCAACAGCGGCTGGCGAAGCGGTGGACGCTGACACAGAGCGATGCGAGCACCGGCGGCCCCGCGCGCTATTGGGACATCTCCGAGACAGGCGGCAGGTTGGGGCTTATCACGCCGCATACTGGCAATTTTTGTGAGGGCTGCAACCGGCTGCGTGTGACGGCGACGGGTCAGCTTTACCCCTGCCTTGGCGGATCGGAGCGGATCGACCTGCGCGCAGCGCTGCGTTCGGATGATCCTGAGGGGCAGTTGGCGCAAGGGCTGAACCGTGCCTTGGCGATCAAGCCGGAGAAACACCATTTCCGCATGGACCAGCGCGGCGCAGCGCCCGCACAAGACCGCCATATGTCACTGACGGGTGGGTAACATGGGAACCGTTACAGTCGTATTCCTCGGACCATTGAGCGATCTCGCCGGAATGCCTTCACGCGAAGTGCCTGCGCCTCTCAACTGGGCAAGCTTGCTTGAGGCCGTGGGGCCAGCGGTTGCCGCGCAATTGACCGAAGAACGCGTGAACGTCGCGTGTGCGGGGAAAGTGCTCGCCGACAAGACGGCTCTCGCAGCGCAGGCGGGCGATGAAGTCGCGCTTCTTCCGCCCGTCTCGGGTGGCTGAGAGCCAGCCATGAAGGATGTGCGCCTCCATATTGAGCCGTTTGTGCCCGAAGACCTCACCGCACCTTTTGTGGAAGCAAATGAGGGGCTGGGCGGCATCTGCACTTTTGTCGGCCATGTCCGCGGGGCCGAAGGGACCAAAGCGCTCGAACTCTCGCATTATGAGCCGCTCACGCTGCCCGGGATGAATGATCTGGCTGATGCGGCGCTGGCGCGGTTTGATCTGATGGGGCTCTTGATGGTCCACCGCATCGGGCGCATGGTTCCCGGTGATCCGATTGTTTGCGTCAGCGCAGCCGCGCGCCATCGTAGAGCCGCCATCGAAGCGGTCGATTACTGCATGGACCACCTCAAAAGCGCCGCGTGGTTCTGGAAACGCGAGCTTGGGGAAGACGGCGAATGGCGCTGGATCGAGCCGCGCGGCGCAGATTACAGCGATCTGGCCCGCTGGGCGTAATCCTGATTTGATCAAGATCCCGATTTGATCAAGATCAAGGCGCAGGTGCTGCGTGTCCGCTAATTCTCTTTCCAACGAAGGAGAACACCATGAGCAAGCAAGTCCATGACAAGATCGCACGGGGCGAAGCCCGCGTTGTTGCAGCCCCTGAAGCAGCGCCTCAGGCGGCCCCGACCGGACCGCGTCATCAGGTCGAAGTGGACCGCAATTTTGAGCTTCCCACTGGCCTCTATGTCGGCACGGTCGCCGGATATCTCGGTTTTCTCGCGGTCATGCTCGCATCCTTCGCCGCGCCTGCGCTGGCCATTCCGATGGTGATCTTTGCACTGTTTATCGTTGCAGGCTTTGGCATTCCGGCGGTTTGGACACGGCTTAAAGGCAACACCAGCCGCCCGCTTGCGCCGGGGCGCTTTCACGATATTGGCATCATGACCAACACGGGTCGCTGCAGTGCGCGCGATGCCAGCGTTCAGGTTCTGATCCTGCCCGTTCTGGTGGTCGTCTGGGGCCTGGCAATTGCCACTATTGCGGCGTTCATTGCCTAGGCCCGAATTGAGTCAGCGCCCGGCAAGGGCGGCGAGATGCGCGGGATTGAGAACATCGATCCCGCGTTTTCCTGTGCGCGCAATCGCTCCGGCAGATTCAATTTCGCCCAGCTTGCGGCTCACCGTCTCAATCGTCAGTCCCAGCATATTGGCAATCTCTCCGCGCGTCAGCGGTAGTTCGAAATGCGTTGCGGCATGGCACGATGAAGTGCTGGCAGAGACGGCAAAATCGTGCAGCAGCGCCGCAAGCCGCGTCTCCGCCGTCGCATGGCCGGTCAATTCCAGCAACGCGCGCGTCGCCAGCAGATCTTCCTGGCTTCGCCGAAGCAAGGCGCGGGCAAGGGCGGGATAGTGCTCAATCGCTGCCTCGATATCGCGGCGCGAAAACGTACACAGCTGGCTGTCTGTCAGCGCGACAACATCGTGATGCGCAAAGGGGGCAAACAGCTCGCCGATGAAGCCGGCTGGGTGGACCAGCGCGAGGATCTGTTCGTTGCCGTCGTGATTGATGGCCGATACTTTTAAAGCCCCGCTGACCAGTGTGGCACAGGCGGCTTCCTCGTCTCCGGCGGCGAACAGCATCTCTCCGCGTTTCAGATACCGGGTCCGCCCCGCCGCGGCCATTGCATCGCGTTCTTCGGGGCTCAGGACGGCGCAGGCGGCGGTTTCGCGGACAGGGCATTCATCGCAAGAGAGTTGGGCAGTGGCCATGGATTGGGTTCCTTCAGGGGTTCCTCAACGGTCGAGCCGCGCGGCTATCGTGGCAAGAGTTTTGTCTTGTTCGCGCAAGGCGGCGGCGATGCGCTCCTGCGCTTCGGCAATTGTTGTGATGGCTGGATCATCGGCGAGCGTGGTTTGCGCCGTGGCAGCCAGCAGATCGAGGTCAGCCAGCGCCAGACGCGCCGTGCTGTGATGCGATGTCAGATCGGCGAGGCTGATCTGGGCTGATGCCCATGTGTCGGAGGTGACCGGCGCGTTTTGCGCAGCATTCGCCAGTTTGCTCGCAGGTGCCACACCGGCTGAAAACGCCTCACTTGCGGCCCGCGCGCGGGCGCTGATCGCGTTTATGCGACCTTCCAGATCGGTTGGCAGAGGCTCTGTTGTGGTGGCCGGATCGACGATTTCGGGGGTCTCGACACCGGGGAAACTGGCGGAGACGCGCGCGCTATCGGCTCCTGCTTCGGTAGCGCCAGTGGGAATGGTGAAGGGCGGATAGTCAACCGAATTACCCGCGCAACCGCTCAAGGACGCCAGCGAGGCCCCTGCGATGCCCATTGTTTTCAAGGCAGTCAAAGTCGGTGCATAAGTCATGATCCCGCGTTCTGTTACCATGACAGTCGCGACTGGCAAACCCGCTTGTCAGGTTGAATTTGGCGGAAACGGCTGCACATTTATGCACGAAAGTTGCATCACGCAGCCCGTTTCCCGCCCTATAGTCGTTGACTTGTCCGACCCTATCGCTTAACGGCTCGCATCTTTCCGGGGCTGCTTTCGAAGCGGCGCCGCAATGCCGTTCGGTCAGCCAGGGCGATTCTCTGGCCATATCGGGCACAGCACAAGATTGAGAGTTTATAGCCATGTTCGCGATAGTGCGCACAGGCGGCAAGCAATATCGGGTTGCCGCCGGAGACAAGATTGCCGTTGAAAAGCTCGCCGGAGAAGCCGGTGACACCGTGACCCTGGGCGATGTCCTGTTGGCAGGGGAAGGCGATTCGATCGCTGACGCCGCCAAGGTCACTGTTTCGGCAGAGATTATCGCTCAGGCGAAGAGTGAGAAGGTGATCGTTTTCAAAAAGCGTCGCCGTCACAACTATCGTCGCAAGGCCGGTCATCGCCAGCAGATGACGCTGCTGCGCATCACCGACGTTGGGGAAGGTAAAAAGCCTGCGGCCAAGAAGGCTGCTGCGCCGAAGACCGAAGAAGCGCCCAAAGCTGAAACCGCCAAGGCAGCTCCGGCCAAGAAAGCCGCACCGAAAACCGCAGCGGCTGAGAAAAAGCCCGCCGCCAAGAAGGCGCCTGCCAAGAAAGCAGCGCCCAAGGCCGGCGAAGACAAGTAAGGATCAGGAACCATGGCACATAAAAAAGCAGGCGGTTCATCACGCAACGGTCGCGATTCAGCAGGTCGTCGCCTTGGTGTGAAGAAGTTCGGCGGTCAGGACGTGATCGGCGGCAATATCATCGTGCGTCAGCGCGGGACCAAGTTCTATCCGGGCACCAATGTCGGCATGGGCAAGGATCACACACTGTTTTCGCTCGGCGAAGGCGTGGTCCGATTCCACAAAGGCAAGCAAGGCCGCAAATACGTGTCGGTAGACATTATGGCGGAAGCTGCAGAATAACCGGATGATTCACGAACAGGATCGTCCACCGGGGCGGTCCTGGCCGATGACACAATCGGCACTGTAGAGGGAGAAGGGCCACCCCGAAATCGGGGGAGCCGTCTCCCTCTTCGCATTTCTCCCTCTGTTCGCCGCGAAAGTAGTGCTCGCGGCCATGATAGTGTCACGCGTCCCGCATATATGCGGGTGCGGGGCGAGAGAGGGATGAGAGATGTTCCATCGCAGCGAGAGACTGTTGCTTCGGCCCGTTTGGCCGGAGGATTGGCAGGGCATTCTGGGAGGCATCGCAGATAAGGCGATCGTCACCAATCTGGCCCGTGCGCCCTGGCCCTATCGCGAAGATGATGCGCGCGCGTTTACCGCGCTGCCCATTCCTCCCAAACAGCCGCGCTTTGTGATTGCGCAGGCAGACAGTGCGCAGGTGGTCGGCTGTATCGGCATTGATAATCTCGAAGACCAGCCCGGATCTGTCGAGCTGGGATACTGGATCGCGCGTCCGTATTGGGGGCGCGGTTATGCGACCGAAGCGGGCCATGCGGTGCTCCAGATCGCGCGCACGCTGGGCCACACGCAGGTGATCGCCTCGCATTTCGAGGATAACCCGGCATCGGCCCGTGTCCTGCAAAAGCTGGGTTTTGAGCCGACCGGCCGCATGCTGATGCGCCATTCATGCGGGCGCGGACATGAGGCGATGACGCGGGAATATGCTCGCGACCTGTCGGCTTGCGAAGACGTGACGCCGGACAACCGACGGGCAGCCTAGCTCGGGCAGCCTAGCTCGGGCGGCCTCGCTTGGCTGGCATGTGCGCCGCAGATTACTCGGCAGGCTCCAGTTCGCGAGGGGGCGCGGCTGGCGCAGTCGCCCCCATATCTTGAGAGACCGTATCTCGATAGACCGCGTCAGCGTAAGGGCTCGTCTCTAGCTCCATCAGCGTGCGGTCATCATGATCCCACGGGTGAAAGCCGGGCTTCAGGATAGCCGCCCACGCGCCAAACATCCGGCGCATCATGCCGGGCGTGCCCCACAGCCAGACATCGAATGAGAGGCCCTTGTGTTCGACTTCCTCGGTCGCGTGCCAGCGCCACAGATCGGCGGCGACCGGACGCGCGCCGTCCAGATATTCCGGATCGCGCAGCAATTCGCGCCCGATCATCGCGGCAAAAATGTTCGAGCACCATGGCTTCGCGGTCAAAGCGCTGGTCCCGCACATACAGGCGATGGTCATCGGGGGTGGTGCTCTGAACCGGGGAGTTGGGCACCACGTCAGGGGTTAATGTCGCTTGCTTGTCCATCCCCAAATTCTGGACTAAAAGGCTTAAATAATGGGCACACGCAAACGGTTAACACCTGAAGAATCACGGAAATCTGCTCTCAAAGCGGCGCGCGAGCTGCTGATTGAGACGGGTCCGCAATCAGTCACCCTCAAAGCGGTGGCGACGCGGATCGGCCGCACTCACGCCAATTTGCTGCATCACTTCGGCTCTGCATCGGGGCTGCAAAAGGCATTGGCAGAGCATCTTGCAAAGACGGTGTGCGAGACAATCATCGATGCCGTACATGCCAGCCGGGCCGGGCTGGGATCAGCGCGCGAAGTTGTGGATCTGGCCTTTGACGCGTTTGATCGCGAAGGGGCGGGCGCGCTCACCAGCTGGATGCTGCTCACCGGAAACGAAGACGCGCTGCATCCCATTATCGCCACCATTCACGAAC
This sequence comes from Erythrobacter sp., assembly GCA_049647465.1. Lineage (GTDB taxonomy): Bacteria > Pseudomonadota > Alphaproteobacteria > Sphingomonadales > Sphingomonadaceae > Erythrobacter. The sequence continues at coordinate 40,949 of JBARXS010000030.1, forward strand.
TGGTCGATGAAATCGCGCCTGAGGAGAGCTGCGGCGATGGCGGTCAGATGCACGTGCATGAAGACACGCTCAGCCTTGTGCTGATGGCACTGGGCGATGCGTTGATCGGGGCTGCCTTGGCCAATTCGCTGGGCCTGCCACGCGACGCAGCACGTCAACGGGCGCAAAGCATGCTTGAATTGTCGCTGGAGCGTTTTCAGACGACCTGAAACTGAGGCGCTAGCCCTCGATACCAGTCCGTTGCCAATCGGGCAGGGTCGCTGGATCAAGGTCGGCAACGCGCAAATGGTCAACCGCGAGTCCCAGATCGGGGTAGGCGGCTTTGCGGCGTTTTTCCTCTGAAGCGTCAAGAGGCACTACGACCAGCCGCCGGTTGACCTTTTGCCGCCAGTTCATCCGGGCTGTGTTCTCCTGACCCACATAGCAACCCTTGTCGAAGCTCACGCCGTTGAGTTCGACCGCGTTCGTTTCCAGCCACAGAATATCGCCCAGTTCATCGACGCCTTCCGCCACGCCCAGCGACAAGCGGTGTGCCAGCCATGCGTCGTCCGCCGGTTCACCTGTAGGGGCATCCAGCCAGCGATAGCCAAGCTTGGTCAGGCGGGGATCGGCCACCGCTCCATCCTGCGCAGTCGCGCTCCAGTGAACAGCCAAACTATCCTCGCTGGTGATGTCGATGGCACGGCGCAGGCGGTACATCGAAAGCCGTTTTGCCAGAGCATCAGCGACCGCCGCTTCGCAATCGAGCAAGACCGATCCATCCCCGCCATCCCATACGAGAAAGTCGAACATCGCCTTTCCCTGCGCTGACAGAAGTGCGGCATAGACCGGCAATTCTCTAGATACGTCATTGGTGACGAGCCCTTGCAGGAAATCACGCACACCCTCGCGCTCATCCTCCCGCTCAGCCGCATCAGTTTCACGAGGGGCAAGGCGGATAATCGCGCGATCGGCGAGGTGGGTGGCTGCCATTTCTAAAGCCTTTTCATTATTGCTGCGGCGATGCGTTCGCCCAGTTCCGGGCCTTGCACAGGATACAGATAGGGTTCGATCATCTCCGCTTCCATCAGGGCCAGCGCGCCGTCATCTGTGCGCAGCATGTCGATGCGTGCATAGAGCGGGGTGGAAAAAGGCGTAGCGTTGACGATGGATTGCGCCGCCGCCACCTCCTGAGCTGTGGGCGCATGCATCTCCTCATAGCCGCCATACAGCGACTGAATGCGGTAATCGCCGTCTGCGGCGCGTTTGCGCAAGGCGTGGCTCAATTCCCCGTCGATGAAGATGAAGCTGAGTTCGCCCTCTTTGGCAATTGCAGGAAGGTAGGGTTGCAGCATCGCGGGATGGCCAAAGCGCCAGTCAGCCTCTGGCAAAGTGCTGCGGGCGAACAATTCCTGGCCCTGCGCCCCCGCACCCACTTGCCGTTTCAGCACCACGCGGTCGCTTTCGAAGACGTGGAACGCCTCTGTGATACTTCTGGTGTTCACGTCTTCACGCCACAGGGTCGGGATGGTGCGCGCGCCTTTCTCCTCCAGATCGCGCAGATAGGTCTTACGCATGTTCCAGCGGACCAGATCGGGCGGGTTGCACACTGTAATCCCGCGCGCGGCCAGCGCCTCCAGCTTGGCCAGAAACTTCGCCGCCTTGTCCTGATAATTCCACGCCGTGCCCAGCATGATCAATGCGATACCGTCAAATGCCTCAACCGGCGCTTCCCAGTCGATTACGCACAGGTCCAGACCGTGCGCCTGAAACGCAGGCGTCAGCGCCTTGATCATGCGGTCATGTTCAAACGCATCGCCGCGCCGTTCTCCAGCGCCTGGCCCGGAGCTGGGCAACGTCGTTTCGCAGGCAAGAAATCCGATCTTTGTCATCGAAAAGCCATGTAGTCGCGCGCCATCGCACTGGAAAGCCTTTGCGCGCGGGGTTAGAGGAAATTCCATGACCGAAACGCTCACCATTCGCCGCCCCGATGACTGGCACCTGCATTTTCGCGACGGGGACATCATGCGCGGCGTTGTGCCATACACCGCGCGCCAGTTTGCCCGCGCGATTGTGATGCCCAATCTGACCCCGCCGATCACAACAGCGGCGCTGGCGGCGGAGTATCGCGAGCGGATCAGGTCTGCTGTGCCCGATGGAATCACATTTGAGTCGTTGATGACGTGTTATCTCACCGATACGACCGATGCGGATGATCTGGCGCGCGGTGCCGCTCAGGGCATCTTTACCGCCGCAAAGCTCTATCCCGCCAATGCGACGACCAACTCCGCGCATGGCGTTTCGGATGTCGAGAAAATCTACCCGGTGCTCGAACGCATGGAGGCAGAGGATATCGTGCTGTGCATCCACGGCGAAGTGACTGACCACGATATCGACGTGTTTGATCGGGAAGCCGAGTTTATCGACCGCCATCTGGCTGCGATAGCTCAGATTTTTCCGAATCTGCGGATCGTGTTTGAGCATATCACCACGTCCGATGCGGTTGAATTTGTGAAGGCTGGGAGTGACAGGATCGCTGCAACCATCACGCCGCAACATCTTCACATCAATCGCAACGCCATGCTGGTGGGCGGTATCCAGCCGCACAATTACTGCCTGCCCGTGGCCAAGCGTGAGACGCACCGCCTTGCCCTGCGCGCGGCTGCGACCTCGGCAGACCCGGCGATTGCCCGCAAATTCTTCCTTGGTACAGACAGCGCGCCGCATCTGCGCGGGGACAAGGAAAGCGCCTGCGGGTGTGCGGGCATTTTTGGAGCGCCCTTTGCGCTGGAAAGCTATCTGGCGGTGTTCGAGGAAGAAGGCGCGATTGACCGGTTTGAAGGCTTTGCCTCGCTCAATGGCCCCGCATTCTATCGCCTCCCCGTCAATGAAGACACGATCACACTGACCCGAACCGGAGTGCAGGTGCCTGACAGCCTGCCGTTGGTCAGCGAAGAGATCGTCCCGTTCCATGCCGGGCAGACGCTCGGCTGGGTGCTGGCGGGTTAAGGCCCGGGATCAGATTGGGAGCGCCGCGCGTTTTGCTCTGCGTGATCGGGTCCACAAATCGCCTGCAAAGATCGCCACCGCAATCCAGATCAGGACAAAGCTGAGCAGTTGGACCGGCTTCAGCTCCTCTTCGAACACGAACAGCCCCAGCAGAAAGACGATGGTGGGCGCGAGATACTGGATGAAGCCCAGCGTTGAATATTCCATTCGCCGCGCGGCAATCGCGAACAATAACAGCGGAAACGCCGTCACCACGCCTGAAAACATGATGAGCGCGCTGATCCCGGCTTCCTTTCCAAAGGCAGGGCCGGCGGGCGTCATCGCGTAGAACGCCACGATGGCGGTTGCAGGCAGAAGCAGGATTGCACTTTCGATGGTCAGGCCGGGCAGGGCGCCAACGGAAACTTGCTTGCGAACAATGCCATAGAGGCCAAAGCTGAATGCAAGGCTCAGGCTGATCCACAGCGTCGTCAGCGCGCCAGCGGCCAGCAACGCCACCGCCGATGCGGCAACCGCCACGGCGATCCACTGCCATTTCGACAGGCGCTCTCCCAGCAGCAGCGTGCCCAGCAAGACATTGAGCAAGGGATTGAGGTAGTATCCAAGGCTGGCGGCATAGACGTGGCCAAGGTTGATCGCCCAGATATAGACGAACCAGTTGGCCGCAATCAAAGCCGCGCTGGCGAGCAGCATGATGAGCGCGCGCGGGCTTTTGAGCGCCTCGCGGATTTCACTGAACTGGCGGCGCACAGCGACAATGGCGAGGCACAGGGGCAGCGTCCAGATGATGCGCCAGCCGACAAATTCGAACGGGGGCACACTGGTGACCAGCATCAGATAGAGCGGCAGGAACCCCCAGATCAGATACGCGCCAAGCGCCGCTGGTAAGCCCGAGGGCTGCTCGTTTGGTGCGTCGGTTTGGGATGTCATGGTGCAGGCGCGGTAGGCGCGTGCGGATCACAGGGCAAGCACGTCATGTCCATTTGCTGCGTTCAGGATAAACTCTATTTACATGAACGCCAGCTGACAAGTCGGATTGCAGCGCGTTCAGCTATGTCACTCTATACATTAACAAGATCTCGTACACGGGTTTGCCTGAGTGCGTACTTAATCATCTTGGGCCATTTCCACCGATGGCTTGGGCGCGGCTCCCACCAGCCGTGGAAAGCGCCTTCATACTCTTTGCGGTGTGGGGGCGTTTTCATTTGGTGAGGGCGGATCCAGCGCGCGAGCGCCGCACAGATTTCTTAACCATGCTGTGGCAAGGCCTTGCACCATGACTTCGCGATATGTCCTCCTGCTTTCGTCAGCCGCACTGATCCTGTCTGCGTGCAGCGGAGGCGATGCGGGGGGCGGGGAATCGATCGTCAATGAAACCGATCCGTACATTGCGCGTGCGCTGAACGATCCGTTGATGGTGGACCCCGACCTCTCCTATCGCAACGAAGCGAACGCCGCGATTACGATCGGCTATGACCATGCGCTGCCGTCCTTCAAGGGCAGCGACGAGGCCGCCAGCCGGGCTCGCGAGACGGCGCGGCTGGAATTGCTGGAGGATGGCCCGATCCTCGATCTTCCCTCGCCGCAAAGCAAGCCTGGACCAGCCTCTCTGTCACAGGCTTATGGCGTGCAGGCTTTGCTGGGGGCAGTTGAGGCTCCGATGGAATGCCGCAAGGATATTACGGGCAGCTTTACCTATGCCGCGTCCATGCCGGACATTGCACGGGTGATGCCGCATGGGATGGTGCGTCTGGCAGCAGCGGTGGATCAACCCGAGTGCAAACTTCGCATTGTGCGGTACGTCACTCCCGTGGCAGCGGACGATGCGCTGCAATATCACTATACGATGGCAGAGCGCGCGGGCCTTTCTCCAGCCTATTATTCAGAGCCGGAAAAGAGCCTGATAGGCGAGCGGCGGGGCACGCAACTGCAAGTGTTCGCGCGCGCGGCATCGGGCGATCTGACTGCGGTCGACGTTGTGACGTGGACTCGTTGAGAGCGGACCTGCGGTCAAAGCTCTGCCGGCTACTCTTTCAGGCCAACCGCGATATTGGCGCGCGGCTGCTCCATTTCCGTGCTGGCGACCGGGTAAGCGCAATAATCGGCTGCATAGAAAGCCGCAGGGCGATGGTTGCCGGATAGGCCGATCCCGCCGAACGGTGCTGAGGATGACGCACCATTGGTCGGGCGGTTCCAGTTGATGATACCGGCCCTTATATTCGCCCAGAACCGCCCATAATCATCAGGCGAACCACCGATGAGCGAGGCTGACAGGCCAAAGCGCGTATTGTTCGCCTCTGTAATGCCTGCATCCAGATCGGGCACTCTGATAACTTGCAGGATCGGGCCGAACAGCTCGATATCCGGGCGCTCCGCAATGGCCGTTGTGTCGATCAGGCCGGGCGTCAGAAACGGCTTTTCCGGATCGGTCCGGCGCATCGGCGAAAGCGCCTTTCCGCCAGCGGTGACTAATGCGACGAAGCTGTCGTTCAGGCGCTCTGCCGTCAAATTGTCGATCACTGGCCCCATGAACGGTTGCGGATCACCCAGCGGATCACCCACGATCAGCTTTCGCGTCAGCGGCACCAGCTTGTTCATCAGGTCGTCATAGATGCTCTCAACCACGATCAATCGCCGCGCGGCGGTGCAGCGCTGGCCAGCGGTGGTAAACGCGCTCTGGACGATCAGAGCCGCTGCATCGGTCAGCTTGGGCGTGTCGATAACAACCATCGGATTGTTGCCGCCCATTTCCAGCGCGACCAGTTTGCCCGGATTGGCGGCAAGCTTTCGGTTGATGGCGATTCCGGCCTGCGCGGATCCTGTAAACAGCACGCCGTCCACGCCCGGATGCGCAACCAGCGCCTTGCCTTCGTCAGGGCCGCCAACCACCAGCTGCGCGACATTTTCGGGCAGGCCAGCGGCGTGCAGGCATTCGAGCAGCATCTCGCCCACTGCGGGGGTTTTCTCAGACGGTTTGAACAGGATCGCATTGCCTGCGATCAGAGCGGGAATGATGTGGCCGTTGGGCAGGTGAGCAGGGAAGTTGTACGGCCCCAGCACCGCCATCACGCCATGGGGTTTGTGCCGGACAGCAGCGGTGCCCTGCAAGGCACTGTCGAGCTTTTTCTTGCCGGTGCGTTCAGCATAGGCGCTGACCGAGATATCGACCTTGTTAATAACCGCATCAACTTCGGTGCGGGCTTCCCACAGGGGTTTGCCCGCTTCACGCGCAATAAGGTGCGTCATTTCATCAGCACGTTTGCGCACTTCATTGGCAAACCGGCGTGTTGTCTCGATCCGGCTGCCTAGTGCCTGCGCCGCCCAGGAAGGCCACGCTTTGCGCGCGCGACTTACCGCCGCGTCAACGTCACTAACCGCGCCGCGCCACAATTCCTCACCGGTCGCCGGTTCGTAAGAGATCAGCGTATCGTTAGCCAATGTTTCGCAAACTCTGTTCTCCGGTCAGCGGCCTGTACCGTGCGCCCAAACGGCAGTGTCCAAGTGCCATAGAACATCCGCCATTATAATAGCAGCACGCGCCACAGTACGGAAAAGCCCCCAATAATGCGCGGACACTAAGGCGCAACGAATGGAAAAGGAAGAGAAATCCCTTATCCCGCAGGGGATATGGCCCCCGGCAAGGTTAGGCGGTAATGCCTAGTTGACTAAATAGGGGGGAATGATGCGCGGCGCGTGCTGCGTGTCTCATAATATCCTGAAAAATCTAGTTAAAGACCGTTAACGGCGGTTCGTGCGCATGCGCGAATCGCAATTCCTAGGGGGAACCGAAATGAAAACGAAAACCAGTTCAGATTTTTTGCAGGGCGCATCTCCGCTCGTCATTGCAACGGCCATTTCAATTGTAGCTGTTTCGCTCAGCACATCCTCGCCAGTTGTTGCGCAAGATATCTGTTTGCTTGATCCCGGCGTGACTGGAGGTGCGACTGCCACCGGGACTGATGCACTGGCATGCGGCCCCAACGCGAGCGCATCTGGTGACAGATCAACAGCAGTCGGTGAGGACGCCGACGCAAGCGGTGACGAGTCCGTTGCAGTTGGTGAACAGGCTGAAGCCTCCGGGAATGCTTCGACGGCTGTCGGTGTCGATTCGCGGGCGCAAGGCAATGCCAGCACTGCCATCGGCGAGGGCTCACGCGCAATTGGAGCGCGCTCCACGGCGACAGGCCGGTTTGCCAATGCTCTGGGAGAGCGCACGGTTGCGGTCGGTTTCTCCGCCGATGCAGCGGGCAATAGCAGCACCGCGATCGGCGATAACTCCAACGCCAACGCAGAGAGCGCAACCGCGCTGGGCCAAAGCGCAGCGGCCATTGCAGATGGATCGACGGCTGTCGGCCAAAGCGCCAGCGCAAATGGCGAGGCTTCCATCGCGATCGGCGTTGCTTCAAGTGCGACCGGCGTGGATGCGGTCGCCATTGGCGGTGACGATGCGGGCACGGGTGCGACGGCAGACGGCAACTCCACCACAGCAGTAGGCGGTGAGAGCTTTGCACAGGGACCGGGAGCCTCGGCATTCGGCTGGCGCGCATCGGCCACCGCCGAACGTGCGCAGGCTTTTGGTCATCTCGCGATAGCCAGCGGCGTTCGCTCGCTTGCAGTTGGTGAAGCGGCGAACGCTTCCGGAGAGCGGGCCATTGCCATCGGCGATCAGGCCAGTGCCTCTTCGACTGGTGCCACCGCAACCGGTGCCGGAGCCAGTGCGACTGGAACCGGGGCAAGCGCATATGGCCAGAGCACTTTCGCTTCGGGCGAGAATGCGATCGCCTTCGGGACCAATTCTTCCGCGACTGATTTCAACGCCATTGCCATCGGTACGGATGCCAATAGCGATGGAACAGGTGCCAATGCTACAGCAGCTCAGGCGATTGCCCTTGGTGGCGACGCGCAGGCAACCGGCGGCGGCTCGATTGCAATCGGGGGCGACGCGCTTTTGGATGGCCAGGGACCAGTTGCCTCCGGCCTGGCCTCAATTGCTCTGGGTGCTGATTCACAAGCCACTCAAAGCGCAGCTACCGCGATTGGACGCGATGCCAATGCCGGGTTTGAGAGATCGACTGCGGTCGGAACTGCGGCCATCACCGACCGTGCGGATCAGGTCAAACTTGGCGGTGCAGGAAGCTCGGTCACAGTCGGGGACATCGGCGCAAGCACGGCTGCACAAACCGGTTCGACCAACTTCGCGACCGTCGATGCCTCTGGCACGGTTGGTCAGGGACCGAGCGTTGACAGCGTCGTGAACGCCATTGCGACCAACACCCAGTCAATCTCTGATGTGGGGACGCGGGTCACCGCTAACGAGGCAGGCATTGCGTCGAACATGACCAATATCGCGGCCAACACTCAGGGGCTTTCTGACGTGGGCACGCGGGTCACGGCGAACGAGACGAACATTGCGTCGAATACCACGCGGCTGGGTGCGGCCGAAAGCGCGATTTCGGGCCTTGGCACGCGCGTGACTGCGAATGAGGCTGCGATTTCGTCCAACGCCACAAATATCGCCACCAACACGGCGGGCATCGCCACCAACGCCGCTGGTATCGCCACGAACGTGACCGATATCGCGGCAAACACGGCAGCTATCGCCAACAGTGCAACTGCGATCACCGGGCTTGATACCCGCCTGACCACCGCAGAGGGCGATATCGCCACCAATGCCGCCGGTGTCGAAACCAATGCGACCAATATCGGGGCCAATGCGATGGCGACTTCGGGGCTCGATACCCGTGTTACCACCAACGCAGGCGACATTGCCGGTAACACGGTGGCCATCGGCACCAACGCCGGGAACATTGCTGCCAACGTGACCGCGATTGGCGCGAATGCGACCAACATCGCATCCAACACGACCGGAATCGGAGCGAATGCAATGGCTATTACGGGCCTTGATACCCGTGTGACCACCAACGCATCCGGCATTGCCACCAACGTGACCGGAATTGCCAACAACGCAACCGGGATCGCCACCAACGCCGCAGGTATCGCATCCAACGCGTCGATGATGGGCATCCACAGCACCAGCATTGTTGCGAACTCGACGGCAATCGGTGTGAATGTGGGGAACATCGCAGGCAACACGACTGCGATTGGCACCAATGCTGGCAATATTGCGACCAACACCGCCAATATCGGCACCAACACGGCAGGCATCAGCGCGCTGCAAACACTGACGCAGACGCAGACCGGGCAGATCAACACCCTGTTCGGCCAGACTGCATCAAACCGTGCCCTGATCGACCGGGCCAATGAAGGTGTCGCAATGGCGCTCGCCATGGAAAGCCCGATGCTGCCGGCAGGCACCACCTTCGCGCTTTCGGGCGGTGTCGGTTACTTCCAGGACCAGGGCGCAGGCTCGTTCGCGGTCAGCGCGCGGATCAGCGACAATGCGGCCTTCTCTGCCGGTCTGGGTGTTGGCCTCGACAGCGGTGAAGTCGGCGCGCGTGGTGGCTTCCAAGTCGCCTGGTAACCGGTTAGACACACGGTCATGAACGTGATCATTGCAAAACTGACGATGCCGGGGCCCAGTGCCCCGGCATTTCGTTTGTCCATAAGGGGTGCATGGGCTGCCACCGCGGCGGTTATCAGCCTTGCTGCGGCACCTGCCAGTGCGCAGCAACGCGCCGCTCAGCCGGTACAGCCCGGACAGACGCTGGCGCAGCCCAGTGTCCAGCCGCCGCCATCCCTGCGGCCCACACCCAGCCAGCTTGAACTGTCAAAGATCATCTGGTCCACCGTTGCCGCTGTTGATCATGCGAACCGGTCGGGCAATTATTCGGTGCTGCGTGATATTTCCGCGCAGGCCTTTCAGATCAATTACAATCCCGCGCGCCTGACAGAGATTTTTGCTGGCTTGCGCAATTCCAATATTGACCTGTCCAACGCCTTGCTGGTCCCGCCGACCTATTATCAGGCCCCGCAAATGGTACGTGAGGACCTGTTCCGGGTGCAGGGCGTGTTCCAACTGCGACCGATATCAATCCAGTTCGATATGTTCATGCAGTGGGAGCAGGGCAGCTGGAAACTGGCCGGGATTGATATTCAGCCAGCAGAGATGGTTGCCCAGCAGCCGGCGCAAAAGCAATAGGTCCGTCAGCATGCCGATTAGGCATGCCCCGCAGGCACGGGTGCGATGCCATGCGCCGCGCCCATCCGTCTGATGCTTTCGATTTTCGTATCAAGCACGGACCAGTCATCGCGCTCATCAATCGCGGACCAGATCGCTTCGACCTCTTCGATCAGCATGGATTGTGGGCTGTCGTCTGACCAGTAATCGTGCGCGCCATCTGTTGCCTCATAGGCGTCTAGCGCGTCAGCAAGTTCGGCGGGGGTATCAGCCGTCACCCGGCCCCCGCGATGGGCAAAGAAGAAAGCATCCGGCCCGACCCCTCCGTCGCGCATCATCTTTTCGCACGCAGCGATCATCCGGCTATCGCTTTCGACACCGCGTGACTGCACCCCAAGTCGCCAGCACCACCGGCGCGCAATCGCTTCCATATAAAGCGGCCCGAACCGCTTCATTGCCGCGACCAGCGGCTCACTGTCTGCGAGCAGGCGCAACGCCACCGCAAACTGTCCGCAATTCCAGTGCAGCGCCTCTGGCTGGCGACCAAAGGCATACAGCTTGCCGTGGTCGAAATAGGCTGCGGTAAAGCTCTGGTCCCATGTCGGGAGCCAGCGCCACGGGCCATAATCGAAACTCTCACCCGTGATGTTCATGTTATCGGTGTTGAGCACGCCGTGAACGAAGCCTGCGACCATGTAGCTGGCGGCCAGATCGGCCATGCGCTCCACTACATGATGCATCAACTGGACGGCGGGTTCATCGCGGGCGGGCGCATCATCGGGCGCGGGCGGTCCGGGAAACTGCTCCAGGCAATAGGCGACAAGTTGCGACATCTCGCCCGCCTCCTCCAGCGCGAGCAGCCGTTGGAAAGTGCCGATGCGGATATGCGAATGCGACAGCCGCACCATCACCGCAGAGCGCGTGGGCGATGGCTCGTCATTGCGCCACAATTCCTCGCCGGTTTCGATGACGGAAAACGTCCTGGAGGTGTTCACGCCCAGCGCCTCCAGCATTTCGGTCGCCAGAATTTCGCGGACCGCACCTTTCAGGGTGAGCCGCCCGTCACCGCTGCGGCTGTAGGGGGTCTGGCCCGATCCCTTTGTGCCCAGATCCATCAACCGTCCATCACTGTCACGCATCTGCGCGTAAAGAAACCCGCGCCCGTCGCCAATCTCGGGATTGTAGCTGCGAAATTGGTGCCCGTGATATTTCAGCGCCAAAGGCTGTGGCAGGTTGCCTTTCAGCGGTTCAAACCGGCCAAAATGGCGCGACCATTCCTCATCGCTCAGATGGTCTAGACCGACGCTTTGCGCGGCGCGATCATTGCGAAAGCGGATGCGGGTTTGCGGGAAATCGGCGGGGCCGACAGGCGATCCAAGCCAGTCGGCCAGTTCGCTGATAGCGGGGTCGGGGTGATAGCTGCCCGGTTGCGGTTCTGAACTCATCCCGCGATAGTGCAGGGCAAGGTTACCGCTTGCAACCCGCCAGAACCTGAGTGCATGGCGGGTTGCTTGCCAATACGAAGGAAGACTGCCGCAAATGGCCAATACGTTTGAGGAAAAGCGCTGGACCAGCGATGATGGACTGGCGCTGTATTATCGCGACTATACTGGTGGTAATGGGGCAAAAGACCGTCTGCCTGTGCTCTGCATGCACGGGCTGACCCGAAATTCGCGCGATTTTGCCGACCTGGCCGATCATATCGCGGCAAATGGCAGGCGCGTAATCGTCCCGGAGATGCGCGGGCGCGGCCTGAGCGATTACGCACCGGACTCCACCACCTACAATCCCAAGCAATATGTGGCCGACGTGCAAAAGCTGCTCGGCGAGTTGGGGATCAATCGGGCGATATCGGTCGGAACATCGATGGGTGGGCTTATGACGTTCCTGATGGCGGCGGGCAATCCCGCCTTGTTCGCAGGCGCGGTGATCAACGATATTGGTCCGGTGGTGGACGCAAAGGGGCTGGAACGCATTGGCGATTATGTCGGTCAGGGGCGCAGCTATCCCACATGGATGCACGCCGCGCGGTCCATCGCCGAAGTGCATGGCGAGGCCTTTCCTGACTATGACCTGGACCAGTGGCTGAAAATGGCGAAGCGCACCATGGTGGTGAGCCAGAATGGACGGATCAGCTATGATTACGACATGGTGATTGCAGAGCCGTTCTCCGAACCGGGCAATGCCGCGCCGTCAAATCTGTGGCCCGCATTCGAGGCGCTGCGCGATGTGCCGATGGTGCTGCTGCGCGGGGAGCTGACCGACCTTTTGTCGCTGGAGACAGTCAAGCAGATGGAAGCGGCCAACCCCGCGATGACGACTGTGACAGTGCCCCGCGTTGGCCATGCGCCCACGCTGGACGAGCCGGAATCGCGCGCAGCCATCGACGCGCTGCTTGAAAGCCTTCCATGAACGCGAAAGCGGGCAATCCAAGAATTCTGCATTGCCACTCGACATTCTCCGCAGGGGGAAAGGAGCGGCGTGCGGTCAAGCTGATGAATGCGTTCGGGCGCAAGCTGGAGCATACGATAGTTTCCGCCATGCCCGATCAGATGGGCGCACGCGAACTGCTGGATCGCGGTGTCAAGGCGAGCTTCCCCGCTGACTTTCCCAGCCTGACCGGCAAGCCAACACCCGGGCGACTGGTTGAAATTGCCAAGGCCTTAAACGGCTATGACCTGATCCTGACCTACAATTGGGGAGCGATGGATGTGGTGATGGCGCACACGGTCTTTGGCGATGCGTTCAAACTACCCCCGCTGATCCATCATGAGGACGGCTTTAACGAGGATGAGGCAAACCAGCTTAAAACCAGCCGCAACTGGTATCGCCGGATCGCACTGGGCCGTGCCTCTTCTCTGGTTGTTCCGAGCACCGTGCTGGAGACAATCGCCGTTGAAAAGTGGAAGCAGCCGCGCTCTCGCGTGGTGCGCATCCCCAATGGGATCGACACCAAAGCTTTCGCGAAGAAAGCGAAGCCGGGTGCATTGCGCGTGGTGAAACGCGAGGGGGAACGCTGGGTCGGCACACTGGCAGGACTGCGTCCGGTTAAACAATTGCCCGACCTTGTCGCCGCCTTCCGCGAAATGCCGGAGGACTGGCATCTGGTCATTCTGGGCGAGGGGCCGGAACAGAATGCCATTCGCGAAGCATCGAGCGCGCATGAAATTGCCCACCGCGTTCACTTGCCCGGCGCGATCAGCGATCCTTC
>JBARXS010000031.1:0-31698 GCA_049647465.1 Erythrobacter sp.
TGTTCGCATCCTTTGCCATGCTGATGAACTTCCCGCGCCATAACAAGATGAAGGGCATGGGCCAGATCGTCAGCTGGTCAGTGCGCGATGAAACGCTGCATTGCGAAGGCATCATCAAGATGTTCCATACCTTCTGCGCAGAGCGCGACTGCCTGACCAAGTCGGTGAAGGAAGACATCATCGATATCTGCCAGAAGACCGTCCGCCTTGAGGACGCCTTCATCGACCTCGCCTTTGAAATGGGCCCGGTCGAAGGGATGAACCCGACCGATATCAAGAAGTACATCCGCTACATCGCCGACTGGCGTCTGAAGCAGCTGGGCCTGCAGCCGGTCTACATGATCGACGAACACCCGCTGCCATGGCTCACCCCGCTGCTCAACGGTGTGGAGCACGCCAACTTCTTCGAAGCGCGCGCCACAGAATATTCCAAGGGCGCCACCACCGGCAACTGGAACGACGTCTGGTCCAGCTTCGACAAGCGCCAGATGGCGAAGCTGCCGGTCGAGGAAGCAGCGGTGAACGACGGCCCGGGCATGTTCGATGAGGTTGAAGCGGCGGAGTGATGGTTGATATTCAAACTTTTCTCTGAGCGAAAAAAGGAAGAGCACGAGGCTGAGGGGGACGTCGACGTATATTCATACGACGATGTCTCTCAAGCATTGCGCGTACAAACCCAGCAGATATTGAGCGATGCGATTGGGCGATATTATAGCGCACGCGGTTACGACATTGGTCGGCCACCCGATGAAAACAATCACGGCTGGAATGAGATCGTCAAGATACTACGCCGCGAATTGGGAGTTCACCATCTTCGGTCGCACCGAGATAATCCCAAAGACGAGCTGATAGGTTTTTTGACGGACTGTAGCGCTACCGAATTTGTCGATGCTGTCGAGGTTTGCTGTCGGTATATCGACATTATCTTGCGGAAGTTGCCTGACTACCGTCTCAAGTCTATGTCTATCTTAGCCGATCCTGGATCGTCGATTGATGAGCTAAACTATCGCATCCGCAAAGCAGCTTTCGGTTACCAATATGAGGGCGGTCAGTTCGTCCGCGTAGATGATGAGTTCGCTCACCGAGAAATTGTGAAGCCTACGATCTTATTTCTTCAAAATCCCGCCTTCGGTGGCGCGCGTGAAGAGTTTCTTGAAGCTCACCGCGCATACCGTGATGGTAAATTTGCTCAGTCCATAATTGACGCTGCCAAGGCATTCGAAAGCGCTCTCAAGTGTGCTTGCCAAATCAACGGTTGGGACTATCCAAAGGGTGCCCGTGCGACCGATCTTCTGAAAACTGTCCGTAAGAATGGACTGTTCCCTCCATATCTTGACAACTCATTTGATCAGCTTGTCGCGACCCTCGCGTCTGGATTGCCCCAGCTGAGAAATAATCAAGGGGCTCATGGGCAAGGCCCGCTTCCTGCGCCTATTTCTAGATCAATGGCCGAGTATGCCTTGAACCTCTCTGCTTCGAAAATTTTGCTAATTGGTAAGCTCGCAGTCGAAGCAAAGGCGTAGCCCCTCAAGGTAAAAGCGCTTGGTGCTTGGTGACTGAAACTGCGTCCAAAACTAGCTCCTCACCCCGCGCGTGATCCGAAGCCAGTTTCCTTTCGTAATGAACTCTAACGCAAAACTGAATTCCGGCTCGGGGGCCGGGATGACGAAATTCGTGATGGGATGACGGGTTTCTTGGATCGATTGACTTGTCCCCCTCCCGCATGCGGGAAGGGATGGGGGGGCGCGCGTAGCGCTGGCCTTTCCGCTTGGCGCACCCGGCTGCGACTACTTTCCGTCACCCCGGACTTGATCCGGGGTTCAGCTTTTCCTTTTTTCTGACAGCGCCCGAAGAAGCGAGATCCCGGATCAAGTCCGGGATGACGAGGGGCGCGACGTGCGGGCGATGCGCGAGCCGGGATGACGGGGTGAGGATATGTTCACCCCTCTTGGCTAGCTCCGCCGCTATGGGCAGCCTCCACCAACTTGACCCGAACAAGCCACGCAAGCTGGGCGAGGCGCAGTGGACCGAGAGCGGCTTGCGGCTTTCGCCAATCCAGCGCGCGGTTGAGAGCGACTGGTTCTTGCCAGCCATGCTCACCTTCCCCCTCGGCGCATTCATGATTGTTCTGTTCTGGTGAGCGCGCCCGGAATTATCATTCTCGACCTCGTAATCGGTCCAGTGGAAATCATCATCGCCCTCGCCGCAATCAACTTCGCTGCGTTTGCCGCTTTCGGGATCGACAAGGTGCTGGCGGAGAACCAGCTGCGCCGGATTTCCGAAGCGACGCTTTTGCAACTCGCATTCTTCGGCGGGATCGGCGGTGCCTATGCCGGGCGCGCGCTGTTTCGGCACAAGACCAGGAAGCAGCCATTCAGCAACCATCTTCACATGGTCGCAGGGTTCCAGCTGTGCGCCGCAGCGTTTCTCACCGTCTTTTTATGGTAAGCCGCGCATAATTGACCCACATCAATTCCCGCAGCCCGCCATCCGCCTACCCCTCTCCTCACACACAAACGGAGAGGCCCCAACAATGTCCCAGCACACCCCCAACGAACTCACCGAAATCTTCAAGCGGGACCGTGATCTGCTCACGCGGCTCAAGGGGGATGACGCGCATTTTGCCCGGCTCGCCGATGAGTATCATGAGGTGAACCGGCAGGTGCACCGGATCGAGGCGGAGACCGAGGCGGCGAGTGATGACCGCGCGGAGGCGCTCAAGAAGCAGCGCCTCGTCCTGCTGGACCAGATCACCGCCATCATCACCGCTGCTCGGCAATGACGGTCAGAATTCCGTCATAAAAACAATCACTTTTCCCGCCCCGCGCTAACCCTTTCTTCATCCTGACCCGCGATCCTTGCACGCGGATCGGACGGGAAGGATAAAGCGCATGTTTTTCGCAAAGGCACTCGGCGGCTTCATGGTCGTGATATTCGGGGCCAGCTATGCTTTCGGGTTCTTCGATTATGACGGTGTCGAACGCGCGGTTGAGGATATGAAAGCCTCAGAGGCCGCCGACAATGCGCGCGCCGATAGCCAGTGGGGGCCAAAATGCGACAGCCTGCGTGACAAGGTGATGGGCGTCGATGAAAGCGGAGCGCCTGCGGGCCTTGCCTCGGGCAGCGCCATCGGCTCCATCGCGAAACTTCACGCGGCTGAGCGAAAATTGCGGGCAGCAGGGTGCGATATTGACAAGGCTCCGGGCGCTCTCAGCCCGTTCGAGCCGGACAAGGGTCGCTTCAAGGAAGTGACCAATACGATGGGAGGCGGCCCAATGCCCGATGGGAGTGAGTGGGGCGGCGATCCCAACGCCTTTAACAAAGGCGGCTCAGATGACTGGGGCGAATAGGGGCGAGTGATGGAAATCCTCAAGCATCCAATGGGCGTATTCGGCGCGATTGTGTTCGTCGTTCTCCTTGTCATGATCCAGGGAAACACGGGCATACCCGGCAGCAGTTTCTTCAGCGAAAAGCGTGAAACGCAAGCCGATGGATACTCGTGGACGCCCTATTGCGAAGAATTGAGCCGCCAACACTTTGATTACGATCACAACGGACGGGTGAAACCGATCGCCCGGTATGGCAAAATTCTCCCGCGGTATCGCGAGGGCTTTGACGCGATGGTCGATGCCCATTGCGATCCGCGGAAAACGAGTGTCGGCAAGTTCCCCGGTATTCGCCGCGTACGCTGAGGATCGCGCGCAGCTACTCTTTTTCTACACCCGTCACCGGATGCTGCGCCGAGGGCATAGTTTCGAGCGCATTCCCATGCTTTGGCCTTCCCCGTGACTTGCGGCTTGACCTTCGACGTTGTCCCGGCGCGAGGTATTGAGCAGAATGGAGAAAACCTGCGAATGGACGGTGACGCCGTGTCACCTTTGTCACCTTCGCCCGGAGCGCAGGCAGACACAGTTGCCGCTCCCGTCAGGCCAGACGGCGCTTGCACACGCTCAACACCACACATTTACCCGCCCGCCCCTTCGCCCATCACGCCTTTCGGCGAGGCCTTCGCTGATCAGCACTTCGCCCAGATTTGCGCCGCCGCGCTGCACCACCATCAGCGACCGGCCGAAATAGTCCCTGGCCCGGCCATCGGGGTTGGGGGCGAGGGAGAAGGCTCCGGCGTTCAGCAGGTCTTGCAAGCGCCGGGTCGCGCGCTCGCCCAAAGCGGCCTCGTTTGCGCATTCCGGGCGGCTGACTTCGGGCGTGTCAAAGCCGACCAGCCGGATTTTTTCTCCGCGATACCAGATCGTGTCGCCGTCCACGACGCAGGTGATCCGCCCCGCGCCCGAGCAAATCGGGAAGGTGGCCCGTTCGCGATCGGTTGGCACTGCTCCAAGTGAGGCAGCCACCACCGGCGCCTGCGCATCAACGCCATCTCTTGTGTTGGGGGCTCCGGTGAGGGGAGCGACAAACACAGCGGTGAATGCGGTGATTGCGGCGAATGTGGGGGCGATTATGGTCATGCAAAACCATCCCACGCGCGCCTTCTGGCCGGTATTCGGGTTCGCCCCTATCGCTCCGGCAGATGCATCCGGTTTTGGTCCATTGTCGAACCAAAATTCAGCGGCAGGTCTGGTCGAGCCTGACCGCGCCGACTTCCCGCCTTTGACCCAAGTCAAAGCCGCGCTTTGGACCCTTCGTTACGTTTCCCCCTTCAAATCTGAGGAGAGCCGAGAATGTCCGCCGATACCCCACACGAATTGCACGATGAATTCCCCCGCGACGCGCCGGTGCTCCATTTGCTCAAGCTGTCGGACGCGCATTTCTGCAATCTGGCGGAGCGATATCATGCCCTGAACCGCGCGATCCACCGGATCGAAGTGGAGGTTGAGGACGCGTCGGAAGTGTATGTGGCGCGGCTCAAGCGTCAGCGACTCTCGCTGCTTGACGAGATTTCGGTGATGATCGAGGATGCGGAAATGCGCTTTGGTGCTCCGTCGACTGTTTCCGCCGATATGCGCGCCCCTGAAAGAAAGGCTGTTCCGGCATGATACGCAGATCAATGAAACGAAGCCGCTTGCGTCCAGGCATCTTGCTGCCAGGCGTCTTACTGGCGCCCTCGCTTCTCCCTCTCTCGTCGGTCAGGCGTGCGAGAAAGAGAGCTCGTCGGCGCGTGGCACGGGTGGCGGCTGTTGGCGCGGCGCTGGCGGCACGGCGCGCAATTCGCACTGCCATTCGAGCATCGCGCCCGGTTTGAGGCCCTAACATCCTATAGCCGCCCCTCGTCGCTGGCAGCTCGTCCGAAGCACCGGCCCACTGCACGGCGGTTAAACGGTTCGGCTCCCTCGATCCCAAGGGAGCCGAAACTCCGATGGCCATGTGGGCAGACCACATGCCAGTCTATACCAGAGCCGGGAGCACCGGCCGCGACCCGAAGACTGCCGGCGGCACCACAGGCGAGGCGCCGCTGGCTTATTGTTTGCGATGGTTTGTATGACGCCTGCGCAGTCGCGAGTGCCTCCGATTATGCGGTTGAAGACCGATAGTCGCCATCATCAATTGTGTGTTTTTCGAAACCTTGCCGGTGGTGCGTGCATTGGTTGGATAACAATGCACACACTTTCTGGAGAAACGTCATGACACGCGTGCTTTTGCAAAAGCCACAATTTTCAGCCCAAGGCGGCACTATGGCGCCTCCCGTTTTGGGCCTCGTCATGGGCCTCGCGATGGGCCTCGTCACCGCGTGCACAGGGCCGCTTGATACTGATAATGGCGAGGAAGGCATCGCCACAGAAATCACCACCGATGAAGGTGGCTCCGTCGATCCCATGCCAGCCGAAGCTCCGGGTGTGGGAATGGGCGAAGTGGAAGGCGACGCGATCAGCTCGGACACAGGCCAGCCTGATCTGGGCGCAGATTCGATTGACGGTGAACTGGCCCCCGATGCGGAGCCGGGTATGGAGATCGAAGACGGAGCCGATGTTCCGGCGAACCGCGCCACTGAATAGTCCTGCACGCGAACAGCTTTCCTACTCAGCTCCCGGCGGAGTAAATCGCCTGGATGCTCTGCGTTGCACCTTCTCGTCATTCTGTGACGCCTCGGTACCCCGCCTTTGTCGACGGCCTTTGCCCTCGGGCGTGCGCGGCTGCATGGCGAGCCTGTATGAGGCCAGTCTGCGTGATGCCACCCTAGATGAGGCGGGGTTTTCCGGGTCAGGACAGTGTGTCAGGTGTGTCAACCGCCCCACAGCTGCGACGAACGGAGTGCGCCTGCCGGTCCGCCAACTTGTCCGCCAACTTGTCGCGGTTGGTGCAATCGGGCAGGTTACCAAGGAACGGGAACACAAAGGGGAATGACATGATCCGTACCACACTTCGCACGCTCACTCGCATCGCACTGACCGCTGCGCCTGCACTGATGCTGGCCGCACCCGCTCTGGCCGATGGGCACACTGAGGGAGCCAAGCCCGAGGTCATCAACGAAATGGAGTTTCCGTCGGATGCCGTGTGGAAACACTCCTTCGATGCTTACAAGGCAGAGGCGGGCGAGGTGAACGCATCGCTGCGGCGCGCGCTGTCCTTTGCCAAGAAGATGGAGGAATACGGGGTTGATCGCGAGCGCGTGAAAGTGGCGGTGGTGGTGCATGGCCCGTCAGTCTTCGATGTGGCGTCAGATGCGCGCTATGCCGCGAAATATGGCGCTGACGAAGGTGGGGGTGACACCGATCACACCGCGAACCCAAGCGCGGCGATTGTGGCCGACCTGATCGAGCGCGGGGCGGAGATATGGGTGTGCGGCTTTGCGGCCGAATATCACGGGGTGGGCAATGCCGACCTGATCGAAGGGGTGAAGATGGCACCCACTGGCACGGTCGCCCATGCAGAGCTTCAGCGTCGGGGCTTTGGCCTCAACGCGTATTGAGCGGCGGTTGATCATGTCACAATCGCTCCCGGGCCGCGCCCGCTCGATCGAAGAATTTGGCGCTGTCATGGGCCTCGCTCACAGCGGACCTGTCGAAAACCATCGCCCGCTCGAACCGCAGAAGGGCGACGTGTTCATCGCGCCCTGGGCCAAGAGCGGCACCACCTTGATGCAGCAGATGTTCCATCAATTGCGCATGGGTGCAGCGACCGGTGCCAGCGATATGGACTTTGACGATATCAGCCGCGTGGTCCCGTGGGAGGACACAGCAATCATGCTCGATTTCGACATGAATGCGCCGCAACGCGCCGCCCCGCGCGGTTTCAAGACCCACCGCGAATATGAGCGTTTGCCCGCAGGCATGCGCTATGTCGCGGTGGTGCGCGATCCCAAGGAGAGCTTTGTTTCGATGTATCGCTTCTTTGATGGCTGGCAGCTGGAGCGTGGATCGGTCGCGATGGCGGATTTCATGCCGCTATGGCTGGGCGGCGGGCCGAACGGGTGCGACTATTTTACCTATCTCACCAGCTGGTATGCGCGGCGCAATGAAGCGGATACGCTGTTGATGACCTATCGCTGGGTCGTGCAAAACCGCGAGGCGACGGTGCGACGGCTGGCCGATCTGTGCGGGATCGCGGTAACCGATGGACTGGTCGCCATGGTGATGGAATGCACCACGCGCGAATTCATGGTGGAGCACAAGGACCGCTTTGACGATGCGATGGTGTGCGCTGCGCTTGAGGAGCGGTGCGGGATCTCTGCTGACAGCGATTCGAGCAAGGTGCAGGCTTCTGGCAGCTCGGGCGATGTGCTGCCCGCATCTGTGAGCGAGGCGATTGATGCGATGTGGGCGGAGCGGGTGGCGCCTGTTACGGGGCACGCCGATTTCGCCGCCTTTGCTGCGGCGGTTGATCATGGTTAGTAGCTCGCCTTCATTCGCACCATTCGACAGGCTCTGCACCCCAGCCGCTCTCACGGGCCAGGCCGCGGGTGATCATCGTCTCCGCAAGGTATTCGCGCGTCCCGTCACCGGCGACCCGGCGGACCTCGCGCAGTTCGCGTCCATACTGGTCGCGCGGCGGATCATCGGAGCCGTTCCACTCGAACACGCCTTGCGCCAGCCATGCGGTCAGAGCGGTGCGGGCGGTGATCGCAAGCCTGCTCTCGGCGGGGCAGGTGCCTTCGATCTCGGGCGCGTCAAAGCCGGTGAGGCGGATGCGCCGCCGCTCCGCGCCAAAGCCTATGATGACCGTGTCGCCATCGACCACGCAGCCTTCGGCACCGCGCCCGCTCCCGCATTCGGCGAAGCGGCCCGTGACCGGCACCCAGCCTTGCTCATAGGCGATGGGGCGCACACCGTACCACCACAGCCCCGCGACAATCGCGACCAAAGCGGGCACGCGCCACAATATCCACCAGCTGACCAAACGCCCGCGCAACCCGGAGCGCGGGCCGCGTGACCGGCGGATGAGAGGAGATCGGAAACGGGGCATTTGAACGCACTGTAACAGCTTGCGCTCGATAGCCCACCCGCGCCTCACGCGCGCCAGACGCGCTCTCCACAGCTCGCCGCTCATCTGGCGGTGCGCCAGCAAAAAGGCCGCCCGGATCGCTCCGGACGGCCTTTCCTACTCGAATGTTTGGTGCGATCAGGCCCAGATCAGGCCCAGATCAGGCCCAGATCAGGCCCAGATCAGGCTTCGATCGGCTCCAGCGAACCGGTGCCGTTGGGCGTTTCGATGGTGGCGCAGGTGCCCGCATCAACATAGGTCCAGGCGTTGCCCTGATAATCGACAACGCTGGTGCCGGCACAGCTTGTGCCTTCACCGGCGGCGCAATCGTTTTTGCCGGCGAGCGAGACGCCATAGCACTTTTCCTTTTCGCCCGATCCTGCGGCGGCGAGAACTTCGGCTTCGGTGCCAGCGGCTTCGGCGGTGCCTTCTGCGGGCGCTTCAGCAGCGCCGCCCGAACAGGCAGCAGCAAGGCCAGCGGCAGCGGCGAGGGCGATCGAGCCCGAGATACGTGAAGTGTTCATGTGATTTCCTCCCTGAAACGGTCTGTCGGATCAGCGCCGCGTGCAACGCCTCCACCAGACGATTCGCAGTGAACACGTCTTTGGTTACAGTGCCAAGCGCAAAAACTGTCAGGCGTTGCGCGCGGAGGACTGGCAGCGGACCGGCGGCGGGTTGGCGACGCCGCTTGTATGCAATTCGGGCGGACAGGCATCGCAGCCTGAGCACCGCTTTCCTATTGCATCGCAAACCGCTACGCGCCGCATGCTCAACACTCGTCGCCCCGCTTCATTTGCCAAAGGACATTCACGGCATGGCAGCTCCGAATACGAACGCCGCAACTCCCCCGAGCATTCATGCGAAAGCGGAAGTGCTGATCGAGGCGCTGCCCTATTTTCAGAACTATGCCGGGCGCACTTTCGTGGTGAAGTATGGCGGGCACGCGATGGGAGACGAACGCGCGGCGCGCGACTTTGCCGAGGATATCGTGTTGCTCAAGACTGTCGGCATCAATCCGGTGGTTGTCCATGGCGGCGGGCCGCAAATCGGCGATATGCTGGGCCGGTTGGGGGTGGAAAGCACCTTTGTTGACGGGCTGCGGGTGACCGATGAGGACACCGCCAAGATCGCTGAAATGGTTCTTTCCGGCGCGATCAACAAACAGCTGGTCGGCTGGCTTGCCGGTGCGGGTGGAAAGGCGATCGGTATATCGGGAAAGGATGGCGGCCTTGTCACCGCGCAAAAGGTTTCGCGCACCACGCGTGATCCTGAAAGCCTGATCGAAAAAGCGGTCGATCTGGGTTTTGTGGGCGAACCTGCAAAGGTCGATACCAGCGTGATTGACACTGCCGTTGCGGCCGGGATGATCCCTGTGATCGCCCCGATTGCGGCAGGTGAGGATGGCAAGACCTACAACATCAACGCCGATACGATGGCGGGCGCTATCGCGGCGGCGCTGGGCGCGGCGCGCCTGTTCCTGTTGACCGATGTCAAAGGTGTGCTGGACGCAGACGGCACATTGCTCACCGATCTTGACCCTGCGGCCATAGCCAAGCTGCGCGAGGATGGCGTGATAACCGGCGGCATGGTGCCAAAGCTGGAGACATGCGTGTCTGCGGTGGAATCCGGCTGTGAGGCCGCGGTTATCCTCGATGGCCGCGTGCCCCATGCGATGCTGCTCGAATTCTTCACCGCGCGCGGGGCGGGCACTCTGGTGCGCGCGGCGGACCCCTGCTAGGCGCGATCCACAAAATCGGTGCCATCATGACGCCGACCGCATCTTGACGAAGACGCTGAGCGTATTAGGTATGTAATACGCCTCTCCAAACACAGGAAACCCCCGGGAAACTCTATGCAAGGCCTCTATCTGCTTCTGGACATCATCAGCATCGTGTCAGGTGCTTTGATAATGCTGATCATAATCCAGTTCGTCATCAGCCTGCTTTTCGTGTTCAACGTGGTCAGCCCGTCGAACCAGTTCCTGATGTCGTTCTATCAGGCGATCAACAATCTGCTGGACCCTGTCCTGCGGCCCATTCGCAACATCATGCCGGATACGGGCTCGATTGACCTGTCGCCTATCGTCCTAATCATCGGTCTGCGCATTTTCGAAGCCGTCATCGGCCGGCTGATCCTCAGCATCGCATGACGGCCTCAAGGATCGACGGAAAGGCCTTCGCCGCGCGGCTGCGTGAGCGCGTGGGCGAGGCAGCGCTCGGTTTTGCCGAAAAGGCGGGGCGCAAGCCCGGCCTTGCAGTGGTGCTGGTGGGGGAAGACCCGGCCAGCCAGGTCTATGTCCGCAGCAAGGGCAAGGCGACGCTGGAGGCCAATATGGAGAGCTTTACGCATCGCCTACCTGATGATGTCAGCGAAGCGGAACTGCTTGCCTTGGTCGACAGCCTGAACGCGGATGAAGCGGTGGACGGCATTCTGGTGCAGCTGCCATTGCCTGCGCATCTGGATGAACAAAGCATCATCGCCTCGATCAGCCCGGACAAGGATGTTGACGGCTTTCATGTAATCAATGCTGGGCGGTTGAGCGTTGGCCAGACCGGGTTTGTGCCGTGCACCCCGCTGGGCTGCATGATGCTGCTGACGGACCGGCTGGGTGACCTTTCGGGACTGGAGGCAGTGGTGATCGGACGCTCCAACATTGTGGGCAAGCCGATGGCGCAGCTGCTGCTCGACGCGAACGCGACCGTGACAATCGCGCACAGCCGGACGAAGGATTTGCGCAGCGTGGTGGCCCGCGCCGATATTGTGGTCGCCGCTGTGGGTCGGCCAGAAATGATCGGGAAAGACTGGCTCAAACCCGGCGCAACCGTGATTGATGTCGGCATCAACCGTCTGCCGCCTGAACCGGGCAGCGAGAAAGGGCGCCTTGTCGGTGATGTCGCCTTTAGTGAGGCCAGCGAAGTGGCTGGCGCGATCACGCCAGTGCCGGGAGGAGTGGGTCCGATGACGATCGCGGTGTTGCTGCGCAACACGGCCATTGCCGCGTATCGCAATGCCGGTCTGGACGCGCCAGAGGGGCTTTAGCAAAGCTGCTCCGTCTGGCATGTTCGCCTCCCCATGTTCATTGGCAGGTCAGCGCGGCACACCCAAGAGCGTCGGCCAAACGGAGATTTGGATGAAACACTCTGCACTCGTTGCTGCGATTGCTGTCACCTCCCTTTCGCTGACGGCCTGCGCCGGTGGGGGTCAACAGCGCCGTGGTCCGCCTGCAAAGGTGATCAACCGCGTGCTGGCAACGGCTCCCGGTGCGGCTCAACCCAGCACCTTGGTCGCAAGAGAGCTGGCCTTTGCGCGCGATATCGCAGAGCGCGGCCAGTTCGCAGCCGCGCAGGAGGCCGCTGCACCCGGGGCGATTGTGCATGGCCGCGATGGCGCTGTCCCGTTCGACGCCCTGTCATCAGCCCGCCCTGATCCGGCCAAAGCGAATGAGTGGGGACCGCGCACTGTCGTGATGAGTTGTGACGGGGCGCTGGCGCTCACACAGGGGCGGTTCCGTGATGCGGAGGGTCTGGTTGGCAATTATGTCACCGCATGGGTCCGGCAAAAGGATAACAGCTACAAATGGAGCTATGACGTCGCGGGCCGCGATGATCCGCAACCGCCCCCGCGCAAGCAGTTTGAGGATGGCGCGATCGTTGTGACCGCGATTGATTCGATCACGGGTCTCGTCGCCAGCTGCCCGCGCCGCGACGAAGCCGTTCCGCCTCCGCCGCCTATGCCGATTGGCGAGGACGGCAAGGCGGATGCGCAGCTATCACGCGATGGCACGCTGCGATGGCAATGGGAGCACCGCGAGGACGGCACAAAATATGTGAAGGTTGAATATTTCTATCAGGGCGGTTGGGAGACCGCGATTGAAGAAAGCCTTGCATCCCCTATTGCATTGACCCCGGAACAATGATGAGGGCGGCGCATTCTGTTGGCCCTCCACACTCCGTTTGAATTGCGCGCCCCGTAATGCTGCCTGAATTGTTCATCTCTGCGTTTGCTACCCTGTTTGTCGTGATTGACCCGCCTGGCTGCGCGCCGATCTATGCCGGGCTGACCAAACACGCGACCAGCGCGCAGGCCCGCACCATGGCTCTGCGAGCGACCATGATCGCAGGGGTTATCCTGCTGGTCTTCGCCTTCTTTGGCGAAGCATTGCTGGGCGCGTTGCATATCGATCTCGACAGTTTCCGCATCGCTGGCGGCCTCATGCTGTTCTGGATCGCATTCGAAATGGTCTTTGAAAAGCGCACCCAGCGCCGCGAGGAACGCGCTGACAAGGTGAGCGCGAGCGAGGTTGAGGATGTCTCGGTCTTTCCGATGGCGATGCCGATGCTCGCAGGGCCGGGTGCGATTGCTGCGGTCATGCTGTTGATGAACGAAGCGGACGGCTGGGTAGAGCGCGGCGAGGTCTTTGCCGCGCTCGGTCTGGTGCTGGCGCTGACAGCGGCGGCGCTGGTGGCAGCAGGCCCGCTGATCCGCCTGCTCGGCGACAAGGTGGAGGCAGTCATCACGCGGCTGCTGGGCGTCCTGCTGGCCGCACTGGCCGCACAATATGTGATCGATGGGCTGAAAGGCAGTTTCAATCTGGGATAGTGCGATCTCATAGTGACGCGCACTCGGTCGCCGATGCGACCGCAAGCACGACCGTGCGCCCGCAGGTGCCCCGAAGTGTAACAGAGGGAATAGCACCGAGGAGGCAGCGCGGATGCGCTGCCACACCGATCACTGCAACGTCATGATCTCTTCGCCGCCATCGCCCCGGCCAAAGAACTGCATCAACTGCACCAGCAATTCACAGCGCGCCGACAGCGTCTGCGCCTCTAGCAAGGCCTGCTTTGACGCGGGATCGAACGGCGCAATTTGCGAGACGCCGTTAATCAGCGAGTGGTCATCCAACCGCTCCACCGAATCCCAGTCGACGCTGTATCCTTGCGCATCGGCAAAGTTGCGCGCCTCGGCTTCGAACCCGCCGCGTTGCGCATGGCTCAGCGTTTCGTTCTCGTCGTCGTCGATCAGCTCGCCTTCAACCTGACGGAACGCGGTGGCGACATCCATCTCGCGGATCAGCCTGAAACGAGATTCTCCTTCAAGGATCAGATTATACCGGCCATCTTCCATCGCCTCGATCTCGCCGATGCGCCCGACACAGCCGACCGAATAAAGCGGCGCGCCGTCGACCGAGCGTTGAGGCTGGATCATTGCAATGCGCCGGTCCCGCACCAGCGAATCTCCGATCAGCGCACGGTAGCGCGGTTCAAAGATGTGCAGTGGCAATTGCAGGCCGGGAAACAGGACTGCGCCGGGCAGCGGAAAGATCGAGAGGCGGGTGGACATGGCGCTCCCTTACCCGAACAGGATCTTGGAGAGGCGACGGCGTGTGGCGACCACCCATTCATCTTCGAGCCCTGTGGCCTCGAAGATCTGGAGCAGTTTGGTGCGCGCCGCGCCTTCATTCCATTCGCGGTCCGCCTCTACTATCGCGAGCAGCGTGTCCGCCGCCTCATCGCGCTGTCCGGCGGCAAAGGCAGCTTCGGCATAGGCTAGCCCTGCCTCCATATTGCCCGGATCAGCCTCGGCAGCGGCCTTCAATCCGGCAAGCTCACTGTCATCCACTTGCGTTCCGGCGAGTTCGAGCGCGGCTTTCGCAGCGGCAATCGCAGGATCGGCGGAAAGCTTTGGATCGGTTTCGATCGCGGTGAGCACCTGGCGAGCCTCATCCACCTGCCCCAGAGCGACCATCGCCCGCACCAGCCCTGCATGGGCGGGCGAGTTATCGGCAGCGATTTCCGTCACCTGCGCAAAGATACCGGCCGCGCGCTGCGCATCTCCGCCAGCCAGCGCTTCCTCACCCATCTTGACGAATTGTTCAATCTCTTCAGGCGAGGGGCCTTGCGGTGTGCCCGCCGCGTCACCCGCCTGTATTGGCAGTTGGCTGAGCAACTGGTCCAGCGCGGCCTTGAATTGCGATTCGCTGCGCGCGCTTGTCAGGTCAGCGACAGGCTGGCCCTGAAACATGGCATAGACCGTCGGGATCGACTTCACCTGAAACTGGCCCGCGATGAATTGCTCTTCATCGACGTTAATCTTGGCCAGAATCACGCCCTTGTCGGCGTATTCGGCGGCCACCTTTTCAAGCATCGGGGTGAGCGCCTTGCACGGCCCGCACCATTCCGCCCAGAAATCGAGGATGACGAGTTTGGTTTGTGACGGGTCGACCACTTCCGTGCGGAAGCGCTCCACTGCCTTTTGTTCGTCGATATTGAGACCCATGCTGGCCAAGGGTGTGCTCCTGTTGCTTGTTAAGCAGATGATATGATGCGCTGCACTGGCAGCGCGGGAATTCGGTTTCCGCACCGTTTGACCGGCGCTGTGAGTGCTCCAATGTGGGGTACGAGGGCGCATATGTGAAGCACTCGTGTGGGCTGACGGGCATTGGGCGACGGATCAAGCAATTTTTCAGCCATTTTCCGCTTGCGCGATGTCAGGGGCACTGTTAATTGCGCCGCCTCCCCGGCAGGGAAGCGCGAGTTTGCGCATCTTTGCGGAGCGTTCAGTGAGCGGGCGTAGCTCAGGGGTAGAGCACAACCTTGCCAAGGTTGGGGTCGGGCGTTCGAATCGCCTCGCCCGCTCCATTATTTCTTCATATATTCAAGTGTGTATAGCCTGTAGGCGCCAATGGAGGGCGCTTACACGGCTCATTGCGCTTGTTGTTGTAAGCAAAATGTAAGCGCGACGGCTTGTGCTAGGCATGCGGTGAATTGACCCAGCCCCGGTTATTGGCATGAAGTATGCAGCACCGACAAAGGAGCGTTTGTTCAAATTATGGTTCCACAACAATGACTAAGGGCAAGGTGAAGAGAAGTCTTTGACCATCGACCTTCGCCCGCTTCGTGGTCCTGTGCGAGCTGGTCGATTACGAACCCCTGCAAAAAGGCGGTCGTTCGGAAAACCGATGGTCTCCGCACCCGCTTCTTGTAACTCGCTGAGGTCAAGAAGCTGAGCTAAGCTTCCGATGCGCTGGAGCAGGAAGGTCTCGAACCTAAGGTGCTCAATATCACCCGGCTGTGGATCTCTGACCGGCAAAAGCCCTCACTAAACAACAGCTTGCGCAATCTGAGAAGAAGGCCAGATTGTCTGTGCGAATGGGCGATCACCAACATAGGTTTTCAACTCAGGAAAGCGCGTCCCAGTGTTCGGTAAGAACCAAACCGTCTGTACGAATCACATCGAAGACGGACTGGTGCTCGGCCCAACCCGAAGATGCTTTCGTGAGAGTGATTTCAGTCTTCGAGATAACCAAAGGCATGAAGCAAAGAGGTCCTGCAGGATCATCTTCGATCCATAGCGATCTTGATCGATCTCTGGTGAATGCTGTCAGTATTGAGGAGAAACCAACTTATCGATAGCTCGTCGCCCAAAGCCTATACCTAGACTTCCCCTTTCGCGCCCCTGTCGTCCCAAGCGGAAGCTCCCGGCCAATCCTCGTCAGGGTCCAGATTTGAGTCAATGTCGCTTTCGCTCGTAGCGTCCCAGGCCTGCGCCGCAATCTTCCATTGGCCGCGGTCTTTGACAAACAGGAAGACGCTGACATCATGACTGGTGTTCGTGCCATTCTCCAGCATCTCGCATCCGGCGACGGCTATGCCGACATTCTCGAAGACTTGAACCAGCGCAGGTGAACCTGTTTCCGAAAAGCTCGTCAGTGTCCCTTCGTCTCTCAGTCTTGTCATCCGGGCGAGAAACGCTGCAATGGATTGAATCTTGGCAGGGCGTCGAGCGGGGATTAGAATCGCATCGTCGATGAATCCCTGCTCAAACTTCGTAAAAACAGGATCACGATCAGGTGACCAGTTCAGCGCTGCGAACTGGTCACCAATCAACTGGCGGATCTCGGACTTGTCGGAGAGGCTCACAGCTTTCGCTCCTCACGTATGGTCGCAATGAGGTTGGGAAGCTCGGCATGGGCAGCCTCGATTGAGCGAGCGTGACGATCGTCGCCGAATTCCTGATATTCAATCCGAACGACATGCGACGTGCTCACACCGAGAAGGCGCGAGGCGGTAATGAGCGCAGGGTCGAGATGGTTCATATGGGCATGATGACCGCCCGGTTGAAACCCACCCTCCCCCGACGAGACAAGCGCGACCAGCGTCTTGCCGGTCTGGATGGGCTCGATAGGCTGCGCGCCCCGTGCGAGATCGAAGGAGAAAGTGCGCCCCACGCGGACGACTTGATCCAGCCAGGCCTTGAGCGCCGAGGGCATGCCGTAATTGTACATCGCCGCCCCGATCACCAGGATGTCCGCGCCAAGAACTTCCTCGATCAAGGTGTCTGATACTCGGAGCTCAGCGATCTCCTCTGGCGTTCTTTGCTCAGGATCGCCAAATGCCCCGGCAATCCATGTCTCGGTCACATGCGGCGGCGGATCCATGGCTAGATCGCGCCGGATTATGGTGTCCGTCGGGAATGCCTTCCGCCAACCATCCACGAAGGCTGCCGAGAGTGCGCGGCTGAGCGAGCGGTTGCTGCGGGCAGAGGCGTCAAGATGGAGGAGTGTGCTCATCGTGCCGCTCCTTCGAAATCGAAGGACCAATGGCTTGGATAGTAGCGGAAACCTTCGCCGTCACGTACCGCCCGACCGACGCCGGGAAAGGAGACATGCGAGATTGCTATCGCCATGTCGCCATCGGCGGCAATCTCCAAGGCCTCTCGCCGGGAGTGCACGCCTTGCTCGATATCCACATCGAATACCAATCCGACATCCTGACGGGGAAACTGAATTTCGGGCAGATCCAGAATATCGGCCGCGAACAGGATGCGTTCGTTTCCGCTTTCAAAGAGCACGCCCTGATGGCCCGGCGTATGACCTTCAAGCGGAATAGAGCGAAAGCCCGGAACGCCGATATCGCTATCGAAGACTTTCAGCCGTTCACCATAGGCCGCCTCTACGGCTTTCGCCGCGTCGAACCATGGCCGGGCGTAGTCGGCCGCCGCGGACTGCTCGGCATCGCTCGTCCAATAGGCCAGTTCGCGGCGCTGGACGATGATATCGGCGTTAAGAAATGCGCGGGCTCCCTCATCGGTGAGCAGCCCGCCAATATGGTCCGGATGCATGTGGGTGATGATGACAACCGAAATATCGGCGGGGTCGATGCCCGCCGCGGCGAGGTTGGCGTGATAGCGACCGGCTGTGGGACCAAACAGATCTCGCGATCCAGTATCGATCGCAACAAGACGATCACCAATATTGATGACATAGGCATTGACTGCGATCCGCAGCGGCTTGTCCGACGGCACATGGGTACGTTTGAGCTCTGGCTCGAGTTCGGCGAAGGTCGCGCCAACCCAAAGGTTCCAGTCGACGTCGATATAGCCGTCGAGAATCGCTGTGACCTGAGCATCGCCGACTGCGAAGCGATAATAGCCAGGGACCTGTGCCTGGTGCTCGAATACTGCCGTCGTCTCCTGCGCCATCGCTGCGGGAGTGATTGCCGACTGCAGGACAGCGGCACCAGCCGCGGCCATCAGAGCGGATTTGAGGGATATTTTCTTCACTGGGGGTTCTCCTTTGAAAGGAGCCGGCATGTGATCTTGCCAGCCACCCCAGCAATGTGTAATCATAGGACTGATTGGTAAAGTACGCACCTTTTGGTGCCTATACAGAAAGATGGAAACATGCTTCCGATACCCGACCCTTACAACGCCAATTGCCCATCGCGTTTGCTGCTATCGGACATTGCTGACAAATGGACGCTGCTTCTCTTGCCTCTGCTTGCTCAGGGTCCCCAGCGGACCGGAGAATTGAAGCGCAAGGCCGAAGGCATTTCGCAGAAGATGTTGACTCAAACGCTCAGGACGCTGGAGCAGAACGGACTGGTAGAACGTCGCGATTATCAGACGGTGCCGCCAAAGGTCGACTATCGGCTCACACGTCTAGGCAGATCGCTCAGCGACCTGTTGGCCCAGATAGACGACTGGGTTGTGGCGAACTATGTTGAAGTCCGAGAGGCCCAAGCCAAAGTTGGCGTTCTCACCGGGTAGACCAACCTGAAGTCTCGTCGAGGCGGCGCCTATGCCGGATGGTTCGCACAAAGGATCTTGGCCTATAAAAGGCAAAGCTGCTCAAAGCTCCGACCTGGGCGTTCGATTGTCATGAGGTTTGGAGGAAGATGTGAAAGGCTCCTTAGTAACGATTGCTGCATTCATCGTGATGGGCATTCCATACATTGCGCTAGGCCAAGACGGTCCAAATGTTAGAGCGCCGACTGATCGGCCCGTCTTTGAAAGCCAAGAGCAATCAACCACCCATCTTGTTGTCCTAAACAGGCGAGGCAAAAACTTCGAGCTTGCGCGTGAGAACATGGACCAGATGCGTGCGCATCGGCAAATCTATCTTGACCTGACGGCGAGCGGTCACATCATTGCGAGTGGGATATTGAGCAGCGACCCTCCTGTCGGTTTTGTGCTCTTTCGCGAAGGTGTCGACGAAGCCTGGGTTCGCAAGCAGCTTGAAGATGATTTCGCCATCGAGCGAGGGATCGTCGAATTGGAGTTCCTCGAATGGAACATCCAGATGGGCGGGATTGAAGCTCGCAATTAGGCCGCATGGTGGAGCGTGCGTATTCACCTCCAGTGAGTTCAGACAAGACCCTGCGAAGCAAAAGATTGCATTGGCAGACAGAAATTCGGCGTTTGTCGAATGCGAAAGCCTTGATAGGCGAATTCCCGCTAAAGGCGTCCGTATTGCATAACTCAGCTATGCAACCGTCGCCAATAGCAAGGGATTGTCTCGAAAATGACTCAAGAATCGCTTCAGGATTTTGCACGCCGACACCGCATACCAAAGCCGCTCGGCGTCCTCATGCTTCTCACAATCGGCTTCATCATGGGCCGCGCGATCGCGACCATTGAGCGAATGCTATTCTAATGCGAAAAACTGACCGAGGATCGGTGGGGCCGGATCGAAACAATAAGCATTTTCGAATGATTGATCCCGCTCGCTCGATCAACATGGCTGTATTGGCTCTATGTGCGTTCGGAATTGGGACGACGAGTGTTCACGCTGAAAATCATGGCGCCGATTGCGGTGTCCCGGTGACGAACGGCGAAGATGTCGAAGCAATCCGTATGCTGGAGCTTCAGGGAACGCGGGCGAACGTCGAAGGCACATCGCGCGAAGATTTTATCGATATTCTGGCTCCCGAATACCGAGCCGTCAGGCCTGATGGTTCGGTCCTGGATTACGCAGCAACGGTGGCGAGCCTGCCATCGGGCAACCTCCCGGCATGGGCTTCCACGTTCGAAATCGTTGAAATGGAAATCCGGGTGTACTGCGATGTGGCAACAGTCGTCGGGTTCGCTCAAGCCACTCCCGCGACCAACACGACGGATAGCGCGCCGCTGAGATTCCGTTGGCTCCACGTCTGGACGAGAAAAAACGGGGATTGGAAGTACACGGCTCAGCAGTATACGCAGTTCTAATCGCTCCAATATTGGGCTCGCGACACCGATCCAGGATCACCGTGGACGACGATCTAGCTTTGCCCTTCCGGAATGTCGCATCGTCTGACGATCAACCGCTTGGGAGCGAATTCGCGCACTCTGAAGGTTCCACCAGCCATGTAACCAATTCGCTGCTGGCCACGAAACCTCATGTGAGTGGAGGAATGGGCCGTGAACATACGCGATCTGGAATACGTTGCGGCGGTCGACCGCTTTCATAACTTCGGCAAGGCCGCCGAGGCATGCCATGTCAGCCAGCCGTCTCTCTCAACGCAGGTGAAACGCCTTGAGGAGCGCCTTGGCGTCGAGTTGTTCGCCCGCACCAATCACGGAGTTGTGACAAGCGAGGCCGGTTCGCGGATTGTCACGATCGCGAAGGAAGTCCTGCGGAATGTTCGGCGGATGGACGATACGGCCGCCGAATATCGCGATCCGCTCGCGGCACCGATGCGGATCGGGATCATTCCAACGCTTGCCCCGTTTTTCATTCCCTACATGCGGACGAAAACCAGAGAGTATTCGCAAAACCTCTCGACAATATTTCGCGAGTTGCCGACTGAAAAACTGTTCGCAGAGCTCGACGGCCGCAAAATCGATGTGGCCCTTCTAAGCGGGCCAGTGAAGCTCTCGGGTTCCAACTTCACCCCTATTTTCAGAGAGCCGCTCTGGCTTGTCGTTTCCGAAACGCACCGATTGGCCGAAGTAGCAGCAATCGCTGTCGAGGAAATACCCGTCGAAGAAATGCTGTTGCTTACTGAGGAACATTGCCTCCGGGCGGAAACTATCGAGCTTTGCGGTAACAAGAATGTCGGCATCGACATGCCGGATCAGTTCCTCGCTAGCAATCTGCTGACCATGCTCCATTATCTTTCGGGCGGGATCGGGTGTTCGTTGGTGCCATCTCTGGCGCGCGAATGTCTTGAACGGGCCGCGCCGAACGCGCGTTTCGTCAAGATCGACGCCGATGATTATTCGCGGGACATTGGCTTTGTGTCGCGCACAGGCTGTCCTCGGGAGAAAATGCTCAAGGCAATCTGCGACCAAATCCGGGCGGATCCACCGGGGGATACGATCGCACTGGAGTGAACCAAAGCTGCAAGCGTCACGCCGATTCATTCCACTACTAGCCGTCCTGTCACAGCAGGGGGGCTAAGGGTGTTGTTCGATAGATTATTCATATAAGAACAATATGTTACATCATAGTTGCGAACTATGAAAGCCATCGGCAAGATGTATTATACAGCCATCCTCGCCCTGCCATATCCAGCCGACTTGGAAGGCGGGCTCAACCTACCCCAAGAACCCCCTGGGCTCGCCTTCTTCCATTTTAGGAATGAAAGGCAGCACCATGAACACCCCGATCACTCTCAGGAAGGCTTATGCCTCACGCGGACTATTGCTCACGGCATCGTCGCTCACGATAATTCTGGCGGGCGCGGCAAACGCTCAGCAGACCATCAACGACGGTGACAATGCCACTGTCACATCGAACGAGGATGGCGAGACTATTTCAGCGGCCGCGGGAGTGAGCAGTACAGTCGATGGCGCGCCTGTTGTTGTGGTCGCGAACAACGATGTCACGCTGGATAATTCGGGAACTCTTGCGACCACCGGCATCACGCAAACGGTGCAGGTCAATTCGGACACGACTGGAGCGACAATAAACAACACGCAGACCGGGCGGCTTGAGGCGGACTCGCGGGTCGTCAACTTCGACGGAACCGATGCGGTCCTCAACAATGACGGTGTGATCCGTGGCACCGGCAGTCAGCGAAACGGCGCTGTCTACGCCAATCGCTCTTCCAACAATATTACGATCATCAATTCCGCCACCGGCAGCATTGATGCGGGTGTCGAAGGCGCTGGTATCGCAATTTAAGTCGGTGGCGGCGGGATGCCTCGCGGCGGTGCGATTACCAATGCCGGAACGATTCAGGGCCGTGGTCAGGCATCACCCATGGGCGGCACAGCCGGCGACGGCATCCGCTTCTTCGGCCCGGGTCTCGCGCCGCAGTATATCTATGCGGGGGACATCACCAATTCAGGCCTGATCAACTCCGAAAGCACTCAAGGCACTGTTGCCGGCATCCGTTTCGCCAATCGGATCGGGTTCCAGGGAACCCTGACCAACGAAGCCACCGGCACTATTTCCGGTGCACAGAACGGTCTCTACTTTGGTAATGATGCCGATCACACCGGTGGCGTCGTGAACAATCTTGGAACGATTTCCTCAGACAGCCGCGCGCTCAATATCGATGGCCTCGGTCTTGTCGTGAACAACTCGGGCTCGATTCTGGGCACTGGCAACCAGCGCAATGGCACGGTCTATGCCGACAGCACCGCTCAGAATTTCGAGCTGAACAACCTCGCAACAGGCGTGATCGATGCAGGCGAAGGCAATGAGGGTGCTGGCTTCTCGGTCGAGCTTGCGACGGGCGAGAGCGGTGGCAACACATTCACCATCACCAATGCGGGCACGATTCAGGGACGCGGGAACGCGTCAGCTGGCGCGACCACTGCGGGCGATGGCCTTCGCTTCGAACGGACCCGCGTCGAGGGTGTCCTCGACGGCACTACCGATGGTCTTTTTGTTGGCAACATCTCCAATTCGGGGACCATCGACAGCGAAGCCGCAAACGGCACCGCTGCTGGTATCCGTTTCGTCAATGGCACCTCGTTCCAAGGCACTCTCGACAATTCGGGCACCATCTCGGGCATCCAGAACGGACTGTACTTCGGAAATGCGACGCCTGCCGGTGGCGGTGATTTCTCACAAGCCATCGTCAACAACTCAGGAACCATTTCGTCGGGCAGCCGCGCGTTGAACATCGATGGGACGGGACTGACGGTCAACAACACCGGCTCCATCATCGGTACCGGCAACCAGCGCAATGGCACGGTCTATGCCGATAGCACGGCGCAGGATTTTAGTCTGAATAACCTCGAAACCGGCGTGATCGATGCCGGAATGGGAAATGAAGGCGCCGGCTTCTCGGTCGAATTATCCGAGGCGGGGAACGACTTCACGATCATCAACTCCGGCATCATCCAAGGCCGCGGCAATGCCGACGCGGGTGCGACCACGGCGGGCGATGGCCTGCGCTTCGAGCGCGCCCGCGTTGACAGCATGCTGGACGGCAGCACTGTGGGTCTGTTCACTGGAACCATTACCAACGCTGACGGTGGCCTTATCGCATCAGAAGGTGCGAACGGCACCGTTGCAGGGGTGCGCTTCGTCAACGGCGTGTCGTTCCAAGGCACTTTAGAGAACTCGGGCACGATTTCGGGCGTTCAGAACGGCGTGTATTTCGGCAACCCGGTCCCCGCAGGCGGAGGCGATCACACTGGAGGTGTATTCAACAACCTCGAAGGCGGTGTGATCAGCTCAGACAGCCGGGCCTTCAACATCGACGGCATTGGCCTGACCATCAATAATGCCGGGACAATCATCGGTACCGGCGATCAACGCAATGGCACGGTCTATGCCGACAGCACCGCGCAGGGTTTCACGCTGAACAATCTTGAAGGCGGCGTGATCGATGCCGGAATTGGCAACAGTGGAGCAGGTTTTTCCGCCGAGCTCGCTGCCGACGGCAACGACTTCGATATTGTCAATACCGGCACGATCCAGGGCCGCGGAGCTGAAGAAGCCGCCGCAACCGGGGCCGGAGATGGCATCCGATTCGAGCGAGCCCGTGTTGCCGGTATGCTTGATGGCACGACAACTGGGCTATTCACCGGGACAGTCACCAATTCGGGGCTGATCGCATCTTCCGACGATGCCATCGGCACCACGGCTGGCCTTCACTTCGTCAATGGCGTTTCGTTCAATGGCGTCATCGACAACCTCGAAGGCGGCGTGATCTCTGGCTCTGTGAACGGTGTCTATTTCGGCAATCCGGTTGACGCCGGAGGAAGTGATTTTGCTGGTGGCATCCTGAACAATCTGGGCACCATT
Source organism: Erythrobacter sp. (assembly GCA_049647465.1). Classification (GTDB taxonomy): domain Bacteria; phylum Pseudomonadota; class Alphaproteobacteria; order Sphingomonadales; family Sphingomonadaceae; genus Erythrobacter. Next base: position 23,843 of record JBARXS010000031.1, read on the forward strand.
TCATCAGGAAGCCGCGCACTGAACATTGATGGGACGGGCCTGACGGTCAACAACACCGGTTCGATCATCGGGACTGGCAACCAGCGCAATGGCACGGTCTATGCCGACAGCACGGCGCAGGATTTCGTGCTGAACAACCTCGAAACCGGCGTGATCGATGCAGGGATGGGCAATCTGGGTGCTGGCTTCTCAGTTGAGCTATCGGCTGCAGGCAATGATTTTGATATCGATAACGCGGGTATCATCCAGGGCCGCGGTCAGGCGGGTGCGGGCGAAGCCACTGCTGGCGACGGGCTGCGCTTTGAGCGTGGGCGCGTCGCGGGCATGCTCGATGGCACTACAAGTGGGCTATTCACTGGCGCGATCACCAACTCGGGCCAGATCAACTCTGAAAGCACCCAAGGCACCGCTGCGGGCATCCGCTTCGTCAATGGCGTGAGCTTCTCTGGCACGCTGACCAACGAGGTCGGCGGGGTGATCAGCGGCGCGCAGAATGGACTTTACTTCGGCAACGCCGTGCCTGCGGGAGGAGGCATCTTCACCGGAGCCGTGGTCAACAATGCAGGGACCATCTCATCGGGCAGCCGCGCGCTGAATATTGATGGCACGGGCCTGACGGTCAATAACTCGGGATCGATCATCGGCACCGGCAACCAGCGCAATGGTACGGTGTATGCCGATAGCACGGCGCAGGATTTTGTGCTCGACAACAGCGGTCTCATCGATGCGGGAATGGGCAATGAAGGCGCGGGTTTCTCTGTCGAGCTGGCCTCGGTCACCGATGGAGGCAACGCCTTCACCATCACGAATTCCGGCACAATCCAGGGGCGTGGGGATGCAGGTGCGGGTGCCGCGGCCGCAGGCGACGGTCTGCGCTTCGAGCGTACCCGCGTTGATGGCATGCTCGATGGCAGCACGAACGGACTTTTCGTGGGAGACATCACCAATACCGGCACGATCGACAGCGAAGGCGCGAACGGCACCGTAGCTGGTGTGCGCTTCGTCAATGGTGTTTCATTCCAGGGTACTCTTGACAATTCGGGCACGATTTCGGGCGTTCAGAACGGTCTGTACTTCGGAAATGCGACGCCCGCGGGTGGCGGCGATTTCTCCCAAGCCATCGTCAACAATTCGGGCACGATTTCTTCGGGCAGCCGTGCGTTCAATATCGATGGCACCGGCCTTACGGTGAACAATTCCGGCTCGATCATCGGCACCGGCGATCAGCGCAATGGCACTCTGTATGCAGATGCGACTGCGAACGACTTTATCGTCGACAACACCGGCATCATCGATGCGGGTGTTGGAAATAGTGGATCGGGTGTCGCATTCCAGCTTGGTTCCGTGGATGGCGATGTGAGAACTTTCGTTCTCACCAATAGCGGCGAGATTGCAGGCAGAGGCAATGCCCTGCCCAGCGGCGCCGCCGCCGGGATACGGCTCTTCTCCAATGTGGCCGGTGTGACCGTCGATGGCGACATCACGAACAGCGGTACGATCATGTCCGAAAGCGCTGCGGGCTTGCTCATCGAAAATGTGGCCTTCAGCGGAACGGTTACGAACTCCGGAACGATCAGCGGGTTCGAGAATGCCGTCGATGCATCAGCAGCGCTCGGCGCCTTGAATTTCGTTCAGAATGGCGGTGCGTTGAACGGAAACTTCGTCGGTTCGGCATTCACCGATACCCTGACATTCGGGGCCGGGTCTACCGCCCTGACAGGTGACGTATTGGGTGACGTGGATGTGGCGATCGCTTCGGGCAGCACAGTCACGATCTCAGGAATGCGTGTCGTCGAAGGTAGCCTCACGGTAGATGGCGCTCTCGCATTCGACCTCGGCATGGATGCATTGGCGGTCGATGGCGATACCGTCTTGGGGGCTGGCAGCACGGTCAATATCCTGACGACGCAGGTTGGTATCGACGACGTTGGTGCGACCTTCGATGTGCTGACCGAAACCGGGACCTTCGCAGACAACGGGACGACCGTGAACGTTGCTGATGATGATTTCCTCATCGACTATGTCGTCAATCTCGGATCGATCTCGGTCGATGTGGTCGCGGCCGATCTCGCAGCGGTCTCGATTGATGCGAACATCAACAGCTTCGGCAGCGCTGTGACTGGCGCCGCTGCCAATAATCGTCTGCCTGATGCGATATTCGATGCGCTGAATGCCTCAACCTCTGTTGCAGACTTCGAAGCGCTGTCGCTCACCCTTCTGCCGGCAATAAATGACGGGGTAACGCGCGAGATTTACGAAGCTCAGCGGCTCGCGAGTTCGCTGGTGCAGGGACGCGTCTCCGGTCAAGGAACGGGCGTCTGGGGCCGGATAAGTTATCGAAACGCGGATAGCGATGCATCGAGCCTGAGTTCGCTCGGTTACGATGCTGATACGACCAGCTTCACGATTGGCGTGGATACCAAGATCGGTGATACCGCAACAATCGGTGTGCTGGCCAGTTATTCGGACATCGAAGTTGAAGCGAATGGCTTCGCTAATGCCGAAAATGAAATCGATGCGTACCAGATTGGCGGTTATGCTGGCCTTGATTTTGGCAACGCGTTCGTAAATGCGGAGCTTGGATATTCCTTTAGCTCGGTCGACAATACCCGAACGGCGCTCGGCGCTCAGATTACAGGCGAAAGCGATGTGGACGGCGTCTACGCCAGCTTGAATGCTGGTTTTGACTTCGATGCGGGTGGTTTGACCGTCACTCCCAATGGCGGCTTGCGTTATGCGGACTTGTCGCGCGACTCGTTCACCGAGAATGGCGGACTTGACCTGACGCTCGATAGCGAAAGTGTCGATTTCCTCGAAGCCCGGGCTGGCCTGAGAGTGGCCGGTGCAAACGAAAGTGGGCTGATTCCGTTCGCAAGCATCGATTATGCCTACGATCTCAGCAGCGACCCACTCGCTGTCGCTGGCTCTTTCAATGGCGGAGCCGACAGCTTCGTTGTCATTGCCGACGAAGCGGCTGCTTCCCGGTTCGATCTAGCCGCAGGCGTTGATTTCCTTACGAACAATGGGCTTTCGATAGGAGCGGAGTACCGAGGTCGGTTCGCCTCAGGCTACGAAGCACATTCCGGGGGAATTCGGATCCGGTTCGAATTTTGATTGAGCTCGGCCCAGGCTGCCTTGGGCTGAGGGAAGCCGGCCGGTGACCTCCTCACCGGTCGGTTTTTCCTCGGAAAAAATCCTTCGGATACGCCGATCAAGGTTGGGAGCTATGGTGCTGAAATGAAACCGGTGGCTGCCAATCGGCGTGGATTGGATATCTATCACTGTCAAGGCAGGCCGGACACCGGTTCTTTGCCAATGTGAAGCGTTAGGTGACACATGAGAATGTTTAAGCACACTGGTTCCGAAGCGCCAGGGAGAACATCGCGCGCTCGCCATTTAGTCCAAGCCGTTCGGTTGCCAGCGTGAAGCCGTGACAATCGACCTTCGCCAGCTTCGCTTCGCGGTTGTCGCAGCAGATACGGCCAGCTTCCTGCGCGCGGCCAAACAGCTCAATGTGAAGCAATCCACGCTGAGCAAAAAGGTATCAGCGCTGGAACATCGCCTGGGGATCACTCTGTTTGAGCGCTCAACTCGGGGTGTTGTCCCGACAGAGACCGGCAAGGCCTTTCTTGAAGTGGCACGCCGGATCGTGACCGATGCCGATAATCTGCTGACGACGGCCAAGGCGGTGCGATATGGCGAGGTCGGAAGGTTGATGGTTGCATTTTCCGGTTCGCTCAGCACCGGCAATCTGCGGCTCCTGCTTGGCGATGTACTCGTGCGCTTTCCTGACGTGCAACTCGACGCGCTGGAAGTTAGCCCGGAGCGTATGTTGTCGGGGTTGCAAACGCGGATCGTCGATATTGCCATCCATGCCAGCCAGATCGAGGAACCCGGAGTAACCAAGCGCTGGCTGTGGTCCGAGCGGCTGATGGTCGTCTTGCCAAGGGATGATCGCCTGGCCAAGAGCGAAAGTCTGTTCTGGACCGATTTGCGCAAGTCGGTCTTTGTGTTACCGCGCGAGCGGAATGGACCTAGGATTGCTGAAGTGATCCGCCAGCGGTTAGGCGGCAATGGCTTCAAGGCCAATATTATCACCCAAGAGACCAGCGCAGAGACAATTGCAGCCATGGTGCCTTTTGGGAAGTTCATCACCATGGTGCCTGAAAGCGCGACCGGAGCTGTGAGGCCGGATGTGGCCTTCCGTGAAATTTCCGAGCCGACCGGGGCAGCACATCTCGATTTTTCTGCCTGGTGGCGCGAGGACAATGACAATCCCGCACTCGCCCGCTTCTTCAAGCTGCTCGATGAACGCTATCCATTTACTCCTGCTTGTTGAGAAGTCTTTCGGGCTTTGGCAAACGCCCGGTCGGTAGCGATGAAGCGCTCCAGCATTGGACCAATTAACTGCTCTGGCGTCGGTGCATCCTGCGGCGCGCCACCTTTGAGCACAATCCCATAAGACACCAGTTCGCGATGAAGCCGCGCTGGTATCTCGATGGTCAGTTTAACGGGCTTCTCGTCGGTAATATCGGACAACTTGAGTCGAGTCATTGCCCGCCCTCCAACACAATATCGCGGGTGACCAGCACCCGCACGGGAAAGCCCGGACGAATGGTCAGGGTAGGGCGGATATTGAGCTCGCGCGAGACGATCTGCTCGCCCGCACGGTTGACGCTGTCTTGACTACCGCGCCTCAGAGCGCGCGCCAAATCATCGTCACTGCCGACACCAAACTCGCTACCGACTCCCAACAAGGTCGAGACCAGCGCGGCCGTGAGCACTCCGTCCCAGTGATAATCGACCCCGTCTTCGAGACCGGCAAAGCCCGAAGGATCGGCCGCGGGCTGGCGTTCCAAAACGATCGAGCGCCCATCTGGCAGGATAAGCCGGTTCCAGGCGAGCAGCACGCGCCGCTGGCCGAAGCCGACATCGGATTCGTACTCGCCAATCAGGCGCGCGCCCTGTGGGATCAGCAAGCGGCGTCCGGTCGGGCTGTCATAGACGTTTTGAGTCACTTGCGCGGTTACGAGCCCGGGCTGGTCGGAGCGGATACCGGTGATGAGCGCAGCGGGAATGACTGAACCAGCCTGCAACAGCGCCCCCGATGGTGCGGCGTCGAGCCGCTGCAATGAAACCGTGCGGCGCTCGGCGGGGCGATCAAGAAAGGCAGGCTGTGCAGCAGAAACCGAAGACTGAGCTGATGCAGGCACTGGATCGGAGGGCGGGAGCGCCTGCGCCAGACTGGCAGCGGGCGTTCCGCCGCCAAAGAAAAGGCGGCTACCGCGTGCGGCTTCGCGTTCCTGTTCGATCCGCTGACGCGCCGCTTCCTCAGGACTGATACCCTGCGGCGGTGGTGGCGGCGGTTGCGCGCCGACAGGCGGCAATGCAGCAATAGCCCCGCGCTCATGCGCATCGAGGATCGGTTTTCCGAGATCGCCGGGAAGCGGCGGTCCAAGCCTTGGTACCTGCGAATAATCCCTCGGGGCCGATGCCAGACCATCGGCCACGGCGACACCATCGGTGTTGAACAGCTCCTCCTCGCCCCCTTGCGAGGCAGGCTGCAGCGCATAGAGCAAAGCTGCGCCCACCAGCGACAGTCCAATGGCGCTGGCGATACCGATGGCTTTGCGCGACAGTCGCACAACACGCGGGCCCTCGCCGCGCAGGCTGGTGATGGATTCGGCGTCGACGGGGCGTTCGGGTTCGGGCTCGCTGTTCATCATTCGCTCCGGGCCCGATTGGTGATCTTGACGCGAACCTGTCTGCGCCCTGCGCCGAGACGAAGCTCAGCCTTATGGAACAGCCGGTCGACGATCAAATAGCGCCCGTTCACCCGGTAATTGACCAGTTCGGCCTCGCCCTCCTCACCAATGACGAAGAAGGGCGGCATTTCGCCTTGGGCAATATTGGGCGGGAACTCCACGAGCGTGCGCTGACCATCATCGAAAACGCGCAGCGGCCGCCAATCGGGTTTGTCGCCCGATATCCGGTAATCAAAATTGAGGTTTTCGATCGTGAACCCATCTGCAATTGGCGCCGTGCGCACGGCTTCAGCTTCGGACTGGCGCAATGCGATCAGCTCGTCTTCGGGATAGGACCAGCTGACCGAGGCCATGTAGACGCGGGCGTTGGCGCGCAGTTCGACGTGATAGGTGCGCCGGTCGGTGTTGATGACGAGATTGGTGGTGATATCGGGCCGGGTCGGTTTGACGAGGATATGCACCCGCTGTCTCGCGCCCGATCCGCTGAGCGTATCGCCGATCATCCAGCGCACCGTGTCGCCCGCCGCCACCGGGCCGGGGCCAACCAGCCTCTCGCCTTCCTGCAGCGCGATATCGGTCACTTGCCCTGGCTTGGTGTAGATCTGGAACAGCGCGCCTTCGCTATAGGCATAGCGCTGAATCGCGTTCTGGAACCCTGCATCCTCGGGCTGGATACGGGCAGCATCGTTTGCCGCTCCCACTTGCGTCTCGGGGTCAGGCAGGCGGGAGCGGCGCGCGGCAGTGGGGGAGGCCTGCCGCGAAAGGAGATGGATATCGTCGGGTGTCTGGATCGCCGTGAGCGGGCGCATTTTTACCAGTGCTGCCAAGGCTGACTGCATGGCCGCAGCCGAGGGGGCCGGGGTCGCCGAAACCGGGACGGCCAGCGCCAGCGAGGGCGCGGCAAGCAGGCTGACGAAAGCTTTGCGGAAGACAATATGCGAGCGGGACATCAGCCGAGCTCCTTTGACCAGTTGATGGATGTGACGAAGATGCCGAGCGGGTTCTTGGTGAGCGCATCGGGATTATTGGGCGGCTGCACGGTGATGCCGAGGATCGCGGTCCAGCGGCTCGTCTCGGCGAGCGCCCCGTCGCGGTAGCGGCGCTCGACCCAGGCCACCCGAAAACTCCTCGGCGAGGCCCGGATCACGCTGGTGACATCGACGGCCACCTGCTCGCGTCCGATCACGGAAAAAGGATCATTGGCCCGCGCATAGTCGTTGAGTGCGAGCGCGCCCTTGTCGCTTGCAAAGTCATAGGCCCTCAGCCAGTTTTCCCGCACGACGATGGCATCGTCGGGAATGGCACGGACATGCTCGATGAAGCGGGCAAGATGGAAGGCGATCTGCGGATCGGTTGGCGCGAACTCGGCATTGGCAGGCGCGACGCTGCGCGCTTCGCCAAGCTTGTCGACCTCAACCACCCACGGGACGATGGTGCCGCGCGCATTCTGCCAGATAAGACCGCCAGTGAGCGCTGCCGACAAGCCGAGCGCGCCAAAGAAGGCATAGCGCCAGCTCTTCGCTTGGACGCGGGCCGAGCCAATGCGCTCGTCCCAGACCTGTGCCGCGCGCTGATAGGGCGTCTCGGGTTGCGGCGTCTTGCCGTACCGGATCGAGGGGCGTTTGAACATGAGAGGTCAGTCCTTCTCTTTGGTGTCGATCGAGGAGCCTGCGCCGTGTCCGTCGCCGGAGCGCACTGTGTGCGCGGCAAGCGAGGCCGAGTGGCCGAGGCTCTGGCGCTGCTTCATGGATTTGGCCCAGGCGGGCGGGCCGTTTTCGGGCTGTGGACCGGACGGCGTGCTGCCGGGTGCAGGCACGATGCGTCCGCCCATATTGCCGACCGAGGCGCGCGCACCCTCGCGGAAATTGCTTTTGGCGCTATCTGCCGCTTTGCGCAGCGGCGACATGGCGGCACCTCCTGCAGCGCGGCCGACACCGGCCATGCCGCCTGCAACCGCTGCACTGCCGGTCTTGGCTGCGGAGCCTGTGGCGTAGGCCATGGTTGCTCCGCCCGCGGCGCGCGATGTGCCTTGCGCGACCGACGAGGCAGCGCTGGCGACAGCCCCGCCGGCCAGCTTGGCTCCGGCGATAC
>JBARXS010000032.1:0-8077 GCA_049647465.1 Erythrobacter sp.
CGGCGATCCCGATACTGCCCAGCGCTTCGCGGACCTCGTCGAGCTTGAATGGTTTGATTATGGCAATGATAAACTTCACAGCCTGCTCCCCTTATGGTTTTTGGGCAAAGAGGCCCGTCAGTGGTAATGCAAGAGCTGTGCCATACGGCAGAAACCCGGCTTACCGCAGGGTAAGGTTGCCTCGGGCGGCCGTATTCACGGGAATTGCGTGCCCTAATTTTAACCTTTTGCTTACTTTTTGGGCAGGCTTCTTAGCTAGAACCAGCCTTCAATCGCCGGCAATATAGCGATCCGTCGCGCGGGTCGGCAGGCCATCGATACTGGTCACGCGGTCCGCCATCTTGGCCTCCCATTCGCGCGGGTCTGACTGGCATGTGCCTTTTTCAAAGTCTCCCGCTCGCCTTCAAGGGTCATGAAAGGGACACCCCAGCCGCAAGAAGTCTGAACGCTTTCGACCGCAATATCGAAAATCTGCCGCGTACCCGGAAGCAAGGTGAAATGCTGGGCCAACGCGTCCCAGCCATCGTCTTGCGGCAGGACCGCCTTGCCACGGCCATAAATGCGCAGGATCAGCGCGGGCCGGTCAAAATTGCAGAACATGATTGTGATGCGCCCCCGACCATTTTGGGCATCCGCAGTCAGATGCGCATGGGTCTCGTTCCCCGAACCGCCAAGATCAAGATAGGCGACGCGCGTCGGCGACAGCACCCGGAACGCGTCATAGCCCTTGGGGCTCAGATTGATCCGCGCATCGGCGGCGGCGGTTGCCACAAAAAAGACCGGCTGCTGCTCTATCATCGCGACATGCTTGTCAGTCAGACTATCAGTGAAATCAGCCATATCTTGTCTCCTGTAGAATCTAGAGAAAGTCGCGCAGCACTCCGATGAACTTGTCGAACTGGTCATGGTGCAGCCAGTGACCCGCCTTTTCAAATTCGATCACTTCGGCAGTCTTGAAATGCTCCAACCGCCCGTCCTCTTCCGGATTGGAAGCCCAACTGTCCGATCCGTAAAGCAGCAATGTCGGGCAGGTTATCGCGCCCCATGTGGCTTCGATAAAGTCATCGGCCACATCCTCGATGCCCCAGACATTGAGGTGCGGATCGAATTTCCAGCTATAGGTACCGTCTTCGTTGCGGTTGACGCCGTGCACAGTCAGATGCCGCGCCTGATCCTCGGTCAGGTAGGAATTTTCTTCAATCATCCGCGCAAAGGCGGCCTCGATGCTTTCATATTTGCGCGGGGATCGCCCGGCGGCCTTGCGCTTTTTCTCTATCCATTCTGCAAGCCTTTCGGGATAGGGAGTGGCGCGCTGTTTCGCTTTCCATTCCGGGCTTGGGCCAAGGCCCTCGATCGCGACCAGCTTTGTCACCATATGAGGGAACGTCCCGGCATAGCGCAGCGCGACATTGCCCCCCATCGAATGCGACACTATCCGCACCGGCCCAACGCCCAGCTGGTGGATCAGCTGCGCCAGATCATAGACCATATCGCCCGAGGAATAATTCCCGTCAGACACCCAGTCGCTGTCGCCGTGCCCGCGGTGGTCCATCGCGACGATGTGATAATCCTCACGCAGGGCCTCAGCCGTCCAGTCCCAGCTGCGCGCATGATCACGCCCGCCATGAACCAGCACCAGCGGCGGTTTGCTGTCCTTGTCTCCGGGGCCGCCCCAATCCTCGTAATTGAGTTTGAGGCGCTGGGAGATGAAGCTTTGCGAGGTTGGTCCTGATCCGTTCATGGATTTGGCTTTGGCGCGAAGTCGGCCCGCCCGCAAGTATGGCTCGCAAGCTTATCGCTCTTTCGTGGCCGAGAATGTCAGTTCGGGGTTCTTTTCGACCTGATAGTTCACGTCCCACGGGCTTTTGGCCATGAACACCAGATCACCATCGCGATCCCGCGCCAGATTGGGCCGGTTAAAGCTCTCGAATTCATTGAGCGCCTTTTGATCGCCCTTCAGCCAGCGCGCGGTGGCAAAGGGAGACGCCTCAAGCGCAGCCTCAACCTTGTATTCCGCCGACAGCCGAGACACGAGCACATCAAGCTGAAGCTGTCCGACCACGCCGACAATGTGGTTTGCGCCAATCTCGGGATAGAACACCTGAATAACACCCTCCTCGGACAGGTCATCCAGCGCTTTACGCAATTGCTTGGTCTTGGTCGGATCCTTGAGCTGCACACGGCGCAGGATCTCAGGCGCAAAGTTCGGCAGCCCGGTAAAGCGCACCACATCCTTTTCGGACAGAGTGTCGCCCACGCGCAAGGTGCCGTGGTTGGGAATGCCGATAATATCGCCCGCTTCTGCGGTGTCGGCAATCTCGCGGTCCTGCGCAAAGAACAGGATCGGTGAGTGGATTGCAATCGGTTTGCCCAGCCCTGACGGCGTCAGCTTCATGCCGCGTTTGAACGTGCCCGAAACCTGCCGCATAAACGCGATCCGGTCGCGGTGGTTGGGGTCCATATTGGCCTGCACCTTGAAGATGAAGCCGGTGACCTCGCCATGTTCGGGCGTAATCTGTTCTTCCTCAGCGGGCTGCGGACGCGGCGGCGGGGCGTATTTGGTAATCGCCTCAATCAGTTCCGTCACGCCGAAATTCTTCAGAGCCGATCCGAAATAGACCGGTGTCAGATCGCCGCTGCGATAGGCCTCCAGGTCAAATTCTGGATAGCCGACCTGCGCGAGCTCCGCCTCTTCTGCCCATTCCTCCGGGATCTCAGCGTTCACATCGCGCGTGCCCAGAAACTCCTTTGACGGGCCTTCAGGGCGGCTGATCGCGCCGTCTTCGAAATCGAGAATGCCCTGAAACTGTCCGCCCATACCGATTGGCCAGTTTTGCGGGCTCACATCCAGCGCCAGCATATCGGCAACCTCGTCCAGCGTCTCGAACGGGTCGCGGCCTTCGCGGTCCACCTTGTTGACGAAGGTGATGATCGGCACGCTGCGCAGGCGGCACACTTCGAAGAGTTTGCGTGTCTGGGGCTCTATCCCCTTGGCCGCATCAATCACCATAACCGCACTGTCGACGGCAGTCAGGGTGCGATAGGTGTCTTCGGAGAAATCCTCATGGCCTGGCGTATCCAGCAGATTGAAGGTCACGCCTTCTCGCTCAAACGTCATCACGGACGAGGTGACCGAGATACCGCGTTGCTGTTCTATCTTCATCCAGTCAGAGCGCGCCCGCCGCGCCTGGCCGCGCGCCTTCACCTCACCCGCCAAATGGATCGCGCCGCCTTGCAGCAGAAGCTTTTCCGTCAGCGTGGTCTTACCCGCATCAGGGTGAGAAATGATCGCGAAGGTTCGCCTGGAATTTGTAGTGTTGGACATGGCTTGTGACAGGCGGATTAGCCGCGCAGCTCCGCCCCCAGCTTGGCCGCAGCCGCGATTATCTTGTCTGAAATCGCTTTCAGATCGGCGTCCTTGAAGGATGCTTCCTTGGGTTGAAGCATCACTTCAACCGCCAGCGACTTGTGGCCTTCAGGCACACCTTGCCCTGCGAAGACATCGAACACGCGCGCTGCGGTGATGTTTGCCTTGTCCGAGCCGCGCACCGCTTTCAGCAAATCCTCCGCCGCCATGGTTTCCGGAACAAGGAAGGCGAAATCGCGGGTCACCGCTTGCAGGGCAGGCGGCGTAAAAGGCGTGCGCGCAAATCCTGCATTGCCTTTCTTTTGAGGCACCTGGTCAAGAAACACTTCAACCGCCGCCACCGGGCCATCCATATCGAAGGCCTTGAGCGTGGCCGGATGCAGCATGCCAAAGCGCGCCAGAACCTTCTTGGGGCCAAGTCGCAGGGTTGCCGATTGGCCGGGGTGGAATTGCGACCCCGCCTCGCCCATCACCATCAACTTGTCCGCAGGTGCGCCTGCTTCTGACAGCAATGCGAGCGCCGTCGCCTTGGCATCGAAAGCGTCGAAGCCTTGCGCTTTGCCCGCAGCCCAGCCGCGCGGCGTCTTTTCACCGGCCAGCAGCACGCCCAATGTGGCGCGTTCATCACTCAAACCGTCAGACCCGCGGAAATACCGGCGCCCCAATTCAAACGCGCGCGTGGTCACGCCGCCGCGATCCGCGTTGCGCTTTGCCGACATCAGCAGGCCGGGTATGAGCGACGAGCGCATGACCTTCATGTCCTCGCTGATCGGATTGGCGAGCGACCACAGTTGCATGCCATCATCGGCGAAGTGCGCAGCCTCTGACCCGGGCAGGAACGACCACGTGATCGCCTCGTCCAAGCCGCTCGCTGCCGCCGCGCGGCGCAGTTTGCGCTCCATCATCTGCTGCGGTGTGGCGGTTGGACGAGCGACGCCATCCATGCGCGGCAAAGCAACGCTTTCTACCTTATCGAGGCCGTGGATGCGCACCACCTCCTCCACCAGATCGGCAGGCCCTTCGATATCGTGGCGACGCAGCGGGCAGGTCACCTGCCAGTCTTCACTCACATCAAAGCCCAGGCTTTCAAGAATACGCCGCTGCTCATCGGCAGGCACATCGACGCCGCCCAGCTTTGCTGTGCGCGCGGTGTCGAAAGCGACCACCGTGGGCTCGCTCGGCGGCGCTCCGGCGCGAACTTTCTCCGAAGCCTGACCGCCAGCCAGTTCAACGATCAATCCGGTCAACAGGTCGAGCCCGTCATCCAGAAACTCCGGATCAACACCGCGTTCGAACCGCGTGCGCGCATCGGAGGCTAGGCCAAGCTTGCGCCCAGTCACGCCGATGCTGGCCGGATCGAAATACGCGATTTCGAGCAGCACGTCAGTCGTGTCGTCGCTCACGCCTGAATCCTCACCGCCCATAATCCCGGCAATGTCATGCACCTGAACATCATCCGCAATCACGACCATGCTCTCATCCAGCGTGTAGGTCTTCTCGTTTAGCGCCAGCACCTGCTCGCCCGCTTTCGCACGGCGGGCCACGACCGCGCCAGAAAGCTTGGCCAGATCATAGACATGCGCCGGGCGACCAAAGGCCAGCATCAGATAGTTCGTCAGGTCCACCAATAGCGAGATCGGACGCTGACCCGCGCTCTTCAAACGCTGTTGCAGCCAATCGGGGGAGGGGCCGTTTTTGACGCCCTTTATCACGCGGCCATAGAAAGCGGGGCAGCCTTCGGGGTCATCGGTTCGGATTTCGACCGGGCACGCGCCCGCGCTGTCGAACTTCGGAAAGGCAATCGGTTTCATCGTACCAAGACCCGCCGCCGCCAGATCGCGCGCGATGCCATACACGCCCATACAATCGGGCCGGTTCGGCGTGATCGCTACGTCGATGATCGGGGATGAACCCTGATAGTCAGCAAAGGAATGCCCCACGCTTGCATCATCGGGCAATTCGATAATGCCGTCGTGATCCTCTCCCAGATCAAGCTCGCGCGCGGAGCACATCATGCCGGTCGATTCGACCCCGCGGATCGCCGCCTTGCGCAGTTCCATCCCGTTGGACGGCACCACAGCGCCGGGCATACCCAGCACGCCTTTCATGCCGGCGCGCGCATTGGGCGCACCGCACACAACTTGCAACGGATCGCCGTCTCCGGTGTCCACCTTGAGCACTTGCAGCTTGTCCGCATCGGGGTGCTTTTCCGCGCTCAGAACATACGCGACGGTAAAGCCCTTGAGTGTTTCGGCCGGGTCTTCGACACCTTCGACTTCAAGGCCAATAGCGTTGAGCGTGTCCGTGATCTCCTGAAGCGACGCATCGGTATCGAGGTGGTCTTTCAGCCATGTGGTCGAGAACTTCATGCCCCGCCTCCTGTAGACCGTGCTCCCACACCTGCGGACAGCGTCGGCTGGTCAAACGGTGAGAACCCGTAATGCGACAGCCAGCGCGGATCGCCGTCAAAGAAGGCGCGCAAATCGTTCATCCCGTATTTGAGCATGGCGATGCGGTCGATACCGAGGCCGAAGGCAAAGCCCTGATACTCCTCCGGATCAACTCCCGCCATTTCGAGCACACGGGCATTCACCATGCCGCTGCCGCCCAATTCCATCCAGTCGTGACCCGCATCATCACCGTGACCACCAACGACGCGGCGATTGCCCTCGTTCGAATAGCCGACATCCACTTCGACACTGGGCTCGGTGAAGGGGAAGTAGGACGGGCGCAGGCGCAGGGTGATGTCTTCACGCTCAAAGAAAGCCTTGAAGAAGGTCTCCAGCGTCCATTTGAGGTGCCCGAGATGAATATCCTTGTCGACCACAAGCCCTTCGACCTGATGGAACATTGGCGTGTGGGTCGCATCGGAATCAGAACGATACACCCGGCCCGGCGCGATAATGCGGATCGGCGCGCCTTGCTCTTTCATGCTGCGGATTTGCACGGGCGATGTGTGCGTTCTCAAGAGCATCTGCCCACCGTCCGGCGCCGGGTCAGGGAAATAGAACGTGTCGTGCATCGCGCGCGCCGGGTGACTTTCATCCATGTTGAGCGCGGTGAAATTGTGCCAGTCATCCTCAATCTCTGGCCCCGTCGCAACGGCAAAGCCTAGGTCAGCGAAGATTTCAGCCAGCTCGTCCATCACTTGGGAAACCGGGTGGACCGAGCCCTTCACCACGTCCGGCGCGGGGAGTGTCAGGTCAATTGTCTCACGCGCCAGTTGCGCTTCGAGTTCGGAAGCTTCGAGAGCGGCCTTTTTTGTCTCGATCGCATCGGCAATCTCGGCGCGCACAGCCTGGATCGCAGGCGCGGACTCGCTGCGTTCTTCCGGCGTCATCTTGCCCAGCGTCTTGAGAGCGAGGCTTACCCAGCCCTTTTTGCCAAGCGCCGCCACGCGCTGTTCATCCAGCGCCTCCAGCGTGCCGGCGGCGGCAATCGCTTCGAGGCTTGCCAGTTTATCGGTCTTCAGATCAGTCATCAAATCGCTTCCAAATGAGCGCATGCCGCTAGCGGCATTCGCGCCCACATGCAAAGCCTGACATTATGGGGCTCACATCACTGACGCGGGTCCGGTTGATAGAGGCCCGGATCATGCAGGCCCTGCACCGCCTCGCCCGCGATTGCCATGCGCGCCTGCGCGGCGGCGACCAGCATCGGCTTTTCCAGCCTGGCATAGGCACCCGGCGTCATGCCCATAAAGCGTTTGAAGTCGCGCACGAAATGCGCCTGATCGTGATACTGGTAATCCAGCGTTGAAAGCCATTTGAGCGACGGGTCGAGCATGAATTGCGCAAGGCTGCGCAGAAACCGCTGACGCCGCAAGAGCAGTTTGGGCGGAAAGCCAAACGCCCGCCGTGACAGGCGCTCGAGCGACCGCAGGTTCATGTCCACGCGTTCCGCCAAAGCCGCCGCGCTGGCAATGTCGGGATCGACCAGAGCCGTGTTGATGGCAATGATCGTATCGGAATGAGGTACGTCATCGTTCAGCATGCCGATCAGGTGGGCATCCATCGCGGCCACATCACTGGCAAAATTGGCCCGGTTGGCGAGCCGCCGCGCCAGCGGACGCATGGCTGCAAAAGCGGGATCGACATTCCCGTCAGCATACCGGTCGGCATAGTCGCTGGCATCCACACCAAACAGCTTGACCCAGCCCAGCGGCATCAGGCCAATCCCCCAGCTCTTTCCGCTGCTCACGCGGAAACGGGTCGCCCGAGTGGTTGTGCCTGTCACCGCAAAAGCGGGCGCCTCTCCCATTGGTGTGTTGCCGATTGCCGCCTGCGACCATCCCGCTTTCATAAACCGCAGATTGGGCCATTCGGGGTGCAGATGATCTTCAATCACCGGCTCGGCATCGGGCGTGCTCACCTGCGTCTGATAATAGGTCGTCACATAAGGCCGCAAAGGCTCGCAAGGCAAAGCAAAGCGGATCGTGACAGCAATTCCGGTTTCAGCATGCATCAGTCATGTGTCTCCGCCGCTTTTTACGGCGTGTTCCTCATCGATCTTTGTGTCGCAACACAGACCTGACTTTCACGCCTGATCATCTCCACGACAAACCGATCCCCAAGACAAATCTTCGGGGCATGATCGAACAGCATCGCCCGGCGCGTCCAGCGTCTGTGCCGCGCTGCCCCATATCCGTGCGCGCGCTTCCATGAATGACGCAAGGATCGGATGTTCGAGCGCGGCATATTCACTCGGTAG
>JBARXS010000033.1:0-1728 GCA_049647465.1 Erythrobacter sp.
TAAGGATACGTTTTTAAAGGCTAAAGAGGTTATCAATACAGCTCTAGGTTTAGTAAAACTCTCTGGAGATCCAGAAAGCCAGGTCAAAACTATCAAAATATCGGGATCTGTTGACGATGATGACGAAACAGAAGTTATTGATCTCTTCGAGTACTATGTCAAGGAAGAGATCAACATAAAATCCAGTAATAGTCGCTCTCTTTCGTATCAAGAACGCTCAAACGCATTGAAGGATGCGTGGGTTAAAAGAGCCGATGAACTTAGCAAGATGTTCGATTTTGAAAAGAGACAATCTATCACATCAACCTCGTGAGTGCAGGATTCTGTTAAACAATCTAATTACTCGATAGCAAGATAGGCCGGTAGTGATCGATAAAAACACCCATAGTAAGAAAGGGTACAGATACCAGGTCTGTGGATTTTTTAAGTCTAGGAATAGTCCAACTGAGCTAATGATAGCAAGAGCTAGCGACCAGTGAATAGCATCCATCAAATAGTTGACCAGTCTACTGTATACACCTGCCTGCCTCAGATTTTTAATAACTAGGCTGTTATCTATAGAAAATAGAATAGCTTGAGTTGCAGCAAGGAATCCGACAACAATACCACTGAGAGTAGTAGCTGCTGTGAGTAAATCCTTAGTACTTTCAGGAATGGTAAGGTTTAGCCTTCTAAAAAGTAGTAGAAAAAAGAAAGTGAGCACCATACTGGATAGAAGTGGATACCATCGCTCCCAAAATCTTCGCATAGACGCGATCCTTATTCTTATTACTGACGTTTTTTTGGAAGGTTGTCCTTATCACTATTTTACCCTGGATAGATTCCTAGCTGAGGTACGTGCAATCTTCTATCACAGTGCTTTTTAACTACCGTGACAGAAGGTTTTCAGATCTGAAGATGCCGGGTAGTACGGCCTTTGATGCTGTAACTTTCCCAGCCTACTGCTCTTAGTGGTGCAGAAAACTTTTTTGAGTCTTAACTGAGAAGGCATTCCTGAGCCAAATAGAGGCTGAGACCTATTGCCTTCGTAGGAATTCAATCCAAAGGCTCAAAGTCAGCTAAAAATGAGATTCCTTATTTTTCAAGGGTTTCAGGAGTTTTCTGCACCACTAAGGCCTACTGCTTCAGAGAATACCTAATACTCTGAAGTCGTAATCGCACTCTCTATACTGTCATAGCGCCATCCCCGTCTCGCGGCTATAGCGTTTCGCTTGTGTTACCTGCTGCTGTGCTTCTTTCTTCTCCGTCCGCTTCAGCGCTTGCGCTACCGCCCTTGCAGCAGTCCGCCCACCTTTTTCCAAGTCTTGCTTACTCAATGCCTGCCATGCTTTGTCATCAGCTGCCTTGCTATCAGCTGATCGTACTCATCAGGACGCCCGCCTAGAAATTTCGCCATGCCCTTCTTAGGCACCTGGCGGGCTCTGACGTTCTCTGAGTCGTTTTGAGTTTGGCTGTGATCGCTCGAATTCCTAGCGATCGCTCAGTCCCAACTGACCCGCATCATCTATGGGCCGTCTATCCCCAGCCTTCTGAGCTGCTGCAAGGCTTCTGCCTTCAGAATGGGATCGTCAGAAGCGGCCCAGGCATAGAGCTGAGCGATTCTGTCAGCCTGAACACCATTCTGCTGAGATCGCTGCCCATTCCCGCCATCAGCCTGCCGTCGTGCCCGCTGCGCCGCTTGATTTTCCCGAGTATCCTGCAACATCTGCTGAATATCGAGAATGAGCT
>JBARXS010000034.1:0-9046 GCA_049647465.1 Erythrobacter sp.
GTAAACGCAAGCGGCGTTGGGCAAAGCGGCTGGGCTGGGCGATTGCGATCCTGCTTCTGCCATTCGTGCTCGTCGCGGGCTTCCTTGCGACCCCGATAGGCAAGCGTTTCGTCGCAGACCAGATTGCCGCCGCCGCGCCCGCATCGGGCCTGCGCTTTACGGTGGGACGGATCGAAGGCGATCTGCTGAACAGCGCTGTGCTCCGCGATGTGACTGTGTTCGATCCCAAGGGTGCGTTTCTGACCATTCCGGAGGCGACGCTGGACTGGCGGCCGCTGAACTGGCTGTGGAGCGGGCTGGATATTCGCGAAGTGACCGCAAAGCGCGCGCGGCTAGAGCGCCTGCCCGAATTGCTTCCCGGCGACCCCGATGCGCCCTTGCTGCCCGACTTCGACATTCGCGTGGACCGGCTGGAGATCGAGAACCTGACGCTGGCAGAAGGTCTGGCAGGCGAGCAGGCACAGCGGGTCGATTTTACCGGTGAAGTGGATATCCGTTCGGGCCGGGTCTTCGTTGATGCAAATGGTCGATTTGGTCCCGAAGACCGCCTTGCACTGCTGCTGGATGCAGAGCCCGATGGTGACCGGTTTGACCTGTCGCTCGATTATCGCGCCGCCGCCGATGGCCCAATTGCCGCACTGGCAGGGCTTTCTGCCGCGTATGAGGCGCGCATTGCGGGCGAGGGCACTTGGACCCGTTGGCTGGGGCATGCGACGGTGTGGCGTCAGCAAGGCGAGGCCGATCCGAGCCGTGTCGCCGCGTTTCAACTGACCAATGACGCGGGAGCTTTTGGTGCCTTGGGTCAATTGACGCCGGCCCTTTCGGGAGACGGGATCCTCACCCGTGCCACAGGCGATGCTGTCTCGCTCGCTTTGCAGGGGACGTTGGAGGACAGTGTTTTCGATGGCCGGATGGCGGCAGTTTCGGACGCTCTTGATCTTCGCGGAGCAGGCGTAGTTGACTTGGCCGACAACGCTTTCGATGGGTTCAGAGCGAGCGCGATCCTGCGCGATCCGGACTTGCTGGGCAGCGCGGCCCGCTTGGAGGACGCCCGGTTGACGGCGACTCTGACAGGCAAGTTCAGCGACCTTTCGATCCAGCATCGCCTGACCGCAGCGGCTCTGGATACAGGTGTCGCCCGGATCGAGGGGATCGAGCAGTCGGCCAATGCGAGCTTTACCGGAGGGACATTTGCTCTGCCACTCAACACCAATTCCAGCCGCGTCATCACCGGTCAGGACTATGTTGATCCGCGTCTTCAGAACGGCTCGATGCGCGGGCGGCTGACCTATCGCGACGGACGGTTGCGCAGCGACATCACCCGCATCGCTTTTCCCGGCCTCACCGCAGATATGGTGCTGCGCGGGGATGTGCCCGCCGGTGCCTATGCGCTTGCCGGACCCGTTCGCGCCGCTGGAGTGGCGGTGCCGCAAGTCGGCCAAATCAACGGCGAGGCAAAGCTGCTCGTCAAATTCGGTGCCGCTGGCCCGTGGAGCATCAGAGCTAATCTTGCGGGCAATCTGGACGAGATTTCCAACGCGACCGTCGCGAATATCGCTGGCGAGGATGTGCAGTTCAGCGGTCAGCTGGGTATCGGTAGCGATCAGCCTCTGGTGCTGCGTGAAGTTCAGCTTGAGAGCGCGCGGCTGGATGCGACGTTTGATACACGCCTGAAAGATGGTGCCTTTGTGATCGCGGGCGGGGGCAGTCATGTAGATTACGGCCGCTTCGATATCGAGGCGCAGATCGCCGATGATGGCCCGCGTGCACAATTGGTGCTCGCCAGCCCACTCCCGGCGGCAGGTCTGAAAGATGTACGGGTGGGGCTTGCGCCCAGCGAGAACGGCTTTGCGCTGGATGTTGATGGCGGATCGCTGCTCGGCCCGTTTGAAGGGGCGCTCGGCGTTGTTCTGCCTGCGAGCGGCCCGACCCGCGTTGATGTGGAGCGGCTGCGCATTTACCGCACCAATGTCAGCGGAGAACTGACGCTGGGCGATGCAGGGATTAGCGGCGACCTCGCTTTGCGCGGCGGTGGATTGACCGGAACGGCGCAGATCAAACCGGCTGCAAGGGGCGCAACCGGCTTTGATATTGACCTCACAGCCAATCAGGCCCGTTTTGGCGGCGACACGGTGATTGCGCTCGCCAATGCGGAGA
The DNA here is from genome assembly GCA_049647465.1 of Erythrobacter sp. GTDB lineage: Bacteria > Pseudomonadota > Alphaproteobacteria > Sphingomonadales > Sphingomonadaceae > Erythrobacter. Next base: position 2,158 of record JBARXS010000034.1, read on the forward strand.
TCGATGCGAGCGGAACCTTTGGTGGAACCGGGCCTGTTCGCATCACGGCAAAGGTCGCTGGAGGCGGCTTCCAATACGGGGCGCTGCGCATTGCGCAGTTTGCAGCGGATGCCGACATTGTTGATGGTGCGGGCGATCTGACCGCTTCGATTGCGGGGCGGCGGGCTGACCGGTTCGCGCTCAAACTGGACGGCGATTTCGCGCCTGAGCGGATCGCGCTGCTGGCTCGCGGGGAATATGCCGGGCGCAAGATTACAATGCCGCGCCGCGCTGTTCTGACACCTCAGGAGGGCGGCGGATATCGGCTGGCTCCCACACAGATCGGCTATGGTCGCGGCTACACCATCCTTGAAGGCGCGCTGGGCGGGGGCGAGACCGAACTCTCGGCCAAGCTGGCCCGCATGCCCCTGCGCCTTGCCGATCTAGCGGGTGCGGAGTTGGGCCTGAGCGGGCGGCTGTCCGGCTCGCTTTCCTATCGCCAGAGCGGTGCAGGTGCGCCGACGGGCAGTGCACGTTTGCAGGTCAGCAATTTTGCCCGCTCCGGCCTCGTCCTCTCCTCCCAACCGATCGACCTGCTTGTTGGCGCGGACCTGACGCCCGATCGATTGCGCGCCGCCGCCCGTTTTGACAGCGAAAGCGGTCGGCTAGGTCAGGTGCGCGCCAGTATTACGGGCATTGGCGGGGGAGGCGCATTTGCCGACCGGATCATGAACGGGCGACTGGCAGCGCGCCTTGACTATGATGGGCCTGCCCAATCCCTGTGGCGGCTCGCCGCGATTGAGACCTTCGACCTGACTGGCCCCGTTACCGTTTCCGCCCGGGCGACGGGCACGCTGCAATCGCCGGATATCAATGGCGAACTGGCCAGCGACGATCTGCGGTTGCAAAGCGCGGTTTCCGGCACCGATGTCACCGATGTCAGCGCGCGCGGGCGCTTCGTCGGATCGCGCCTCGAACTCACCCGCTTTGCTGGCAAGACGCGCGGCGACGGCACAGTCAGCGGCAGCGGCACCGTGGACCTGAGCGCGATGAGTGCAAAGCGCGGGCCGCAGATCGACTTGCGCATCGCCACCAAGGATGCGCGCCTGTTGAATGCCGCAGGGCTGGACGCGACGCTGACCGGACCCTTGCGCATCGTATCCAGTGGCGTGGGCGGCACGATTGCAGGCCGGGTCGAGATTGACCGGGCAAGCTGGAAGCTGGGCTATGCCGCCGAGGATATGGCGTTGCCCGATATCACGACCCGAGAGATCAACCTGCCCAATCAGAACGGTGCCCAGACCACCCGCAGCGCAGGCGGATCGTGGCGCTATCTGGTCGATGCCAAGGTCCGCAGCCGTGTCGCGGTGGACGGGCTGGGGCTCGACAGCGAATGGGGCGTCGACATTGCCCTGCGCGGCACCGTGAATGATCCGCGCATTGGCGGGCAGGCCAATCTGGTGCGCGGCGCATACACCTTTGCAGGCACCCGGTTTGAGCTGACGCGCGGGCGCATCCGCTTTGACGCCGATGTGCCGATTGATCCGCGCCTTGATATCGCCGCCGAAACCGACACGGGCGATTACAATGTGAACATCGCGATCACCGGCAACAGCCAGGCACCCGAGATCGAGTTTTCCGCAGAACCCGCTCTGCCCGAGGAAGAGATCCTTGCGCAATTGTTGTTCGGCGGCTCGGTCACCTCGCTTTCTGCCACAGACGCCGTGCAGCTGGGCGCGGCGCTTGCCTCCTTGCGCGGGGGTGGAGGCGGCCTCGACCCCATCGGCAAATTGCGCCAGTCCATCGGCCTAGACCAGCTTCGCATTGTCAGCGCCGACCCGGCCATCGGGCGCAGCACCGGGGTGGCACTTGGCAAGAATCTCGGACGCAAATTCTATGTCGAGATCATCACTGACGGGCGCGGTTACTCAGCGACACAGCTCGAATACCAGATCACCCGCTGGCTGGCCTTGCTGGGCACGGTGACGACCATCGGGCGTGACCGTGTGGGCGTTGAGGTCAGCCGGGATTATTGAATGAGGGTGCTTTTGTGTGTGCAGCCCCATCCGGGGGCTGCATCCTCGATGCCAGTCTCTCCGCCCGCACATACTCATCCGCTGCGATACAGCTTCTCCTCTGCCGCGCGCCGCCGCACCAGGCCTTTCAGCACGCGGCCGCCGGCCTTGTTCCAGCGCTTGAACTCCTGCGCCGCCGCTTCGTAATCGCGCGCGACGTGCCGCTTTGTCAGAGTTGCGCGGGCAATCGCGCCGGTGTTGTAGTGAAAGCTGACCATGGCATCGAATTGCGCCTGAGAGGTGGGCGTGTCCCCAATCGCGCGGGCCACGTCGCGGGCGTAGCGTTCCAGATCATCGGCCAGCCGCGCATCGCATTGGCCTTGCGTCCACACTGTGCCGGGTCCGATGCGATCTCCCAATTCCAGCCCCGGACCGGTCGCGCCCCAGCCGATTGTCCACGGATCGCCGCCCGTGCCCGGATCGGGATAGGCCTCCACCATGCCATCGCGCCGCAGCCGCGCGCAGCCCTCAAACTGCTTGATCAGCGCGGCTCCGGCCTTGCCGATGGGGCGTTTCGGGCTGCCCTTTACACGCTCGGCTCGTCGTATGTGAGGAACGGTTGACACACCTGACACACTGTCCTGAGGCGAAATATCCGCCTCCACACCGGCCCCCGCACCGGCCCCCACACCGTCCCGTACACTGGCACGCGTCATCGACCGCTCTATCGCGCTGTCAATCGCATCGACTTCCGACTGGCGAAACCCGCGTCGGATGATCGCGCGCACTGTGTCAAAGATCGGCTTGCGAGTGGTATTCTTGGAAGCAGCGGAAGGGGAGTTTGAACGGGACATGCAATCACCTCGATGGAATCGGAAAAGGGGGAAAAGCGAGGTCAGCGTATTAGGCACAAAGGGGGTCTGTAGGAAAATAGCGTAGGAAAATGGCGCATATGGTTCTTGATCCCGGCGCGCCGACATTGCAGCATCGGGCCATGCCATTGTTCCGCCCAAAGCCGCCGATTGATCGCGAAGAATATGAGTGGCTTGTCGCTTGCTTTGCATGGCTGCGCAGCGTGCTGAATGATGCGGATATCCGTCCCGCTCTGGTCCTGCCCGATCATCCCGATCTGGTCGCCGCGCGCACCGGGCCAGACCTGTTTGCGGCGGTAAAGCATCTGGCGGGCATGGCGGACTGGCCGTGTCGGCTTGAGAAATATGACGTCAATGAAGTGCCCCGCAACATGCCCATCGCCTCGCAAGGTGCGGGGGCGGCGGGCACATTCTCGGTTGAGAACGGCGAAGCGGTGATCCGGTATTCCGGCGCAATGCTGCGCACTCCCGATGCGCTGGCGGGTACATTCGCGCATGAGCTTTGCCATTTCCTGCTGATGGAAGCGGGCGATCCGCCCGGCGGGCCGGACCTGATGGAGCATTCGACCGATTGCGCGGCGGTCTATCTGGGCTTTGGCGTGCTGCTGGCGAATTCCGCGCGCACTTACGAACAGTGGAATGACGGCGAATGGGCGGGCTGGAGTTCATCCACCAGCGGCTATCTGTCGGAGGCGGCTCTGGTCACCGGTACCGCGCTGTTTGCGGCGCTGCACAGCTATGACTAGAGCGATGCCAGCGCGGCGTTAAAGCCGTATTTGCAAGGCCATATGAAGAAAGCGGCCAAGGCCATCGCGCACGATCATGGCGATGTTGGTGCGGCATTGGCCGGGGTCGATCTCACACAGTGGCATTACGCCTGAAGTCCCGTTGTGGCTGCGGCCCAAAGCTGGCAAAAAGGGCGCACGGTGTTTGTAGTGTGTTGAGTATTCGACGCTAAATCACTGCGAAATTCGACCAGTACCGTTTGAGGGACCTTCTTCGTTGGAAACGCACACCACGCCCGTCGCCCAAAACTCAGAGGGTGCAGTCGCCATCGCGCCGCTCAATTACCATTCGCAGATTGCGCAATGGCTGCATGATAATGAACGCGGCATCTGGGACTGGTTTTCCATGCGCAAATTGCAGGAAGAGCAGGACGGCGAAACGCGCGACCTGTTGCTGAAGGAAACCGTGCGGCTCTCGCGAGAGGCCCATGGCGCGGCCTATCAATGCTGTGAAACCGCGATGGCAAGGCTGGGCGTGGACGCGCCAGTTACGCTGTATCAGGCGGGCGACGGGGCGATGAATGCCGCGCTGTTCTTCATTCCGGGCGAGATTCACGTGGTGCTTTACGGTCCCGTGCTGGAGAAGCTGTCCGAACAGGAACTGACGGCATTGTTCGGGCACGAAGTGTCGCATTACCTGCTGTGGACGCTGGATGACCGGCGTTATCGCATTGCGCAGCAGATCATCGATGACGCCGTGCAGCAGTCACCGGGTGACTATGCGCTGTATGAAACGGCGCGGCTGTATCTGCTGGCGACCGAGGTGTTCGCTGATCGCGGGGCGGCGCTGGCGGTTGGCGGTGAGGGACCTGCATTGCCCGGGCCTGCGATTGCGGTTCTGCTGAAAGTGATGACGGGATTGTCGGCGACGGATCCGGAGGCTTTCCTGCGCCAGGCGGCGGAGCTGGATGCCAAGGGCGATCTGACGAAAACCGCAACCCATCCTGAAAGCTATCTGCGCGCGCTGTTCATTGACCGCTGGTGCAAGGGTGAGGCGGCGACCGATGAGTGGGTCATGGGCAAGCTGAAAGGGGCAATGGCTATCGGCGGTCTTGATCTGCTGGACCAGCAGCGCCTGAATGGGATGACCCGCCAGTTCTTTGCCCTGTTCCTGCACGACACCGGGCTGGGTGCCGATCTGGCCAGCGACATGGTGTTGACGCAGGTGAAGCAGTTCTTTCCCGACTGGACTGATGCGGAACCCCACCTTGATCCGGCGGCAGTGAAAGAGGATGTGACCGATCGCAGCATCCGTGACTACCTGATCGCGCTGATCGTCGATCTGGCCCATGCCGATCCCGACCAGACCGAGGAAATGCTGGTGCGCGGCGGCAAGTTCGCGGGCAGCATCGGGTGGGAGGACGAGTATCGCGACAACCTCAAGAGTCTGTTGAAAATGCGCAAGCCGCAGGTGGATCGCATCATGCGCGCCTCGCAGTCAGTGGTGTGGGAAACGGTTGAAAGGGCAGGCGCATGAGCGAGCAAGAGCCAGACACCGGCGCGCCCATCACTCAGCCGCGCAGCCTGACCAAGGCGCTGGAATCCTATTCTGGCCGCGTGCCGGAAAACGATCTGGTGCATATGTTTGTGCCCTTGATGCGCGAAGTGGCCGCGCTGCATGAAGTGGGCCGGGTCGCCTCAATCACGCCGGATAGCATCGTCGAGAAACCCGACGGGACACTGGCGCTGGCCGATCCTGAGGGCTTTCCCTTGGTCGCCAATGCAAAGGCCCTGCGCGAGGTGGAGCCAAAGGCCAATTCGACGCTGAACATTGTCGGCAATCTCGAAATTACCAAGGATAACACCAAAGGCACCAGCGTCCGCGACAAGGCCGTGGCGGGCGAGGATGACGTGATCGACCGCCCGCTTTACATCACCGGCTATCGTGCGTGGGAGGCTGTGATCGGCCACCGTGACGAACGCACCGATGTGTTTTGCATGGGGCAATTGCTGGCCGCGCTCGCCTGTGATCTGGATTTTGAGAGCGACAGCGATCTGGAAACCTTCGCGTCCGCGCGGACCAATCTGTTCCTGCTCAACACCGATTTGCACCCCGTTGTCGCCGCGCTGATCGAGAATATGACGCCGCTCGCGCGCAAGGACCGTCTGGGCGATCTGGCGGCGATTGCGACCCGGCTTGAGAATTACCGTGAGGAAGGCGCAAGCTTTGATCCCGAACGCGTGCTGAGCGGGGTTTCCTCCATCCCTGACCGCCGCACCGCCGTGCTGGCGCATCTGCGTGATCGCCTGTTCGATCTGTCCCGCCGGAACAAGCTGATCCATTTCCGTCCCACTCAGGCGAGCGTCAACCTCACCGTGGCGAGTGTTCCGCTGGTGATGCGGCTGGAATCGATCCGGGCTGATCAGCTTTGCACCTGGACGGGCCGCTTTGCCAAAGACGTGCTCTCGACCAAACCGCAGCCGCTGGGACGCTGGCTGCGGTTTGAGGATCAGACCTATCTGCCGTCCTCGCTTGACCGGATCATTCAGCAGGCCCGCCGCGACCGCGCCGAATACGGTTTCAGCAATCTGCGGCTGGTTGTGGCCTTCCTCAACTGGACCAATCTGAAAGATGCGCCGGGGGAGAAAATCAACTCGCCGCTGTTGTGGCTGCCGGTGGATGTGAAGAAGAAAAAGGGCGTGCGCGATCGCTATGCGATGCAGGCGAGCGACAATATTGCCGAGTTCAACCCGGCTCTGCGGCACTATCTCAAACAGCTTTATGACATTGATCTGCCCGAAAGCGTGGACCTGACGCAGACGAGCATCGAAGAGGTTCACGCTGACCTGAAACAACAGATTCACGCAACCGAACCCGGCGTGACGCTGGACCTCGCAACCGCGCCCTCGATCCGGCTCATCCATGAAAAAGCCGTGCAGCGCCTGCGCCAATATGAAAAGCGCCGTGGCTCCAGCCGCCGCAGCACGATTGGCCGCCCCGATTTCAGCTATGACCGCGACCGGTACAAGCCGCTGGGGCGCACGCTGTTTGAACGCCATGTTGTCATCAAACCCCTGCCGCAACGCCAGACACTCGGTCTGGAAATGCCCGCGCCGCGCCCGGATTACATGGCTGGCGCGCCGGTGGTCGAGAGCGAGAAATACTCGCTTGATAAAGAGGACAAGGGCAAATTTGCGTGGGAGATTGATTGCGCGCAGGTGACGCTGGCGCATTTCAACTATCGCAAGATGTCGCTGGTGCGCGATTATTCCGCGCTGGTGGATCAGGAGGCGGAAC
>JBARXS010000035.1:0-11030 GCA_049647465.1 Erythrobacter sp.
AGAGACAGGCGGTGGGTGATCATCGGGTCAATCTCGATCTTGCCGTTCATATACCAGTCGACGATCTTGGGCACGTCGGTGCGGCCCTTGGCCCCGCCAAAGGCGGTGCCGCGCCAATTGCGCCCCGTCACCAGTTGAAAGGGCCGCGTTGCGATTTCCTTGCCCGCTTCGGCGACCCCGATAATGATCGAGGTGCCCCACCCCTTGTGACAGCATTCGAGCGCCTGCCGCATCACATCGGTGTTGCCGGTGCAATCGAACGAGTAGTCCGCACCGCCATCCAGCAACTCCACGAGGTGCGCGACCACGTCGGCGGTTTCCCTGGGGTTCACAAAGTCGGTCATGCCGAATTTCTCGCCCCATTCGCGCTTTGCCGGATTCAGGTCAACACCCACGATCCGGTCCGCGCCTGCCATCTTTGCGCCCTGGATCACATTCAATCCGATCCCGCCCAAGCCGAACACGACCACGTTGTCCCCCGGCTCAACCTTGGCCGTATTCACCACCGCGCCCACGCCCGTCGTCACGCCGCAGCCGACATAGCAGGAGGTATCAAACGGGGCATCGGTGCGGATTTTGGCGACGGCGATTTCAGGCAGGACGGTGAAATTCGAGAATGTCGAGCAGCCCATATAGTGAAAGATGGTCTCGCCCTTGTATGAAAAGCGCGAGGTGCCGTCGGGCATCAGGCCCTGCCCCTGCGTCGCGCGGATTGCGCTGCACAGGTTCGTCTTGCCGCTCAGACACATTTTGCACTGGCGGCATTCGGGCGTGTAGAGCGGGATGACGTGATCGCCCGGCACAACGCTGGTCACGCCTGCGCCCACTTCGCGCACGATGCCTGCGCCTTCATGGCCCAGCACGCTGGGGAACAGGCCTTCGCTGTCCAACCCGTCCAGCGTGTAGGCATCGGTGTGGCAGATGCCCGTCGCCATGATCTCGACCAGAACCTCGCCCGCTTTGGGGCCTTCAAGGTCCAGCTCTACAATCTCAAGCGGTTGCTTTGCCTCAAAGGCGACGGCGGCTCTGGTCTTCATGAATCACTCCCCGTGGACTGCGATGATGCGCAGCACGGGGAGCTTATCAGGTCAAGCGGCGGTTTTACCCTCAAGCGGGCGATGCGCCTTGCGCGCGTCCAGTTCATCGACAAAGCCGTGGTTCACATCACGATGCTCTGCCTCATCCGCGCGCACGGCGATGATCACATCGCGCAGGCGCGCATTGCTGCCCAGCTGCCAGTAATCGATGGCGATCTGCGGCGCGGGCACGTTTTCGTGACGGCCCGCATCCACTTCGGCCAGATAGCCGGTGTAGCTGATCACGGCCTCTTCCTCGAAATAGCCAACCACCCGGTGCGCTGTGCGCGGAGCGATCAGGTAGAGGAAGAAGTAGAAGTTGTAGAACACCATCTGCACAGCCACGATCACCGCGCGCTCAAACCAGTTGGGTTGCGCGATCTCGATAAAGGTCATCAGGTGCATCCGCTCATTCTCTGCCTCATCCAGCAGGGTGCGGATCCAGCCTTCATCATCGCGCATCTTGCGCAGCGCGGTGAGATGCTGCCACAGCCCGCCGACCATACCGGGAACAGCGGCAACCGTTTCAAGCACTACGGCGCGGTGGCCATAACGCGAGGCAAAAAAGGTATCGGCGAAAAAGCGGAGCAGCTTCACGAACGCAAAGGCGATTCTATCGCTGGCGTTTTGCGGGGGGACATGACTGTCGATGGCGATGTCAGGATTGAACTGCCGGACCATCGGCCTGGGATCGATATGTTTCATTTCGGGGGTAACCCAAAGCTGGCATGACCCCTTCTACCCGACCCCATGTCGGGCGCCCTGATCATGTCTCTCTCGGCACGGTCTAAATAGCGATTTTTGACTGAATTTCTGCTGAATTGCAGGCAAAAACTGTTCGGTTTAACGCAACAACTAAAAGCCCAGCGACTCTTTCACTGCATTATTTACAATCTCGCCACCCTTCACATTCAGGCCGAGGGCAAGATGTGGATTGTCCGCACAGGCCGCCTCCAGCCCCTCATTCGCCAGAGCCAGGCCAAACGGCAACGTCGCATTGTTCAGCGCGTAACTGGACGTCAGCGGCACCGCGCCCGGCATATTGGCGACGCAATAATGGATCACATTGTCCACCTCATAGGTCGGTGCCTCATATGTGGTGGGGCGCGAGGTTTCAAAGCAGCCGCCCTGATCAATCGCAACATCGACCAGAACCGCGCGGTTCTTCATATGGCCCAGCATTTCGCGGGTCACCAAATGCGGCGCGCTGGCTCCGGGGATCAGCACCGCACCGATCACCACATCGGCTTGGGCAATCGCGTCATCAATCGTGCCGGCGGTGGAGTAGCGCGTGTTGGCGCGGCCCTGAAACATGTCATCCAGCTGACGAAGGCGCGGGAGCGAGCGGTCGAAAATCTCGACATTTGCGCCCATGCCCACCGCCATACGCGCCGCCTGTGTGCCGACAACACCGCCGCCCAGCACCACCACGCGCGCGGGCAGCACACCGGGCACGCCGCCCATCAAGGTTCCGCGTCCGCCATTGTTGGCGCGCAGGGCCTGCGCGCCCGCCTCTATTGAAAGCCGTCCGGCAACCTCGCTCATAGGGGCGAGCAGCGGCAGCCCTCCGCCTGGCGCTGTCACGGTTTCATACGCGACCGCCGAGACGCCAGACGCCATCAACCCGCGCGCCTGATCGGGATCGGGGGCAAGATGGAGATAGGTGAACAGGATCTGCCCCTCGCGCAGTTGGACCCATTCGCTGGGCTGGGGTTCCTTAACCTTCACGATCATATCGGCGCGCGCAAAGACCTCTTCTGCCGTATCGACAACGCCGGCGCCCACTGCGGTGTAATCCGCATCAGGCTTATCAATGCCAAGGCCCGCCCCGGCCTCGATAATGACGCTGTGGCCAGCCGCGATATATTCGCGCGCTGCCTCGGGTGTAAGGCCGACACGAAATTCACTGGGTTTGATTTCTTTGGGAACGCCAACGAGCATGATTCTCTCCCGCTCAACAATGGTGCGGATGCCTGTAAATGACACGCAAGATTATTTCAATCATCAGCAAGCATCAAAGGACCAAAACCAGTGAGATCAGACAGCGGATTTCCTACTTTGCCATTATCTGCGATCACGCCTAAGCGGGACAGGAACGCATGACAGCCTAGGGCGCCCCGATAATAAACGCATAGTGTCAACTTTGATTTATCGAATATTTCTAATTTGAAACAGTCGTTTACAGGGGGTTTGGGCGCTTGACACGGTGTCACTTCTGTCAACTTATCTCGCACCCGCACATAAAGGAATTGCCGATGACTGCCTATCCCACTCTCAAAATGCTGATCGGTGGCGAATGGGTGGCCGATGGCGGTGCGGGCAGCATGGCGGTGACCAATCCGGCCACCGACACAGAGATCGCGCAGTGCCCGAAGGCATCAAAAGAGCAGTTGGATGCCGCTCTGGCCGCTTCGAACGAGGGGTTCAAAGAATGGTCGCGCACGCCCGGTGTTGAACGGTATCGCTTGCTGCGCCGTGCTGCTGACCTGTTGCGTGAACGCGCGCCCGACATCGCCCGCATTGTGACGCTGGAAATGGGCAAACCGCATGCGCAGGCGCTGGGCGAGACGACGTCTGCGGCGGACCTGATTGATTTTCTGGGAGAAGAAGCCAAGCGCAAGGGCGGGCGACTGGTCCCGGTGCGCAGCCCCCACTTGCTGGAGCAGCGCGTGATGCAGGTGCCGGTTGGCCCTGCCATCCTGCTGACCCCGTGGAATTTCCCGATCAACCTGCCTGCCAAGAAACTGGCGGGGGCGCTGGCGGCGGGCTGTTCGTGCATTTTAAAGCCTGCGGAAACCACGCCTGGCTCGGCTCAGGCACTGGTCGAATGCTTTACCGATGCTGGCGTGCCCGATGGCGTGATCAATCTGGTTTACGGCGATCCGGGCATGATTTCAGAGCATCTCATCGCCTCGCCAATCTCGCGCAAGGTCAGCTTCACCGGCTCCACCGCCGTGGGCAAGAAGCTGGGTGCGCTGGCAGCGGCGGGGATGAAGCGCTTCACGCCGGAACTGGGCGGCCATGCGCCTGTCGTGATCGGCGAAAGCGCGGATTTTGAACGCACCGTGGCCGCCTGCGTCGCGACCAAGTTTCGCAATGCGGGACAGGTGTGCGTTTCGCCCACGCGGTTTCTGGTTGCGCGCGGGATTTACGACCGCTTTGTCAGCGAATTTGCCGCCCGCTCGCAAGAGCTGAAAATTGGCGATGCGAGTGCAGATGACAGCGTCACGATGGGACCGCTGGCCCATGCAGGCCGGGTCGCTGCGATGCAGGAACTGGTCGGGTCGCTGGGCGGATCCGAAGGCGAAGTGGTCGCAGGTGGCTCCGTAATTGAAGGGGCAGGACACTTTTTCCAGCCCACCGTTGTCGCTAACCCGGCACCGGGCAGCCGCCTGATGACACAAGAACCCTTCGGCCCGATTGCCGGGATTGTGCCCTATGATGACATCGCCGAGGCAGTCGAAATCGCCAATTCGCTGCGCTATGGCCTCGCCGCCTATGCCTTTACCGCGTCACTGGATGAAAGCCATTATCTGGGCGACAGTCTGCGTGCCGGAATGGTCGCGATCAACCACTTTGCCGTGGGATCACCCGAAACACCCTTTGGCGGGGTCGGTGACAGCGGATTTGGTTCTGAAAGCGGGGAAGAGGGATATCTCGGCTATACCGAGACGAAGCTGGTGACAGTCGCCAAATCGGCACCCTGAACAGCGAGTGTCTTTGGCAGCTTGTGGCCTAACTCATCCAGCCAGTGAGGCGCGAGATCAAATCGCGGCGCCCATGCATCGGCCGGATGCGGCCATATCGTGCCTGACGCGAATATTCGTCGCCAAAGCACACTGTCCGGCCCATTGCGTCAGGACCGCTCGACACGATTGTTGGTCTTTCCATTTATTGCGTCCCCATTGCGCGAATTCGTCCGAGTCGCTCTTATGTTAGGAGAACAGCGTTAACATATTACTTGTGGAAAACGAGTCCGAATGTCGGCTTCGTACAATCTTTATTGAATAGACCGTTGGGCCGCAAAAATCGTGGTGCGGCGACACATCGTCAAAGACGCTGCGCACCCGCCTCGCGCACCGCATCCAGCGTCGGATATCCATTCACCGCCATAAGCAAATCAGCCTCGGCAAGGATCGAATTGAGCACAAAGGCCGCGCCCTTCGCCCCGCCCAGCGCCAGACCGTAAGTGTACGGGCGGCCCACACCCACCGCTGTTGCACCCAGCGCGAGCGCCTTGACAGCATCGGAGCCAGAGCGAACGCCGCTGTCAAACAGGACCGGCACATCGCCCGCCGCCTTCACCACGTCTTCGAGCAGATCAATTGTGGCAATCCCGCCATTGGCCTGCCGCCCGCCGTGATTGGAACAGTAAATCGCATCCGCCCCGCTATCGACCGCGCGCCGCGCATCTTCGGGATGACAGATACCTTTTAGAACGATGGGCATTTTCGTCACGGATTTGAACCACTCCATATCCTCCCACGTCAGCACCTGACCGAACGTCGCCGCCCATGTAAAAATCGCCGCTGCAGGGTCTTCCTCAGGCGGCTTTTCCAGCAGGGACCGGAAGACTGGATCGCCAAAATAGTTTTGCAGCACCTTGCCGCGCAATTGCGGGAAATTCGACGCGTTAAGATCGCGCGGACGCCAGCCTGTCACCCAGGTATCCAGCGTAACGACCAGCGCCGAATAACCCGCCGCCTCCGCGCGGGAGATCAGGCTCTCGGCCAGTCCCTTATGTTTGGGCGTATAAAGCTGAAAAAAGGCGGGCGTGTCCCCGCAGGCGGCTTTCAAATCCTCCATCGGATCATTCGACAGGGTGGAGGCGCAGAAGGGCACGCCAGTCTCTGCCGAAGCCTTGGCCGCCGCAATATCACCATGGCGATCCTGCGATGCCTCTCCGTTCAGACCAATCGGAGCCATGAACAGCGGTGTTGGATATTTGTGGCCGAACAGTTCGATCGACAAGTCACGCTCCGTGCAATCGACCATCATGCGCGGGACCATGCCCCAATGGTGAAACGCGCTGGAATTGGACTCTTGCGTGTGCTCATCCCCGCACCCGCCCGCGACATAATTGGTCAGCATCGGCCCGAGCGCTTCGTGCGCGCGCTTTTCCAGCGTGGCGAAATCGACGGGAAATTCGGGCAGAACGCCACTGAGACCCGCATTGTAGATGGCGTTTTGCATCCCGCCGAAATTCAGGCCGCTCAGCTTCTTATCGTATGCCCCATTGGACTTCGCGTTCATATCCCTCTCCCAAATCAGTTTGCGCGAACCTGCGCAAAGGATCAGGCTGGGGCAAGCCCTTTTCAGCTGACCAGTCGCTGAAGCCGTGGGCGGACCTTGAGAAAGAGGATATAAAGCCGCTCCAGCACCGCCAGAACCACGCCGTTGCGCGCGATCAGGCCGAGCGGGCGAAGGCGCGGAATGGCGCGCCACATCGCAGCGAAAGCGGCAGCTCCGCTCAACACTTTGCCATCTTCCTCGGCATGAAAGCGGGCAAGCAATTGGGCCTGATCAATCGGGCAGGAAGGATCGGCACTGTCCGAGACATCGACGAAATTGATCGCCTGTGTTCGATCCAACTTTTTCATAAATGCGATCTCGCGCTGGCACAGCGGACATGCGCCGTCGAACCAGACTTTCACTTTGGACGGGGCGACATTGGATGTGCTTTGCGTGGACATGCCGAAGATACGGAAGCCGGGGCTGTTTGGTTCCGCACCTAGAAACTGAAACGCCCCTAGAAACTGAAGCGAAGGGACGCGACCGCCTGACCTTCCTCGATATTGACCAGTTGCACGCCATCGGCATTGATCCGCGCGTCCTGATAATTCAGCCCGAGATTGAGCGACAGCCCGCGCGCCACGTCATAACCTGCCCCCAGCGCCGCCGACATCTCGTCATCCCCTGCGACCTGGCCGTAATGCCCTTCGCCCGATAGGCGCACCTGCCCCAATTGCGTCTGCGCTCCGGCAGAGACGAACCAGCGGCGCGCATCGGCGGTCAGCCCGTCGAGACTTTCGAGCCCTGCGCCGAAATCAAAGATGGATCTGCCGTATTCGATCTCTCCCACAGCGCCGATGCCCTGCGTCTCGAACACGGTGATCCCGTCAGCGGCGATGAATTCGCCCTGCCGAAAGCGTCCGGAAAAGCGCACATCCCTGCGGCCAAGCGGGCGTTGATATTCGATCCCGACTTCGTAATCGCCATTCTCGTCCACCGCAAAGGCGAGGTTGCTGGGGCCAAAGCGCCCGACATAGGCCCCGCCCCACCGGCCAAGCTGTCCGTAGAAATCATCGAACGCCAGAAAGCCATTGCCAACACCGCGCGTGCGCCGCGTTATCTCGCGCACCTGCTGGTTCACGTTGCCGCCGATAACCGTGCCGAATGACGTCGCGACAAAGCCTGCGAGGTTATCGTTGTAATTGTCCGGCCCGATGAAATTGGTCAGGAATACGGTGCTAGGGTCAGTGGAATACTGGCCGAAATAGGCCGCACCGATGGTCCAGCGATTTTCGAGCTGGGTTTCGGCGGAGACCTGAAAGTTGCCGACGAATTCGGCGGTCACCCGGTCGCCGCCTGTGACTTCGTCAAATTCGCCGATAAGCGGGGCATCGAGCACGCCCTGCACCTGAATTGTGACGTCACCCACAGCGATCGCAATGGGCTCCTCCAGCGAGGATAGGCGGTCGTAATTGAGTTGCACCTCCTGCGCATTTGCCGAACCCAGCGGCATCACAGCGGCCAGCGCGACAGGCGCGGCAAGGGCAACACGTCCTCCCACCATCGCTCAGACCTTCTCCGGGAACATGGTGGCAAAGGCCTGGCGCGCGATCTTTCGACCCGCATCATCGGCAGCTTCGTGATCGGTCAGCCAGTGGACCCCGCCAAAGATGCGGCTCCACCCGTTTTCCCACGCAGCCTGATCCAGACTGGTGAAAAATCGGCGATGGCCCGCCAGCATCGGCCATAGCACCTGATCGGGGCTTTCATGGCTGAAACTGACCGCATCTGTCCCGATGATCAACTTCGTCATCTCGATCCCTGCCGCGCCGAATGTGGAGTGGCCCGATGTGTAGGAGGGGAAATTGGGCGTCGGGATTAGGCTCATCCAGTCCGGATCGCTCGCCACGCGCGGATCGGTGTTGCCAAAGGCGGGCGCACGGCTGAGGATCGCGGTTTCGGGGCGAATAATATCGTGGTGGTATTTGCTGTCCCAGGCGCTGATCGAGGCATCGGCCTGCGTCGCGCCGAGCAGCGCAAAATGGCGCGCATGGTCGAGGAAATCATAGCCGCGATCCTGCATCACCTGCATCGCGATATACAGGAAATGTCCCGGCGGCGTGATGCCCCACGGGCCGTCTTCCCAGAACACGGCGATGAATTTCTGGTCCTTGGTCCGCTCATCCGAGTATTTGCCGCCAAGGCGTTTGACCATGTCAAACTCGCGCGCAAATTCAGGGCTTTTGGAATCGGTGAAATCGGAGACGCGGAATTGAGACGGGCTGGTCATCGTCCACGGCTTGATCTTGCCATGGCCGGGGAAGAGCCCGCGCGCAAAACTCTCAACCGCAGGGCCGGTGCCCGCGCTGTAACTGGGGCCGGTCGGCGTCCATTTCAGCGGATCGCTGCGCCGGTCATAACGGTCGAGATAAAAGTTTGTCCGGTGCGGCTCTGCCCCGTCGCCGGTGCGCATCTTGTTGATGGCAACGCCGACATGGTGGCCCCATTTCGCGCCCAGATCCTTTGCCTCGCCATCGGGAAAGCGATTCTTGAACGCGCTGCGCTCCCACAGGAACGGTTGCCGGAAACACTCGGCTGCGGCTGTTGCAAAGGCGATGCCATAGGCGACCTCGGGATCGGCCCCGCGCGGCGCTTCGCCAAGATCGAACGGGGTTTCATACCGCCCCATGATCGCGTTGGCCGCGACAAATCCGGCCACCATGGGCGCTGCGAAATTGTAGGCGGCACGCGGCGGAGCGGTGCGCTGGTCACGCACCTGCTGCATCGCCACATCGACCCAGTGATAGACCGAATTCCGGTTCTGCGGCTCGACAATATTCGTCATGTAGCTGGAGCGCGAACCGTATGGCGCCGTCGCACAGCCGCCAAGCCCGCTCGCCGCGACGCCGGCGGCAGCGCCAGCCAGCATCGAGCGTCTGGTGAGTTGCATTTTCGTCCCCGTGAAGAGCAAAGATCGTTTGGATCGATGCGCCTAAAGCAAGGACATGAGTTTAGGGTAAACGCAGATGGAAGGATGGTGCGCAGCGGCGCGATTAACACGCGATGGTTGGGCAGGCTTACTCCTGCAAATCGGGCCAGTTCAGCCCGAACTTCCCCAGATATTTGCGCAACCTGTCCGCATCATTGGTCGATTTGCGCTGCTCACGCGAATGCGCAAACAGCATTCGGCCCGCTTCGGAAAGGCTGCGCGCGCGGCGACAGGTGGCGATCACATATTCCAGCTGCACCCGGTCAAACGGGTCGATCACCGCCGCACGCTCCTCGCCCAGCAGGGTGGCAAGTTCACGTCCACTTTCGAGTGCGGATGCGTCCTTGCCCGCCCATAGTAATTCGAGGCGTGCCATCTCCATATCCACCGCATGCCGGTCTATCCGCCCCGTTGGGGACAGCGTCGCCATGCGCGTCACACTGGCGGCCAGATCGCGGAAATTGCCCGCCCATGCCGCGCCCGGCCCTTCGGCAAAGGACAGATAGGCGGCGCGCGCTTCAGCGTTGAAAGTGACCCGCTCACCCTCGCGCTCGGCAAAGCGTTCCAGCTCATAATCCAGATTGGGTTCGATATCCTCGCGCCGGTCAGACAGGCCAGGCAAGGTGAAGGTCCACAGGTTAAGGCGCGCGAACAGGTCTTCGCGAAACGCGCCTTGCGCCACCGCTTTCATCAGGTTGCGATTGGTGCCAGCGATCAGCTGAAACTCGCTCTTCGCCTCGGTATCCGCGCCAACGGGCAGGAACCGCCCTTCCTCAATCGCGCGCAGGATCATCGCCTGCTCATCCAGCCCCAGCTCGCCGATTTCATCAAGGAACAGCACGCCGGTATCCGCCGCTTTCAACAGCCCCGCCCGCTCACTCGCCGCGCCGGTAAACGCGCCTTTCTTATGCCCGAAAAGCGCCGACATCGCGCTGTCCCCTTTCAGCGTGGCGCAATTGACCTCGACAAACGGCCCGCCCACCTGATGCCGCAGTTTCTGCAATTCATAGATCTTGCGCGCCAACTGGCTCTTGCCCACGCCAGTCGGCCCCATCAGCAGGATCGGCGCGCGGCTGCGCATGGCCACTTGCTCGATCTCATCGATCATGGAGTTGAAGGCGGCATTGCGCGTCTCGATCCCACTTTTGAGGAAGCTCGCGCTCTCGGCAGAGGTCTCGGCAAAGCGGGTGGCGATGGAATCATAGCGCGACAGGTCAAGGTCTATCGCGCTCCATGTACCGATGGGCTGCGCCATTCCACGTTTGGGCTGCGTCTGGAGCAGCTTGCCCGGCAGAAACCGCGCCTCGGTCAACAGGAACAGACAAATCTGCGCAACATGCGTGCCGGTGGTGATGTGGATCAGGTAATCGTTGTTGTCAGGATCAAAGGGGTAATCCTGCGCGAAATCGAGCAGCTTTGAATAGACCTCTTCAAAGTCCCACGGATCGTCAAATTCGATGAAGTCGGGCGCGATCTGCGTTTCAGGGGAGACATCGGCGATGTCCTTGGTGATCTGGTTCGCGAGCCGTTGGTGCCGCGCCGAATGCAGCAGGACAAAGCGGTCCACGCGCAGGTCTTCGTGCATGCAGATGCCAACAGAGGGCCGCCACTTGTTCCAACGCTCCGGCCCGAACTTGCCCGCATCCAGAGTGGTGCCGAGAAATCCGATGACAGTGAGAGGCTTCATGTGCTCACTGTAGCCAATGTTTATATATCTGGATAGTTTATTATAT
>JBARXS010000036.1:0-24466 GCA_049647465.1 Erythrobacter sp.
GTTCGCTGTTCTGCGCGAGGCCGGATGCTTCGAATTCATCGGGCCGGGCGAGCGCGAAATCCAGCAATTTGCGCGATTCCACAGGGCCAAGAAAACTATCAATGATGCAAACCGGCAGCAGCATGGCGGAGTTTGTGCACGTGCCTGTTAGCCTGTGTCAAATGCGACCGGGCGCACGTGCATGTTTGCAATCGCCATTGTCTTGACTGGCGAAAACGAGCGGGTAAACCAGTTTCATGTTGCAACCTTTTCTTTGGCTTATTCTGGCGGCGATCCATGCGATGCCAGCAATTGCGGTGTTTCGGCCCGCCATGCTGACCGAGCTATATGGTGTAGCATCTCAGAGCCCTTTGTTTCTCTTGATGCAGCACCGCGCGGCCTTGTTTCTTGCGGTTTTTGTGGCGTGTGTCTGGGCGGCATTCGTTCCTGAGGGACGGCGCCTCGCCGTGCTGGTGGTCGGAGTAAGCATGATCAGCTTTCTGATCCTGTTCTGGATGTCTGGTTCACCTGCTCCATTGAAACGAATTGCGGTCGTGGACCTTGCGGGTCTTCCCGTGCTGGCCGGGGTGGCGTGGCTGGCTTTCCGGCAGTAACGTGTTGTCATGACCATATTAGCTCTTTCCGGCCTGATCCGCCCGCTGCTCGAACCGCGCCTGCCCGATGATCTGGACGTGCGCTGGTTCATGACGAAGGAGGAGGCGTTGCAGGTCGCCCCGGAGGCCGAGATCGGCTGGTTCGACATGAACGAGCAGGAGGTGATGGCAGATACCGTGCGCGCCGCGACCAACCTCAAATGGCTCAATTCGATCTATGCAGGGCTCGATTTCCTGCCGCTGGATGTCCTGATAGAGCGCGGCGTGACAGTCACCAACGGCGCCGGGATCAACGCGATGACCATCGCCGAATATGTCGTGATGGGCATGCTGAATATCGCCAAGGGATACCGCGAAGTGGTGCGCGCGCAGGAACGGCGCGAATGGCTGCTTGATTCTCCGGGGAAACGGGAACTCGCCGGATCGAAGGCCCTGCTTCTGGGATATGGCGCGATTGGCAAACTGATCCAGCCGCGCCTTGAAGCGTTTGACGTGGATGTCAGTGTGGTGCGGCGTTCAGGTGGCGAGGGTGTCCTGTCGCCGGATGAATGGCGCGGCCGTCTGGGCGAGTTTGACTGGGTGATTCTGGCCGTCCCCGCAACGCCCGAAACCGAAAGCATGGTCGGCGAGGACGAGCTGGCAGCGATGAAGAATGATGCGGTGCTCGTGAACATCGCCCGCGGCAGCGTGGTGGACCAGCCTGCCTTGGTAAAGGCGCTTGAAACGAAGAAGATTGGCGGCGCATTTCTTGATGTGACTACGCCGGAACCGCTTCCGCAGGAACACCCCTTATGGGCGCTCGACACTGCGCATATCACGATGCATCTTTCAGGCCGCGCGCAGGACCAGATGTTCATCCGCAGCGCCAACCGCTTCCTTGAAAATCTGGAGAAATACCGGCGCGGAGAGCCGGTCGCGCCGATCTTTGATCCCGCACGCGGATATTAGATGCCGGACTATCTGCACGACTGAGCTTGCCGGGGCTGGATGCCGGTGGACTTGGCGCATTCTTGCAATACACTCATGGCAGGAACCGCCATCACCCCGTCTCGTGGGGCGTGGTTGAAATTGGGGGAATGCAAGCATGAGCGATACCAAAAAAGCATCGGACGTTTTTGTCGACTGTCTGGAGGCTGAAGGCTGCGAATACGTCTTTGGCGTGCCGGGTGAAGAGAACCTCGATTTTCTGGACTCGCTGGGCCGGTCGGACACAATCAAGCTTATCCTCACCCGCCATGAACAGGGCGCAGGCTTCATGGCCGCGACATATGGCCGGCACACTGGCAAGACCGGCGTATGTTTGGCGACTTTGGGACCGGGGGCGACCAATTTTGTGACCTCTGCCGCCTATGCGCAGCTGGGCGGGATGCCGGTTCTGATGATCACGGGCCAGAAGCCAATCAAGAAGTCCAAACAGGGCCGTTTCCAGATCGTCGATATCGTCAGCCTGATGGAGCCTGTGACCAAATATTCGATCCAGATCGCAGCGGGCGACAACATTCCCAGCCGCGTGCGCGAGGCCTATCGTCTGGCTGAGGAGGAAAAGCCGGGCGCGACCCTGATCGAACTGCCCGAGGATATCGCCGAAGAACCCACCTCCGATTACAAGCCGTTGCCCAAAAGCGTCGCGCGGCGACCCTCTGCCGAAGCGAAAGCTGTGCGCGCGGCGGTCAAGGCGATCGAAGCGGCGAAAAGCCCGATCATCGTGATTGGTGCCGGCGCCAACCGCAAAATGGCAGGGCGGATGCTGGAACAGCTGGTCGAGAAGACCGGCATTCCCTTCCTCACCACCCAGATGGGCAAGGGCGTGATTGATGAACGCCATCCCAAATTCGTCGGCTGCGCGGCGCTTTCAGCCGGAGACTTCGTGCACCGCGCGGTTGAAGCGTCGGACTGCATCATCAATGTCGGCCATGACGTGATCGAAAAGCCGCCGTTTTTTATGAAGGATAACGGGGTCACGGTGATCCACGTCTCGACCAAGACGGCAGAGGTTGACCCGGTCTATTTCCCGCAGATCGAAGTGATCGGGGATATCGGCAACGCCGTCTGGCAGATCAAGGAAGATGTCTCGCCCAATCGCGACTGGAACTTTGACCAGTTGCTCGCCTATCATCAGGCCGAACTCGACCATACGAACAAGCTGGCGCAGGATGACCGCTTCCCGATCTTCCCGCCGCATCTGGTGCAACAGGTACGCGATTGCATGCCGCGCGATGGCATCATCTGCCTTGATAACGGGGTCTACAAAATCTGGTTCGCGCGCGGATACACGGCCTATCTGCCCAACACCGTTCTGCTCGACAATGCGCTGGCCACAATGGGCGCTGGCCTGCCGTCCGCGATGATGAGCGCCATGCTTTACCCTGAGCGCAAGGTCATGGCGATTTGCGGGGACGGCGGCTTCATGATGAACTCGCAGGAGATGGAGACGGCGGTGCGGCTAGGGCTCAATCTCACCGTCCTGATCCTGCGCGATGACGCCTATGGAATGATCCGTTGGAAACAGGCCAATATGGGCTTTGACGATTTCGGTCTGACCTATGGCAACCCCGATTTCGTGAAATATGCGGAGAGCTATGGCGCGCATGGGCACCGGGTCGAATCCTCCGCACATCTGACCGAATTGATGGCCCATTGCTGCGATACGCCGGGCGTGCACCTGATCGATTGCCCGGTCGATTACACCGAGAACGACCAGATCCTGAACCACGACATCAAGGAACTGAGCGCGAAGCTTTGAGATTGATGGGAAAGGAGAACATTCGATGCTGAAAGACACCTACCCCCTTTATCTCAACAACAAGGCGCAGCAGCCCAACACCGATCTGGCCGTAACCGACAAATACACTGGTGAGGTTGCGTTTCGCGTGGCGCTGGCCGACGCGGCGACCATCGACAAGGCGATTGCAGGCGCGGTCCATGCGACCGAGCCGATGGCCAAGCTGGCCTCCTATGAAAAACAGGACGTGCTGATGCACTGCGTCGCGCGGTTTAAAGAGCGCTTTGACGAGCTCGCCTACGCGCTGTGTGTTGAGGCTGGCAAGCCGATCAAGGATTCAGAGGGCGAGGTTACTCGCCTGATCGACACATTCCGCATCGCCGCCGAAGAAGCCGTGCGCAATTACGGCGAGGTCATGCCGCTCGATATCTCTGCGCGTGCGAAAGGCTATTCCGCGATGTGGAAACGCTATCCGATTGGGCCGTGCAGCTTTATTTCGCCATTCAATTTTCCGCTGAACCTTGCCGCGCACAAAATCGCTCCTGCCATCGCCATGGGCTGTCCGTTCGTGATCAAGCCTGCATCAAAGACTCCGCTGGGCACGATTATTATGGGTGAGGTCCTGGCCGAGTGCGATGTGCTGCCCGAAGGCGCGTTCTCCGTGCTGCCAGCGAGCCGCGATGGAGCCGACCTGTTCACCACCGATGAACGGCTCAAGCTGCTCAGCTTTACCGGCTCTCCCGGAGTGGGTTGGGAACTCAAGGCAAAGAGCGGCAAGAAAAAGGTCGTGTTGGAATTGGGCGGCAATGCGGCGGTTATTGTCGATCACGACGCTGACCTGGATGATGCGTTGGATCGCGTCATCTTTGGTGCGTTCTATCAGTCGGGCCAGTCGTGCATCGGGGTGCAGCGGATCATCATCCACGAAGACATCTATGACCGTTTCAAGCAAATGCTGGTCGAGAAGACCAAGACGCTGATTGCGGGCGATCCCAAGGATCGGGACACCTTTATCGGCCCGATGATATCCAATGGCGAAGCAACGCGGTTGAAAGGCTGGATCGACGAGGCAGTCGAGCATGGAGCGACCCTTTTGACCGGCGGTGAACTCACCAACGGCAATATGCTGGAGGCAACCCTCCTTGAAAACGTCGACAAGGATGCGCGCGCCATGAACGAGGAAGCCTTTGGACCGCTCGCCATCCTGCAAAAGTTCAGCGATTTCGATGCAGCTCTGGATGAGGTGAACCGGTCTACATTTGGCCTGCAGGCGGGCATCTTCACCCGCGACCTTTTCAAGATGTATGACGCGTGGGACAAGCTCGAAGTGGGCGGGATCGTCATCAACGACGTGCCCAGTTACCGCGTGGACAACATGCCTTATGGCGGCGTGAAGGACTCAGGCCTTGGCCGCGAAGGGGTGAAATTCGCGATGGAAGACATGAGCGAGATCAGAAATCTGGTGGTGCGGCGGACGTAATCGCGCCGCACCACCGCAGACTCACACCTCCTCCAGCAGCAACAGCACCGCTGTCACCGTCATGCGTTCATCTGCGCCAAAGCGGTGATCGACTTCGCGGATGCTGGCATCGGCTACCAATTGCCCCGGGATGCCAAATTCGTGATCGGGCAGGGCGGCGATGAATTCCTCGCCCGCGGCCACGGCCTGCGCGCCGTTGAAATCGAGCGTGACTTCATGACGCGCGCCTGAAAACGTGATTGAGGACCACGGGGTCTCTTCATGCGTCAGGACATCGGCAAACCCTTGCGTCAGCGTGATGAGCGCTTCCCTCAAACGGTCTGCGGTCGTGCGGCGCGGACGATAACGTCGCGCATGGCGGCGTTCTCTGTCGCTGGTGCCGCCAACAAGGCTGCGATCTGAGCCAGCGGTGGACACCGGATCGGCGGATTTCGTCTCAAGAATTCCGATATCAAGCATGAGCAAAACCCTTCGTTTCGAGAGCAACCGTTTGGGTGTGGGTGGCTGGCGGGGCGGGCGGGATCGGTGTGTAGCTGGCCATCCAGCGCAGCGTGCGCGCTTCGGTCGCGGCGCGCGGCGTGCGGCCCATGCGCAGATCGAGCACAAAGCGCGGATCATGGGCGGCCATCCGCCCGAATTTGGTGGCTGACATTTCGTGTTCACGCAGGAATTTCTCGACTTTTCGGATCAGCATTGCGGCACCTTTCATGGGAGATCGGCCAGATGGATTTCAGTTTTTGCCGGGCCGCTCCGATCCCTCGAATCGCCCGGTGTTCCTTAAATGTTCCATCGCATTTCCTAGGGGATTATCCCCTTGCGACACGTAGGGTTTTGTGGCATACAATACCTATGAAAACGAAAGCCCCCACACTCCGCCAATTCCAAGACCGCTTCCCTACTGAGGAAAGTTGTTTGGAGCATCTGAAGCTGGTGCGCTTTGGCGAGCGTCACGAGTGTGAGAAGTGCGGCAAGTCTGCGCAGTTTTATCGGATCGCTAAGCGTCGTTCATACGGTTGCGAGTATTGCGGCCATCAGGTTTACCCTACCGCTGGCACACCCTTCCATCGGACCCGCACAAGCCTGCGTGATTGGTTCTATGTGATGTTTTTGTTCTGCGCGAAGCGGAACGGTGTCAGCGCCAAGGAAGTCGAGCGCCAGATCGGCGTGACTTACAAAACGGCGTGGCGCATGTGCCATGAAATCCGCAAGTATATGGCGATGGTGGACGGTGACGAGCCTATGGGCGGCCCGTTCAAAACCGTGGAAGTCGATGAGACGTTCCTTGGCGGCTATGACAAAGGCGGCTTCGGCGGCAAGGGTAAGGTTATCGTTCTGGGTATGCGTGAGCGCGGCGGCAACATCACCACGCGCATCGTGTCTGATCGCAAGACCGCCTCATTAGTCCCGCACATTCTTGACCACGTGAAGCCGCACAGCGAAGTCCATACGGATGAACTGCACGGCTACCGTGAAGTCGCTATGTGGAACGGCTACTGGCACAAGACCGTCAATCACTCGAAGGGTGAATATGTGAGCCGCACAACCGGCGCGACAGTCAACGGTATCGAAGGCTTCTGGGCACAGCTAAAGCGTTCTATCAACGGCACACACATTCACGTTAGTGCGAAGCATCTTCCGAAGTATCTGGGCGAGTTTGAGTTTCGTCACAATCGTCGCCACCGTCCGCACTCGATGCTTTCGGAGTTAATGGTTTCTTTCCCGCGCTAGGAGGCTCGCCGTGCATCATGGCGGACAATAGTTTGTCGAATTGGTTGTCATTCGGGGAAATCATGATCATCCTTAATACTTTGTAGATATGTTGTCGCCCGCCTGCGTTTTGCATATCCCCACGCCGCTGATAAGATAGCAAGCGCACCAAATATCAATAGCACAGTGGCGACAATTTCAAAGTTACTCGAACTAATATTCTTGCTCATGAAAAGATCGCGGGCGCTGTCTATTGCTATTCCTAAAAAAAGCGCGCTCAACGCAAAAAAAACAGAGCCCTCATCCCTATCATCTTGGACTTTTTCAAGTTCGTGAGGTGTAAGTTCAAAATATTTCACGACGCGGTGGCCCCCAACGCTGGTGACTTTACCCCGCCTTGTCCGAACCGTTGCTCCGGCAACCCTTCCCTTTGTTGGGCCAGCAGTGCTGCCCACTTGCATTCCTTTAATGCTGGCCTGCTGGATCGCTGACGCCTTAGACTTTTCGGCTTTAGTCGCCATTTGAATCTGGGTTGTCCACGCCGTAGCGTGTCACTAACGAAGTTTCTGCAACCTCTTGAATCAATTTCCCAAAATTTAACGCAACCTCGTCCGGAACTACAAGTGATGTGTGGTAAACTGCCCTGCCGTTTATTATTTCCCCAAATGTGAGGCGCAACTGTCCTCCACTTGGTTGAACAAAAATCTGGTTGGCAAAAAAACCTCTTATTTGTTCGGATTGCCGTGCCGCATCCTGAAGTTGCGCATCTTCTTCGCTGAAGGGTGGCGGGCTCGGGGGTGGTATCCTGAACCCCTCTTCGTCTGGCATTTAACCTCCTAAGTATGGCTATTTTTGCACCCATACCACCACGCCCTCGCGGTGTGGAGTCAGCGCTTGACCTATATCTGTGCATTACGTGTCTCCCGGGGATAAGCCCCATTTCCTACTTGTCTAGGAAAAATCCTTCATGTAGGAGAAAAATATGAGCAACTCCTCCGATACAACGCTTGATGCCACTCTTGATCCGGTGCGCAGACGTCTCCTCGAACTGGCGAAGGAGCGGGGCGTCAGCCTCTCCGGCCTGTCCGAAATGTTGGGAAGGAACCCGAGTTATCTCCAACAATTCATTAGGAAAGGGTCGCCGAGAAAGCTGGAAGAAGGCGATCGGAAGACACTGGCACGGTTCTTTGGGGTGCGGGAAAGCGAGCTTGGCGGAGGAATTGATGGAGTAAAGGAAAAATCCTACGTGGTTTCCCCTACTCAGCCCGAGATGAGATCTGCACCGGATTATCTTGACGTTCCGCGCCTTGCGGTCGGGGCGTCAGCCGGACCGGGTGCAGTGCCCGGCGAAGAGGTGGTTTTCGACGCGTTCAAGTTCTCGCGCCGCTGGCTGCTGGAACAGGGGCTGGACGGGGCGCAGTTGTCAGTGATTACAGTGGAAGGCGATTCGATGGAGCCGCTGCTCAACAATGGCGACGAGATATTGGTCGACCGATCAGACCGCCCGTTTCGCGACGGCGTGCATGTGGTGCGGCTGGGCGAT
This sequence comes from Erythrobacter sp., assembly GCA_049647465.1. Lineage (GTDB taxonomy): Bacteria > Pseudomonadota > Alphaproteobacteria > Sphingomonadales > Sphingomonadaceae > Erythrobacter. The sequence goes on from JBARXS010000036.1 coordinate 8,046, forward strand.
ACACTGATGGTGAAACGCGTCGCGAGTGCAGGGGCGGGGCGGTTCTCGCTGTTGAGCCAGAACCTCGCCTATCCTCCGGTGAGCGTAGAGGCGGGCGAGGTGGAAATAATCGGGCGGGTTGTATGGAAGGGCGGGCGGATATAAATGCTCGGGATGACCGAAACTAAACCTCCTCCCCCCATGCGCGCCGCGATTATGCCGGTGACGCCGCTTCAGCAGAATTGCTCGCTTATCTGGTGCACCAAGACCATGAAGGGCGCGCTGACCGATCCGGGTGGCGATCTTGATAAGCTCAAGGCGGGCGTGGCCAAGGCGGGCGTTACGCTGGAGAAGATCCTTATCACCCATGGACATCTCGACCATTGCGGGCAGGCGGGGATGCTGGCGGATGAGTTGGGCCTGCCGATCGAAGGCCCGCACAAGGATGATCTGTTCTGGATCGAGCAGCTGGACGGAGACGGCGCGCGTTATGGCATGGTCGCCAAGAGCTTCACGCCGACGCGCTGGCTGGAGCATGGCGATACGGTGACGGTGGGCGAACTTACGCTCGATGTGATCCATTGCCCCGGTCACACTCCGGGCCATGTCGTCTTCGTCCATCAGCCCAGCCGCTTTGCGATTGTCGGTGATGTGCTGTTTCAGGGGAGCATCGGGCGCACCGATTTCCCGCGTGGCAATCATCAGGACCTGATTGATTCGATCACGCAGCGGCTGTGGCCCCTGGGCGAAGACATCACCTTCATCCCCGGCCACGGCCCGACCAGCACTTTCGGCCAGGAACGCAAGACTAACCAGTTCGTGAGCGATTACGCGTTGAGTTGACCGAAGAATGAACGCACCGCTCGCCCCACGGATTATCTGGGCCTGCATTGCAGGGATCGCTGGGTATGCGACGATCATCCTCAGCATCGAGGCGGGTTATTCAATGCCGGTTAGGTCGGGTTTGGTCGCCGGAGTTCTTCTATTGGTCGTCGTTTTGTGTGCTGCGGTTTCCGCTTTTCTGGATCGGGGCAAGGGCGATTGATCGCTTCAGTCGAAGTCGCCCTTTGCCCTCTCACCCAACTCCTTACTCTCCCGCTTCAGCGGGCGTGAGACGGGGCAGACATCCTGTAGATAGCCGTTGAGCGTGTTGGTCAGGTTTTCTCGCACGATCCGGTAGTGCACATATTGCCCGCGCTTTTCGCTTTCGACGAGGCCCGCATTTTGCAGCACCGCCAAATGCTGTGACACGGCGGGTTTGGATATGTCGAACCGGTCCGCAATCTGCCCTGCCGTCAGCTCGGTTTCCGAGAGATAGGCAAGAATCCTGCGGCGCACAGTTGAGGCGAGGGCTTCGAAAACTTTTTGCATTGCGTTGCAGTATATAAGCGGTTGCTTAATCGCTTACCAGTGGGCATAGGTAATTAAGCCTTTCATTAATTACCTATGGAGTCGGCGCATGAAAATCGAAAGCCGTGACCGTTGCGAGGTCAACTGGATTGACGAAGGTGCCTCTGGGCGCGCCGATGCCGCAAAAGGCACGGTTCACTGGGATCCCGCGCACAGCATCTGGAACGGCGGCATGGCGCTCGCAGCGATTGCTCTGGTGCCGTTCTACACCACGCCTGCCGCCGTTGCAGTAGGGCTGGGGCTGACCGGTCTGATGCTGCTTCTGGGCCATTCGGTCGGCTTTCATCGGCTGCTCATTCATGGCAGCTTTGAAACCACGCCGATGATGCGACGGTTTCTGATCTGGTGCGGTACAGTCGCGGGGATGAGCGGGCCGGTCTGGATCGTGAAAACGCATGACCTGCGCGATTGGGCGCAGCGACAAAGCGAATGCCACGATTACCTCGCCCATCGCAGGCCAATGCTGATCGACGCATGGTGGCAGTTGCATTGCACTCTAAAGCTCGATCACTCGCCGCAATACGACATCGCCCGGCTCGAAAGCAGCCGCTTCACCCGCTGGATGGAGCGCACATGGATGCTGCATCAACTGCCCGTCGCGGCGCTACTCTATGTGTGGGGCGGCTTGCCCTTCGTGGTTTGGGGCGTGTTTGTGCGGGTCGCTCTGACGGTGCACGGTCATTGGCTGGTCGGTCATCTGGCGCATCGGCGCGGGCCGCAAAGCTGGCATGTGCGCGGCGCAGGCGTTCAGGCGCATGACGTGCCGTGGGCGGGCTTTCTGACTATGGGCGAGGCGTGGCACAACAATCACCACGCTTATCCCGGCAGCGCCCGCATCGGTCTGCACCCGGGTCAGAGCGATCCGGGCTACACCTTTATCAAGTTGCTCGAGAAGGCAGGGTTGGCGTGGGACATCTGCCTGCCCGCCGACATGATAGAGCGGAAGGACAAGCTGATTGACGCTGGCGTGTGCGCCGATTCTACAACACGCCCGTCACAATCAGCACCGCGACCACAGCCAGACCCAGTTGGGTGAGCAGAGTGACCACTGTCCCGACCATCCGGCCCACAGCCAGCTTTCCGCCGTCCATGCCAAAGCCATGGGCCACGCGCGCGATGAAATAGAGCGCGGCAATAGAAGGCAGCCACGGCTTGCCAGCGCCCGAGAGCTCTATTGCGATGATCAGGATGAGCACAAAGGCGGTGTTCTCGACAAAGTTCAGTTGCGCCCGCATCCGGCGTTGCAGAGGCTCACTGCCACCGTCGCCGGTGAAGATGCCCGCCGCGCGCCGGATCGCGCCAATCCGTATCGAAAGCCAGATGTTGAGTATGGCCGCAGCCGCAGCCGAGGCCAGTGTGACCGGAAGTATAATCATCTGGTGATCCCCTGAATATCTTCACAGTTCGCTACGGGTCGGCAGGAACGCTTGCAACCTTTCGATTTTTCGCTATACGCACGCGCTTTCCGCCATAACCGGTCTGGATCATCGCGCGACTAGTCTTGCGCGAGCGAAGTCAGGTCCGTATGGGCGGCTACCGAAACACCGGCGTTTTGTGACGCACAGTCATTTGACGCAATAAACGATTATATCCGAGGAATGGTGCCGCCATGGCTGTCCCCAAGAGAAAAGTATCCCCGCATCGCCGCGGCAATCGCCGCGCTCACGATTCGCTGAAGGTTGAAGCCTTCCATGAATGCCCGAACTGTGGCGAGTTGAAGCGCCCTCACAACATGTGCGGGCATTGCGGCTATTATAATGGTCGCCTCGTCATGGCGCCCAAGGGCCTCTAACTCACGCTTGTTGAAGGAATGGTCGCATGACTCTACCGCGTATCGCGATTGATGCGATGGGCGGCGATGAAGGCGTGCGCGTTATGGTCGAAGGCGCAGCCCTGGCTCGCCGTGATCACGCTGGCTTCAACTTCCTGCTGGTGGGCGATGAAAAGCGGATCGAAGCCGCTCTCGACAATCACCCCGGTATGCGTGGCGCGTCCGAAATCCTGCACTGCGATGATGTCGTGGGCGGCGACGAGCAGCCCAGCAAAGCGATCCGCCGCGCCAAGACCACCTCGATGGGTCTAGCCGTGAACGCGGTGAAGACAGGCGATGCGGGCGCCGCTGTCAGCGCGGGCAACACCGGCGCATTGATGGCGATGAGCAAGCTCGCGCTGCGCACCATGCCCGGCATTGATCGACCGGCTCTGGCCGCGCGTATGCCGACGCTGGAAAGCCACGATGTCGTGATGCTCGATCTGGGCGCCAACACTGAGGCGAATGCCCGCAATCTGGTCCAGTTCGCCGTGATGGGCGCAGCCTATTCGCGCATCATCAACGGGTTTGAGCGCCCGCGCGTGCGGCTGCTCAACATCGGTACGGAAGATATCAAGGGCACCGATGCCTTGCGCGAAGCTGCGGCGCGGCTGCAAGCAGCCAGCAACAGCGGTGCAGGTACGCTTGCGATGCATTTTGATGGCTTCGTCGAATCCGACAAGATCAACCGCGGGGAAACGCATGTCGTTGTGACCGACGGCTTCTCGGGCAATATTGCGCTAAAGGCGATTGAGGGATCGGCCCGGTTTGTGACCGATTTGCTCAAACAGGCCTTTACCAGTTCGATCCGGTCAAAATTCGGCTTTCTGGTGTCGCGCCCGGCGACCGAATTGCTGCGCCACCATCTTGATCCCAACAACCATAATGGCGCGGTGTTTCTGGGCCTTAACGGGGTGATCGTGAAAAGCCACGGCAGCGCAACGGCTGGCGGTGTTGCCCATGCGGTCGCCGTGACAGCCAGCCTGCTCACGAACAAACTGACAGAGCGTATTTCGGATGATCTGGCACAGCTGGGATCGGAATGGGGCTCGCAAAATGGTTCGCAGCCTGCCAGCCCCGAGACCACTAATCAGGCAGACAAAGAGCAGCCCGCGTGAACGCGACGCCGCCCAAAATCGCTATGGGCGCGCGCATTTTGGGAACAGGCTCGGCATTGCCGGCAAGGGTGGTGACGAACGCAGAGCTGGCGACGCAGATCGACACCAGCGATGAATGGATTGTTGAGCGCACCGGCATTCGCCAGCGCCACATTGCCGCTGATGGTGAAACGACAGCGACGCTCGCAACTCAGGCGGCCAAGGAGGCTTTGGCGGATGCGGGTTGCGAGGCGTCCGACATCGATTTGATCGTGCTGGCGACGGCCACGCCTGACAACACGTTCCCCGCCACCGCAACCAAGGTTCAGCACGCGCTGGGCTGTAATGGCGGCATCGCCTTTGATGTTGCGGCGGTGTGTTCGGGCTTTCTCTATGCGCTTGCGACAGCCGATTCGCTGCTGCGCACCGGTTCTGCGCGCCGCGCTCTGGTGATCGGAGCGGAGACGTTCAGCCGCATCCTCGATTGGGAGGACCGCACGACCTGCGTCCTGTTCGGCGATGGCGCAGGCGCGGTGGTTCTTGAGGCACAGGATGCAGTTGAAACCGGCGCGAATGCCACCGGCCCGCTCGCCGGGATTATCGCAACGAAGCTTCACGCCGATGGCGCCCAGCACGATCTGCTCTATGTCGATGGCGGACCGTCCACCACCCAAACCGTTGGTCACCTGCGCATGAAAGGCCGGGAAGTTTTTCGCCATGCCGTTGTGAACCTTTCCAGCGTTCTTCGTGAAGTCATTGAAGATGCAGGGATATCGATCGAAGATATCGACTGGGTGGTTCCGCATCAGGCCAATGCGCGCATCCTTGATGCTACCGCCCGGAAGCTCGGAATATCGTCTGACAAGGTGATCGTCACTGTGGATCGTCACGCCAACACCTCGGCGGCGTCAGTGCCGCTTGCACTGGATACGGCGCGCAAGGACGGGCGGATCAAATCTGGCGACATGGTTATGCTGGAGGCGATGGGCGGCGGCTTTACCTGGGGCGCAAGCCTGATCCGCATGTGAGCACAGCCGCTCTTGCGCATGATGATGCGTCGGAGAATGCGTCGGAGAATGCGGGGGAGGACGCGGGCGCGGGCAGATTGTGAACAGGAATTGCACCCCCTGATTGTGAAAAACGCAGGCCTAAGTTGCAGGTTCTGCATGGTTTCTGTATGCCCTGACCACTCGAAGGGTCGCACCAAGAGGAGAATCGCGCAATGCGTTCAGTAGGCACGCTCACACGGGCTGATCTGGCTGAGACCATCAATCGAAAGATGGGGCTTAGCAGAGCAGAATCGCTCGACCTGGTCGAAGCGACGTTGGAACATATGTGCAAAGCCCTTGAGCGGGGCGAGAATGTGAAGGTTTCGGGCTTTGGCAGCTTTATCTTGCGGGACAAGAATGAGCGCGTGGGTCGCAATCCGAAAACCGGGGTCGAAGTGCCGATCACTCCGCGCCGGGTGATGACTTTCCGCGCCAGTCAAATCCTCAAAGAACGCATTTCAAAGGGCGAATAGCCCATTATTTAGGGACATGCCTCAGTAGCCATGGCTGAATTCGAAGACGGCAAGGACGAAAGCGCCCTGCGCACTATCGGCGAAGTCAGCGAAGCGCTTCGCATCAAGCCGCATGTCCTGCGATACTGGGAACAGCAGTTCTCTTTGCTCAAACCGCTGAAGCGCAGCGGGGGTCGTCGGTATTACCGGCCGGAAGATGTCGCGCTGGTCGAAGATATCGACCGGCTCGTGAATGAAGAGGGCTACACTCTGAAGGGCGCAGAAGCTGTCTTGCGTGGCAGCGGGCGGAAGGATCTGGACCGGCGGCAGGCAGAGCGCCGGGCCGGAGAACGCCGAACCGCCGAAGAGATCGCGGCAGAGGAAAATGCCCAGCCCGGTACCGAAATCGTGATCGGAGGCACAAAGAAAGCCTCAAAAGGCCCGAAGAAAAAGTCCACGTCCTCGGGCGCAGACATGACGGAAACGCTCGCCCAGCTAAAGTCCATTCGCAAGCGCCTCGCGCAGGCTATAGAGGCTTAGGCGATCGAGGCTTAGGCTATAGCGGCGGAAAGGCTAACTCCGCAGCGATCAGCTCGGCCTCTCCCAAGTCCACACTCACCAGACGTGACACGCCTTTTTCGGCCATGGTGACGCCGAACAACCGGTGCATCCGGCTCATCGTCACCGCGTTGTGCGTGACGATCAGAAAGCGTGTCCTGGTAGTCTCGATCATCGAGTCGAGCAGATCACAGAACCGCTCGACATTGGCATCGTCCAGCGGCGCATCGACTTCGTCCAGCACACAGATCGGCGCAGGGTTTGTCAGGAACAGCGCAAAGATCAGCGCAGTCGCGGTCAGCGCCTGCTCCCCGCCGGACAACAGCGACAATGATTGCAGACGTTTGCCCGGAGGCTGCGCGTAAATTTCAAGACCCGCCTCCAGGGGATCATCGCTGTCGACCAGTGCCAAATGCGCCTGACCACCCTGAAACAGGCGGGTGAACAGGATGCGGAAATGGCCGTCCACTTCCTGGAATGCCGCGCGCAGTCGCTCGCGCCCTTCGCGGTTGAGATTGCCGATGGAGCCCCGCAGCCGCGCGACCGCTTCGGTCAATTCGGCCTGTTCATTGGCGCTTGATCCATGCTCCTGCTCAATCCGCGCGAGCTCGTCTGCGGCGACCAGATTGACCGGACCGATGCGTTCGCGGCTGGCAGTGAGGTGGTCGAGCTCTTCAGAAACGGCCTGTGCGTGCGTGATATCGTCTTCGCTGAATTCGAAGCGTTCGGGCAGCAGCGGCGGCGGGCATTGAAAGCGCTCGCCCGAGATGCGCGCCATTTCGCCCCGGCGCGCTTCCTGGCTTTCGGCGCGCGCGGCAAGGGTGGCGCGACCTTCGCGCGCAACAGCAAGCGCTTCGTTGGTGGCGGCAAGCGCCTGATCGGCGGCGCGGGCCTTTGCCTCGCAGGCCTCGAGCACGCTTTTTGCTGTCGCCAGTTCGGTCTGCAGCCGCTCGCGCACCGCATCGCCCTGCTCGATCTCTTCGATCAGCGCCGCTGGCTTAGCCGCGACGATGGCGCTCTCTTCCTCGATCTCGGCCAGCCTGCGCACCGCCTCTGCCTCGCGTTGGGCGGCTTCGCTGGAGCGGGCCTTCCAATTGGCGTGCTCCGCCTGTTGCGCGGCCAGCCGCTCGCGTGAAACCGCGAGCGCCTGATCATGCGCGGCCAGCGCGGCGAGCGCCGCCTGCACCGATGTGCGCGCGGCTTCGTTCTTCGCTTTCGCTGCTTCCAAAGAGGCGCGGCCCGCATCGGGTGGAGGCAGGGCAGCGCGCTTTTGACTGGCGGTTTCCAGTTCCACGCGGGCGCTGTCCAATTGCTCGCCCAGTTCGGCGCTGGATGTCTCAAGCTCTTCCAACCGCGCTGCGATCCGCTCCTTCGCCGCTTCGGCTGCGTCCAGTGCGCGCAGAGCGCCGCGCTCAGCGTCAATCGCGCTGGCAAGCCCGCGTTCCTGAGCTATCAGACCTGTTTGCAGCGCGCTCAGCTCCTCGCGCGCGCTGGCCTCTGCGCTGGCCGCAGATTCTGCCGCCCCGCGCAAGTCGGGCAGCTGTTGTTCGAGTTCGCTGAGCCGGTTCGCAGCTTCCAACCGTGCAGCTTCAGCCGATCCTTCCCCGCGCGCGATAAACCCGTCCCAACGCCGCAAATGGCCGCCCCTCGTGACCAGCCACTCGCCGGGGGATAGCGTGCGGCCGTCATCTTCATCGGCGCAATGCACCAGAGCAAGCCGCGCGCGGAGTTCTGCGGGGCAATCCGTGATGTGGTCGAGCAGGCTGTCTGACACACGCGCGGGTGCATCGCTGCCGGTCCAGAACCGACCGTCGCTGATGTCGGGCGGCGCGCCGAGCGGGGACTTGGAATCGCGACCCAACACAGCGGCCAGAGCACGCTCATAACCCGGAGCGACGCTCACCCGGTCAAGCGCTGTGGGCAGGCCTTCACGGGTTTTCTCGCGCTTCACCCGCGCGTCGCGGTCACGCGCCAGTGCGGTGTATTCGCGTTCGATCCCCGCCAGTTCGGCTTTGGCGGTGGCGAGATTTGCTCCTGCTTCGTCGCGCGCGGATTGCAGGTCGGCCTTGCGCGCCTGATCCGCCTCGAGCCGCATCCGCAAATTCGCCACTTCGCCAGCGGCCTGGTCCACCGCCTCGCGCGCGGCGATCACGGCGTGGTCGCTATCCTCGCTGCCTTCCAGCTCGGCGCGGGTTGCGGCCATGCGCTGTTCCTCGCGGGTCAGGCGGTCCAGCCGGTTTTGCGCCTGAGCGATCGCGGCCTCGGCAACGCGCCACTCCGCCTCGACCCCGGCCTGATCGGCAGTTGCCTTGGCCAGAGCGAGTTCGGCGGTGCGGCTGGCGCGTTCGGCATCCTCGCTACGCGCGGCGATGTCGGGGCGGGCTGCCTCGGCCTCGGCCACAGCTTTCCGGCTGGCTTCCAGGTCACTGGTCAATTTGGCAAGCGCATCAGCGGCATCAGAGGTCAGTCGGTCTGCCGCCAAGCGATCCTCTTCCAACCGGGTGCGCTGGCGGGTCAGGTCGGCAAGGCGAGCTTGCGCGGCTTCCAGCTTTTCGGACAAAGCGGCCATGCGGTGCCCGTGCGCGCTTGCATCATCGCGGCGATCGGTCAGCTCCTCGCGCGCATCGGCCAGTTCATGCGCGATAGCGGCCTGCTCTTTCTGAGCCGCCTCAGCCGCTGCCTTCGCGTCGGCAACTTTGGCCTCTGCGTCCTCGGCTGCGGCGCGTGCTTCTTTCGCCGCGTGTGCCGCCTCGCGCCAGCGCGCAAACAGCAGCCGCGCTTCGGCCACATTGATCTGCTCTGTCAGCTTTGTGTACCGCTCTGCCTGCTTTGCCTGACGTCGCAGCGAGTTCATCTGCGCATCCAGACCTGCCATCAGGTCTTCCAACCGGGCCAGATTGGCCTCGGTGGATCGCAGCTTGCTCTCGGCATCCTTGCGCCGGACATGCAGCCCGGCAATACCGGCGGCTTCCTCCAGCATCATGCGGCGCTGGGCGGGTTTGGCGGCGATCACCTGAGCGATTTTGCCTTGGCTGACGAGGGCGGGGCTGTGCGCACCGGTCGCCGCATCAGCAAAGGTGAGCGCGACATCCTTGGCCCGGACATCGGAGCCGTTGACGCGGTAGGCGCTGCCTGCACCGCGCTCTATGCGCCGGGTGACGACCAGTTCCTCGCCCGCGTCATCTTCGGCATGCAGGACCACTTCGGCAAAGGCGCGTTCGGGGCGGGTGGAAGTGCCTGCAAAGATCACATCTTCCATCCCGCCAGAGCGCATCGACTTTGCCGAGGTTTCCCCCATGACCCAGCGGATTGCTTCGAGAAGGTTGGATTTGCCGCAGCCGTTTGGCCCGACAACACCGGTCAAACCGGGCTCAATGCGCAGCTCAGCCGGCTCGACAAAGCTCTTGAATCCGCTGAGTTTGAGCCGGCTTATCTGCATGGGCGGGTGTTGGGTGCCCTGTATCCTAGCGCGCGCCGGCGCGTTGCAGGAGGGGTTCAAGTCCGCCCCACTGGTTCGCATCAAGCTTGTTGCCGTTAAGGGTGAAAGTAGGGGTGCCGGTCACGCCGACTTCCTCTGCCTTGGCACTTGACCCGTCGACCATCGCCTCAATCTTGGCGCTATCGGCAAGGCAGGTGCGCGCCTGATCAGCGGACAGGCCGCGCGCTGCGAAGAAGTCGATCAGGCCCGTAACCTCGCCAATCGCAACAAAGCGCTCTTCGACCGGAAGCTGACCTGTCGCATTGAGCGCCTCGGGATTGGACTGAACACCTTCCAACACGCTGCTAATGTTCTGCCACACTTCATCGGAAAGCGACTGCATCCGCTCTGGCGGGCCGCATTGGGTCAGCGCGGCAATGACCACGTCATAGGGGTTCAGGAAAACCTCGCGCTGTTCAAAGCTGACGACGCCGGTGGAGATATAGTTCTCCTTGAGCGGGGTCTTGCCTGTGACCGCGAAATTCGCGCAGGCGCCGCAGGTGTGCGAGGCATATTCCGTCAGCTTCAACGGCGCATCGGGATTGCCGACGATATAGCCCATGCCGTCTTCGGACACCGTCACTGTTTCGTTCCAGCTGGTGCCATCGGGTGCCTCAATCGCGGCGATGGGTTCGCCACTTGTGCCGCCTTCCTCTGCATCGCTATCGCTGCATGCGGCCAAGGCGAAGGGCGCAGCCAGGGCGGCTGCCATCGCGAGATAGAGGCGGGCATTGCGAGCGGTGCGGATGTTTGAAACTGTCGTGGCGGAATTCATGAGGTGTCCTTCGCTTCGGATATTTCTTAAGTTGCAGCGATAGAGCGCATGGTAAAGTGCGGAGCGCGGCTGCTTGTGAACAATTGTGCCTGTCTTGTGCAAAAGCGGGCGATTATGTCGCACCTTTGAGTGCTGGGACGCTTATTCGCCATCAGCAGCAGGCTTGAAGTGGGTCTGGAGCACGCCGGAGAGGCTGCGCCAGTCATGCACTTCGTTTAACAGTTTGCCATCCAGCGCAAAGCTGGGCGTGCCGGTGAACCCGAATTCTGTCGCATCGGCGCGATTGTGCGAAAGGATTGCGCTGGCGGCTGTATCATCTGCGAGGCAGGCGTTGATCTGCGGCTTGGTCAGGCCGCGCGTTGCCAGCATATCATCGAGGTCAAGCGCTTGAGCCGCGTTGGTGCGCGCTGCTGCATCGCCGCGCGCCCAAATCGCCTGCTGGGTTCGCGGCGCATTGACCGCCTTGGTCAGCCATTCATCCTGTGAATAGAGAAACATGCGGTGACGATCCTTGAAGCCCGCCGGATCGCCGCATTGGGCCAGCATGGTGACGACGAGATCAATCCCGTTACGGATGACGGGGCGCACTTCGACGCTGACATGGCCGGGACCGACTGCTGCCAGATCAAGCGTCGGCCCGCCTTCGCGCGCAAAGTTGGCGCAGTGGCTGCATGTGTAACTGATGAACTCGATCAGCTGCGCCTCGGCCTCGGGCTTGCCGATGCGGTGGCCGCGCTCGGTCTTTTCAACCTTGGCGATCCACATTTGAGGAGGCATGTTGTTGACAAAGGCGCTGTCGGGATTTTCAAGATCCTGCGCCGCGCCCGGAATGGCAACAGCCAGGGCGGCGACGCCTGCCAGCCCTGCGTGTGGTGTGGAAATCGAGAGAGTGCGAAGGCCAATCACGGGTTAGTCTTGTCCTTTGTATCATCTTTGTTTTCGAGACTGCGTGCGAGCGATTCCAGCACGGTGCGCAGTTCAGGATCGCCAATATCGCGCAAACTGTCACCCAGCTCCATCGGGATCGGCTTTAGCGAAGGTGGCGGTTTTGCAGGCCTGTTGCCCTCAGGCGGCTTAACCGCGCCTTGACGCAGTTTAACCCGCGCAACGGCCTTATAGCCAAAGAAGCGGTTCACCCGCTCCATGATTTCAGGCGTCACCTGCTGAATCAGCGGGGCATGTGCGGGCACCACAACAAGCTGGAGAATGCCTTCGGACTTTTCGCCCGGAGGAAACCGGATCGCCTCGGGTGAACAGACGCGTGCATGGCGCGGACCGACGATTTCGGGCCAGCGGGTAACAACAGAGCTTTGCACAAAGCCGAAGCGGCGAAACGCTGTTCGCCCGATCTCCGGCATCAGTTCGCCAATCGGCTTGGGCGCGCCGCCACGCGGGCGGACATAGGCGCGCGCCTTCTTTTTCGCGGGTGTTTTCTTTCCACCAGATTTGTTGCCATCGCTTCCCATTACGCTGCCGCCCATGCCATAGCCCGGCTGTGACTGCCAGCATATCTGACACCCTGCTCCACTGGTACGATGCCCATGCGCGCACGCTTCCATGGCGTGTGCCGCCCGGTGAACCGACGCCGGATGATCCCGCCTTTCCCTATCGCGTATGGCTGTCAGAGGTCATGCTGCAACAGACTACAGTTGCCGCCGTGAAACCCTATTTCGAGAAATTCACGCAGATCTGGCCGACCGTCTTCGATCTTGCCGAGGCGGGCGATGATGCGATCATGGCTGCGTGGGCGGGGCTGGGATATTACTCGCGCGCCCGCAATCTGGCGAAATGCGCCCGCGAAGTGGCAGCGCGCGGCGGTTTTCCTGAAACCGAGGCGGAATTGCGGGATTTGCCGGGGCTGGGCGCGTATACGGCGGCGGCCATCGCCTCGATTGCATTTGGTGAAAGAGCAGTGGTCGTCGATGCCAATGTCGAGCGGGTGGTTGCGCGCCTGTTCAACATTGAAGAGCCGCTGCCCGCCGCGCGCAAGGCGATCCGGAAGCGCGCAGAAGCGTTCACGCCAGATGCGCGGTCCGGTGATTTTGCGCAGGCCATGATGGATCTGGGCTCCAGCATCTGCACAAGCAAATCGCCGCGCTGCCTGCTGTGCCCCTTGAGCGATCAATGTGATGGGCGAGCAGCGGGAGAGCCTGAGCGCTTGCCTGTGAAGCCGCCCAAGAAAGCCAAGCCCGAGCGCACAGGCACTGCGTTCTGGATCGAGCGCGAGACGCCTGAAGGCGCGCAGGTCTGGCTGTTCCGGCGCGAAGGCACCGGTATGCTGGCCGGAATGCGCAGCCTGCCTGATGACGGCTGGAGCGCGCGAGAAGATGGCAGCGGAGCGCCTCCGTTTGAGGGCGGATGGGAGGAGTTGGGCGCGGTCCGCCACACTTTCACCCACGCGCATCTCACGCTGAGTGTTCAGCGGATACGGGCGGATGCCGACTGGGCAGGAGAGGGCGAGTGGTGGCCCATCAGCGATATCGAAAACGCCGGTCTGCCCACCCTGTTTGCAAAAGCTGCGCGGCTGGCATTGGCGTAGGCAATCTGCCGGCCCCGTCAGGCCATTCCGCCAAAGACCGAAAGTCTCAGGATGATGAGCACAAACACCAGAATATTGAAATTGCGCCCGCTGTTGCTCGACGATAGCGAGCCAAGCAGGATACCGATGAAGCACACCGGCAGGAGCAACCATAATAGCAGCCCGACCACGGGGATAAGCAACGGTATCCCGATGATGAGACAGACAAGACCGATGAGCCATGAGAGTAGATTCAGCATGTGTGTTATATGACTACAACACCTGACGGATTCAAGACCGGATCTTGAGCCAGCCCCACAATTGACGCTCATGCCATTCTGCCCCACTAAGCGATCAAACAGATCCGGAGAGAAATCACGCCATGGCTTACCGCAATTTCAGCGCCGCGACCGAAATGGGCGCGCTTACCACCGATATGCTGGCCTCCGGTGTGTCGCGCCGTTCGCTGTTTCGCGCTGGCGGCTATATCGCTGCGGGTGCTGCGCTTAGCGGGCTGCCGTTTGGCCGTGAACTGCTCGCCCATGATGTAAGCGAGGCCTATCCAACCGTCGCGGCCATGGCCAAGCGCTATATCAGCGAAAAAAAGGTCGCGAACATGTTCGCGACCTTCGGCTGGAATCAGGAAGATCACGCCCACACAGTCGGCGGCGGAACGCTATCAATGGGTGGCGGCGCGCAAGTTGACGAAAACTCGCTTTACCGCATCTATTCGATGAGCAAGCCGATCACCGGCATGGCGATCATGATGCTGATTGACGAGGGTAAGCTGGGCCTCGACATGCCCCTGCACGAAGTGATCCCCGCATTCCGCGACATGCAGGTTCTGGTCGATCCCGAAGGTCCGCTGGAGAACACTGTCCCGACCAAGACACCGATCACGATCCGCCACCTGCTTACGCACACCGCTGGCCTTGGTTACGGCATCACCAGCAAGGGTCCGTTGCTTGACGCTTTCAATGAAAACGGCCTGGTGGGTGGCCGTGTGAGCCGGTTCCCGATCCCCGGCCTTCCGAACCCGACGCCAGCACCCGGCCTTGAGGTATGGGCTGACCGGCTCGCGACGCTGCCGCTGATGTATCAGCCAGAGACCAAGTGGAGCTATTCGTGCTCGATTGATCTTTTGGGCCGCGTGATCGAGGTTGCCTCGGGCATGGAATTCGAAGCGTTCCTGAAGACAAGGCTGTTTGATCCGTGCGGCATGACCAGCACGTACATGACGGTGCCTGCCAGCGAAAAGAGCCGTCTGACCGACAATTTCGGTGTGCTTGGCGAAACTGTCCTGCCGCTCGATCCGGGTGCAAACTCGATTTATCTTGATGAGCCCAAGGTTCCCTCGGGCGGGGGCGGTCTTGTCTCCAGCCCCAAGGATTATGACCGCTTCCTGCGCATGTTGCTGGGTTACGGGACGCTGGATGGCACCCGCGTGATGAGCGAGCCTGCGGTGCGTGTTGGCGTTTCCGACCTCGTGCCGGCGACGGTGGACCTGAGCGATTCGTGGATCGCAGGGCAGGGCCACGGGGCGGGCGGCCGTTCGGTTGACGGCACCTTTGGCTGGGGCGGCGCGGCTGGCACATTGGGCGCGATTGATTACAAGATTGGCCTGCGCACCGGCCTGTTTACCCAATACATGCCCGCCGATGTCTATCCCGTGCGCGACGAATTCCTCGCCGCCGTAGAAAAAGACCTGATGGCTATGAACGGCGCCTGATTTTACAAAGGATCTGCCGCATCATGCTCAACCCCGTTTCGGATGCCGCTGACGCGCCGATAGCCTTTGCCGGATCGCCGATGGACCGCGCGGACAACATCCGCGTCGATCCCGAGGCGCTGGGCAATCTGATGAACTGGCGGGCCAAGGTTTTAAGCCTTGATGGCCTGTTGCCGCAGATTGACGATGCGGGCGGCCTGATCTGGGGTACGCTGGCCGATGTGGACGAGGACACCGAGCTGGTCTTTCTGGGCATGATGGACGGCAAAGCGCATTTCGCGCCCGTTCCCGAAATTGGCTCTGCCGCGCCGGCCATGCCGCGCGCGTGGCAGGTGATGCAATTGCTCCGGCCCGAGGATCTGGCGATCTATGGCGGGGCGAAGTCGCTGGTGGACTGGCATGCGCGCCACCGGTTCTGCGCCAATTGCGGCGCGCCGACTTCTCCGACCAAGGGCGGCTGGCAGCGCAATTGCTCCAATTGCGGCGCACAGCATTTCCCGCGCACCGATCCCGTTACGATCATGCTGGTAGAGTATGAAGACAAGCTTTTGCTGGGCCGCCAACCGCGCTTCCCCCCGCGCATGTATTCCGCGCTTGCAGGCTTTGTGGAGCCGGGCGAGACGATTGAGGAAGCTGTTGTGCGCGAGGTTTGGGAAGAGGCGGGCATCAAGGCGCGCGATGTGCGTTACCTTTCAAGCCAGCCGTGGCCGTTTCCCAGCCAGTTGATGATCGGCTGCACCAGCACCACCGACGATCCCGAACTGACCATCGACGAAACCGAACTGGATGATGCACGCTGGTTCACCCGGGCCGAGCTGGAAGATGCCCGCGCCGCAGGGGAGGCTGGCAACGAGCAACTTATTTTCCCGCGCCCCTTTGCGATTGCGCATACGCTGATGACGTGGTGGCTGGACAAAGAGCAGGCTTGAGCATGACCGAGACCGTTACGATCGACATATATTCCGATGTCATGTGCCCGTGGTGCGCCATTGGTTATGGCCAACTGACCAAGGCACTGGCCGAGCTGGAAGGCGAAATCGATGCGGAAATCCGCTGGCGCCCGTTTGAGCTTAACCCCGATATGCCGGCCACTGGCGAAGAGCAGGAGGCGCATCTGCAGCGCAAATATGGCCGCTCTGCCGAAGAGGGCGCAGCGGTGCGCGGCAAGATGAAAGCCATCGCGGAAGGTGCAGGCGTCTCGCTCGCCTATGAGGGTGAGGGCGATCCGCCGTCCGCGATGGTGTGGAACACGCGGGATTGCCACAAGCTGCTTACGCTCGCGTTGGAGCAGGCCGGGCCAACTGTGCAGACCGATCTGAAGCTTGCCTTGTTCAGGGCGCACTTTAACCATCGCCGCGACCTGTCCGACCGCGAAGTGCTGCTGGATATTGCTGCGGGCGCTGGGCTTCACCGTGAGGCTGCCAAGGTCGCTTTGGACGATGCAGATCTGGATGCCCGGGTGCTTGCCGAGGAGCGTCAGGCGTATGACCTCAACATCACCGGCGTCCCCGCAATGATTGTGAATGAGAAATTCATGATCCCCGGCGCGCAGGCTCCCGAAACCTA
>JBARXS010000037.1:0-15704 GCA_049647465.1 Erythrobacter sp.
TCAAGCTGGGGCGTCAACATCTCGATCGCGATGACAGCCCTGCGCACAAACCTGATGCGCTCTTTGCTGACCATGCTTGGCGTCTTGATCGGGGTGTTCGCCGTGACTCTGGCGGTTGCTGTCGGGAACGGCGCGCAGGAATCGGTCATGAGCTCGATCAACTCCTTCGGGTCAAACATGGCGATCCTGATCCCGGAGCCTGACAGCGAAGGCGGCAGGCGCAGTTTTGACCGTGGCCGCCTGACCCGCCGCGATCTGACCGCGGTTGAACGCGAGGTTCCCCGCATCCGCGCGGTCGCGCCGCAGCTTCGCCAGTCGCTTGATCTGGTGGTGGCCGGCACCAGTGCGACGACAAATGCGGTGGGTACATCGCCCGGCTATGGTGTCATCACCAACCACACCGCCGACCGTGGGCGCTATATCAACGAAGCCGATATTCGCGCGGCTGCGCGTGTGATGGTCATTGGCCGCACCGTTTCGGAGACGCTGTTCGGCGAATTTGACCCCGTCGGTGAAACCGTGCGCGTGAACGGCGTGCCCTTCACTATCGTCGGAATGCTTGAGGAAAAGGGATCAACCTTTGGCGATGACAATGACGACACTGCAATCATACCGATTTCTACAATGCGACAGCGCTTTATCGGAGATTCCCTGCCGGGGCCGGACGACCTCCAGATCGCCTTTGTCGGATTTGAGGAAGGGGCGTCGCTGGTGCAGGCAAAGCAGGACATTACCAATGTCCTTCGCGACCGATACCGGGTGCGCGAAGGAGAAGTGAACCCGTTTACAATCCGCACCACGCAGGAATTTATGGAGGAGAGCCAGATGATCACTGGAATCCTTCAGGCGGTGCTTGTCTCGATAGCATCCATCTCCCTGCTGGTGGGTGGGATCGGGATCATGAACATCATGCTCGTCAGCGTGACGGAGCGAACGCGCGAGATTGGTTTGCGCATGGCTCTGGGCGCGCGCAGCAGCGATATCCGCAACCAGTTTCTGGTCGAGGCGGCGGTTCTATGCGTGCTGGGCGGCACTATCGGACTGGCGCTCGCATGGCTCAGTGGATGGGCGCTGTCGACCTATGCCGATTTCCCTGTTCCCGTTGGCATCGGGACGGCGTTGGGCGCAATCATCTTTTCCGCTATCATCGGACTGGTCTTCGGCGGGTATCCGGCGGTGCGCGCCTCGCGGCTTTCACCGATTGAGGCGCTCAGAACCGAATAGCTGACAGCTTAACGCAGCGAACCAGCCAGAACCTTGTGCAGTTTTGAATGCAATTTGTCATTGGCGGCGAGAACCTGAGCCGAATGGATCGGGTTTGACCGGCCGCGATAATCGGACACAAAACCGCCAGCTTCGCGCACCAGCAGACAACCTGCGGCGGTATCCCAATCGTTGAGGCCGCTTTCCCAGAACCCATCAAAGCGCCCCTGCGCCACATAGGCGAGATCAAGCGAAGCGGCACCAAAGCGCCGAATGCCCGCCACTTCCGGACCGATGGCGCCAAAAATGCGGCTCCATTCTGCAAAGTCCCCATGCCCGGCAAAGGGAATGCCGGTGGCAATCAAGGCGTCATCCATGCGAGACCGAGCCGAAACACGCAGTCGCGCATCCTGCAACCACGCACCGCGCGTCTTTTCCGCCCAATATGTCTCATCATTGATCGGGTGATAGACCAACGCCGCGGTCACATCGCCCCACCCTTTACCGTCGAGGCGCGGTTCCTGCACTGCAATGCTGATCGCGAAATGGGGGATGCCGTGGAGAAAATTCGACGTGCCATCCAGCGGATCGATGATCCAGCGCGGCTTGCCCTCATCACCCTCTATGATCCCGGCTTCTTCCAGTACGAAGCCCCAACCGGGGCGCGCCACGGTCAGTTCGTCATAGATTGTGCGTTCGGCGCGCATATCGGCCTTGGACACGAAATCGGCAGGGCCTTTGCGGCTGACCTGCAAATGTTCGACTTCGCCAAAGTCACGGCGCAAGCGCCCGCCCGCCTTGCGCGCGGCGCGTTCCATCACGCGGATCAGCCCTGAAAACATGCTCATCGGGGTTTAGCCAGCCTTCCCGACATAGGTCTGCTCATACACGTCGACGATGATGCGCGTGCCGCTTTCAATGTGCGGCGGCACCATGATGCGGACACCATTGTCGAGCACGGCAGGTTTGTAACTCGAAGAGGCAGTCTGCCCCTTCACCACCGCATCCGCTTCGACGATGTCAGCTTCGATCTGTTGGGGAAGCTGCACGCTGATGGGCTTTTCCTCCCACAGCTCAAGCATGACCTGCATCCCGTCCTGAAGGAACGGACGCGCATCACCCAGAAGGTCGCTGGGCAGATTGATCTGCTCGTAGGTTTCCTGATCCATGAATACGAGCATGTCGCCGTCTTCATACAGGAACTGATAGTCATTGGTCTCAAGCCGCACTTTCTCAACTGTGTCAGCGCTGCGGAAACGCACGTTGGTTTTGCGCCCGTCCTGCAGGTTCTTCATCTCGACCTGCATATACGCGCCGCCCTTGCCCGGCTGCGTGTGCTGGATCTTGGCAACTTTCCAGATGCCCTTTTCATATTCGATGATGTTGCCGGGACGAATGTCGACGCCGCTGATCTTCATGGGGCTCTCTTGGCTTTCTTTGGTAAACTGGCTTTAGTAAACTGGCTTTGGTGGACTGGCTGTTTTGAAAGAGATGGCCGGCAGGTTTGCGATTGCAAGCTCGCCCCAGCTGACAACCCGTCCGGCAGGATGTGATGCGCGCGCATAGCCGAGGGCGCACGTGACAGCAAGCGGTGCGAGGTGCCGGTACTTGTCAGCATGATACAACACGACATGGTTAACCAAGTGGAAATGCCTTTGATCGGCTGGTAAGCCTCCTGCGGAACGAAGGCTCAACGACTCCGATGAAAACGACACACGTCATTATGCTCACTGCTTTTGCTGCCGCCGTTGCGGCTGCATCGCCCTTGCTCGGGCAAGAGGGACGTATGCTGCGCACCATGCCGCATGGCACCTATCAGTGCGCGCTGCCCGGTGATGCCAGCGCAGACGCATATGAGGTGGTCGAAGAAGCAGGTTTCTCCATTGGCACCGCTTCGCGCTACACCTCTGCCAAAGGCGGAGGAACATATCTGATGCGCGGAAACGAACTGGTATTTACGCGCGGCCCGAAAAAGGGGCAGCAGTTCAAGCGGATCGGGACAAACCAGTTGCGCCAGCTGAATGCTGACGGATCGCTGGGCAAACTGCTCTGCACCCGCCTTGGCGGAACGGGCTGAGTGCTATTTGACCGGCTCGGTCAAGAGCGGGTATGGATTGATCGCATTGGCGGGCTCCCACCACTCGGCATCTCTGGTGGTTTGCAAGACTGCAAAATGGAGATGCGGCGTGTCAGGCTTGGCATTGCCCGTTTTGCCCACCGTCCCCAAGGCATCCCCCACCTTTACGCTCTGACCTTCTTTCAGGCCATCGGCATAGCTATCGAGATGAGCGTAAAAATAGAGCCTCGTCTTGTCCTTTGAGCGGACATAGACCGATTTGCCGCCCGCACCGGATGTATGGATTTTCGCAATCCTGCCCGGTGCTGCCGCTGTTACAGGCGTGCCCCTGGGGGCCATGATATCAATCGCCTCATGCCGCCGCAGACCGTCCTCATCGCGCGGATCAAGAAAGCTGTCTGTGAGATCAGCCGACACAATCCCGGATACCGGCATGGCGAGGGCTGTTCGGATTGCAGCAGGGACTGGCTCTTTCGTCGCCTGCGTCGCAGGGGCTTGGGGCGGGGGTGCATTTGATGCTGCTGGAGCGCTCTCGGTGCCAGGCTCGCCGCTTTCAGGCGTGCTCGCATCCACGGCCTTGGTTGGCCCGGTCTCGGTTGGCCCCGCCTCAGTTAGCCCAGTCTCAGTTAGCCCCGCCGCGCTCTCCATCACTGTGCTGCCAAACACGATCCAGACAGCCGAGGTAAGCGTTGCGGTAACGACGATGGTGAGGATGCGGTCCATGAACTTCATAAGGCGTACACTACCGCCCAATTGCGGCACGGTCACGCCCTGATGCGGACCGCCCTGTCAACCTTCTAACTTGGCTGGGGCGTGCCTGCATATCGCATGGGCAATCCCCACCCTGATGTGCCGCAGTGCGGATTAAGCGCGATAAGTGTTTGGTGTGCGATAAGAGACGGAGGCGAGACCGACGCGTTATAATCCCGGCGAAAAGAGAGACTGTCCCGTTGATCAGGCGGCGTCGATGGCCGTGGCAAATGCCTTGACCGCAGCGGCTTCGTCCCCGTTCCAGACACCGCCCGATACAGCGAGGAAGTCGGCCCCCGCCCTGACGATCGGTGCGCAGTTGTCCGGCGTGATTCCGCCGATCGCAACCAGCGGGATTTCGAACAGCTTTACCCAGAATTCGATCAAATCGGTGTCCGGACGCTCCGCATCGGGGCCTTTATCTTTGGTGGTCGATGGAAAGAACGCGCCGAACGCCACATAATCAGCCCCTGCCTCACCGGCTTCCATCGCGAGATGTTTGCTGGCGTGGCAGGTCACGCCGATCTGTGCATCAGGGCCAAGTTCCGCCCGCGCCTCTTTCGGGTCGCCATCATCCTGCCCCAGATGGACCCCGTCCGCCTTCAACCGCTTTGCCAGCGGCACGCTGTCATTGACGATGAAGGCACAATCATGCGCGGCGCAAATCGCCTGAAGCGGCTGTGCAAGTGCGGCGGCGGCGTGCTGATCCATGTCCTTCACACGAAACTGAAAGGCACTGACCAACCCGTCGCCCGCCGCAAGCGCGCGTTCAAGCCGCTCGGGAAAGTCTCCGCCCACGTCCAGCGGGGAAATGAGGTAAAGTTGGGTGCCAGGGGTGCTTTCAGTCATGCGCTGCCCTTAGCCCGCTGCTGGCTGCGCTGTCCATCACTGGCACAGGCGCGCAGGCAATCCCCGCCGCCACCAGTAATTATGGTAAGCAAATGGTGAAGGAGACCGAGTCTTGAACATCGTGACGCGCCTTACCCTCGCCCTTTGCGCCATCGCCGCCGCAACGGCCACACCTGCCCATGCAGATACGTATGTCACCGACGGCGTGTCGTTCTTTGAGCGCGTAAGCGTGGGCTCTCTCGAGGTCACCCCGGTCAACATTTTCTACGATGATCGCTGCACCGATCCGCGCCTGTGTTTCGGGCGTAATTCCATGATCATCTCGGTCGTAATGCACACACCGCAAGGACTTCGCGAAGTGGTGCTGCGCCTCGGTCAGCCGGCCCGGGTGCCGGGCGGGCTTCTGCTGCTGACGAAAGCGGGAACCCCGCCCAGTCGCAACGGGGCGATAAACCTTGAGAAATATCAGCTTGAACTGGTCTTTATCCCGGTGCCCAAAGACTACCGGGGGTGAGGAACGCCGTCTCAGTCTCAGGCGACGCTGGCCGCTGCAATCTGGTCAATCGCGCTGCCCAGAGTGCCGTCAAACTCTTCGTCTGACTGGCCCTTGCGAAGATCCTGCAAAAGCCCGCGGGAGAAGCTGGCGATCATGCCGGGGTTCTTGGCGAGGTGCGCGCAGGCATCCTCGGTGGAATAGCCGCCCGACAGAGCTACCACGCGCAGCACTTTGGGGTGATTGATGAGCGGAGCATAATGGCCCGGCTTTACGGGGATCGACAGCTTGAGCATCACCTGACGGCCCTCGGGCAGCGCATCAAGATGGTTCATGATTTCGGCGAGCAGAATGTCCTCACCCTCGGCCCGGTCCTGCGCGGTGATGTCATATTCCGGCTCAAGCATCGGCATCAGGCCGGCATCGGCAATCTGCGCACCAACCTCAAACTGCTGCGCCACGACAGCGGCGATGCCTTTCGGATTGGCCGACTTGATGACCGAGCGCATTTTCGTGCCAAACATTCCATGCGCGACTGACTTTCTCAAAAGCGCCGGAAGCTTGTCCAGCGGCTTCATCAATTGGACGCCGTCCGCTTCGTCCGCCAGCCCCTGATCCACCTTGATGAACGGAACGATCCCGCGCGCCTTCAATGCATCGGCGGTTGATTTGCCTTCCACGTGGCCATCCATCGTCTTTTCAAACAGGATCGCGCCGATCACCTTGCCGCTGCCAAAGCATGGAGTTGTAATGACCCGGCTGCGCATTTCGTGGATCCGGGCGAACATTTCATCATCGCCAGACCACTCGCTGTCCTCGACGCCATAGCCGCGCAGAGCCTTGGGAGTGGAGCCGCCCGACTGGTCCAGCGCTGCGATAAAGCCCTGGCCGCCTGCGATCTTTGCGGTCATCTGATCGGTGTTCATGGTGTCCCCTGCCCTTACCTTAAGTCTGAATGCTCATTGTGGGAGTTTTCGTTGCGCCCGCCTTAGCCAGAGCATGCGAATGCTGCAACTGCGAGCATCAGCAAAACCCCGCCTTAACTGCGGTTTGAAAACTTGCGAATGATGCCGGTAAAGCTGAGCGCAGGCTTGCCATCGCCGGTTATAAGCCCGCGCACAAAGATCGTCTTGCCCCCGCCGCGTGTGACCTCGCCGCGCGCTTCAACCAGAGCGCCCACCGGCACCGCGCCCAGAAAGTCATTCGACAGGTTCATCGTGACCGCGTTTGCACCTTCCAACTCGTCGGTGGCGATGGCGAACAGGGCAAAGTCAGCAAATGTCATCAGACACCCGCCATGCATGGACCCGGCCCCGTTCATATGCTGTGGCTCAGCACGAAAAGCGCTCAGATAGGTTCCATCATCCTCGCGCCGCATGAAGAACGGACCGGAGCGCGTTTCAAACGGATCGTGGTTCCAGTGATACCAGCCCGCAAATTCGCCCTGCTTGGCCTCGACCGCATTGCCATACCCGTATTCGGTTCTGGGCTCGCTCATTGGCTTCGTCCTATCCCTGCCACATCTGCATCCGGCGGATGCTCGCCGCGAGGCGTTCATCGGCGTCGAGTGAGCACAGGGTCCGCTCGACCAGTTTCCAGCCACCGATGCGATGCTTGCGCCACAGGCCAGTGATCAGAAACCGGCCTGACCATTCGCGTGAGCCAACCTTGAGTTCGAGTTCGGCGCCGGAGGTAAACCACGCGCCGCGGCCATGGCGGCGCACAACGCTCTCTCCCAGACGAAAACCGATACAGCTGAAATCTGTCTTGAGGGCTTCGATAAAACTCGGCCGATCAAGCAGTTCGGGCGGATTGCTGCCGACGATCATCATGAAATCACGCGCCGTCAGTTTGCGGATATCGCCCGCTTCACGGTGCATCCAGCTTTGCATGAAACGCAATTCCTGCGCCTGTATCATTCCTGAGATGTCGGCCATGATCAGGCAGCCAAGGCTGCGACGCCGGGCAAGTCCTTGCCTTCCATCCATTCAAGGAACGCGCCGCCTGCGGTCGAGATATAGGTGAGGTCTTGCGCCACACCGGCCTGCGCGACGGCGGCTATGGTATCCCCGCCTCCCGCCACGCTGATCAGCGATCCCTCCTGCGTGAGCGCCGCCACATGCCGGGCCAGCGTCATGGTCGCAGCATCAAACGGCTCGGTTTCAAAAGCGCCCAGCGGGCCGTTCCACACCAGAGTGCGGCAGGTCTTCAGAACATCGGCCAGCGCTTCGGTCGCGCTGGGGCCGACGTCCAGGATCATCTCATCGGGGCCAATTTCATGGACGTTGCACGTGCGCAAGGATGCCGGGTTTGCGGCGAATTCCTTCGCCACCACCACATCGTAAGGCAGGTGAACGGTGCAACCTGCATGGTCGGCCTCGTCCATGATCCTTGTCACGGTGTCTGCAAGGTCATGTTCGCACAGGCTTTTGCCGACATTGACGCCGCGCGCGGCGAGGAATGTGTTGGCCATCCCGCCGCCGATAATCAGGTGCTGGACCCGTCCGACCAGATTTTCAAGCACGGCAAGCTTGCTCGAAACCTTCGCGCCGCCCACCACCGCCGCGACCGGATGTTCGGGCGAACCAAGCGCCGCTTCAAGCGCCTTTAGCTCGGCCTCCATCGCGCGCCCGGCATAAGAGGGCAGGTAATGCGTCAGCCCCTCGGTTGTCGCATGAGCACGGTGCGCGGCGCTGAACGCGTCATTGACGTAGAAATCGCCATGCGCGGCAATGGCCTGTGCGAAGTTCGGATCGTTGCTTTTCTCACCCGGCCAGAAACGGGTGTTGTCGAGCAGTCCGATATCGCCATTGCGCAAGATCCCGATGGATTGCTCCACCACAGGTCCGGCGACCTCTGGTATGAACATCAGCTCCTTGCCCAGAACGCCTTCCACGTCGCCTACGACCATGCTGGTGGAGAGGACGGAGGACCGCTTGCCGCCCGGACGCCCGAAATGGGCGAGCAGCAGGACTTTTGCACCGCGCTCGCTCAGTTCAAGGATCGTCGGCTTAACCGCTTCGACACGGGTAACGTCGGTCGCTGATCCGTCCTTCATCGGAAGGTTCAGATCGACCCGAACGAGAGCGACCTTACCGGTCACGTCACCCAGATCATCAAGGGTTTTGAACTTTGCCACTTACAACTCCGTTCGCCCTGAGCCTGTCGAAGGGCCGTCCTTCTCTTTGAACCGTCGCTCATAAAGAGCGGTGCTTCGACAGGCTCAGCACGAACGGGGGTGGGAGAAGCCGTTCTTAAAGGAGCTTCGCCATGACACCGGCGGTGTCGATCATCCGGTTGGAAAAGCCCCATTCGTTGTCATACCAGCTGACCACGCGGGCGAGCTTGCCTTCCATCACACTGGTTTCGAGGCTGTCCACGGTCGAACTGGCGGGGTGATGGTTGAAATCAGAGCTGACCAGCGGATCGGTGGTGTAATCGAGTACGCCCTTCATCGGGCCGTCAGCTGCCGCCTTAAGCGCCGCGTTCAATTCCTCGGCAGATGTATCGCGGCCCGGCGTAAAGACCAGATCGACAAGGCTGACATTGGGCGTGGGAACGCGCACGGATGATCCATCCAGCTTTCCAGCCAGTTCCGGAAGCACCAGACCGACTGCACGCGCGGCACCGGTGGTGGTGGGGATCATGTTCTGCGCTCCGCCACGGGCACGGCGCATATCGCTGTGCATCTGGTCCAGCATACGCTGATCATTGGTGTAGGAATGGATCGTGGTCATAAAGCCACGCTCAATCCCGACAGTGTCCTGCAGAACCTTGGCAACGGGAGCGAGGCAGTTGGTCGTGCAGCTGGCATTGGAGACGATCACATCATCAGCGGTTAGCACATCGTGGTTCACACCATAGACGATGGTGGCGGTGACGTTCTTTGCCGGGGCCGAGATCAAAACCCGCTTCGCGCCCGCTGTCAGGTGCGGCTGCGATGCTTCCTCGCTCTGGAAGAAGCCGGTGCATTCGAGGACGATGTCCACACCCTGCGCCGCATGCGGCAGATTGCCAGGGTCACGCTCACTCGTCACGGCGATTGCCTTGCCATTGACGATGATCGTGCCCTCACCGGTTTCGACCGTTCCGGGGAAGCGGCCATGGGTCGAATCGTACTGGAACAGCAGCGCGTTCGACTTTGTGTCAGCCAGATCGTTGATCGAGACAAGCTCAAGATCGTGATCGCTGCGTTCGAGAATGGCGCGCGCAACAAGGCGACCGATACGTCCGAAACCGTTGATGGCAACTTTGGTGGCCATGGATGAGAAACTCCTGCTTAAGCGTTCAATTTGCTTGTGATTTGCGGAACGATTGCGTCCGCTGTGAATCCGAAATGGGCAAAAAGATCTTTGGCCGGGGCCGACCCGCCGAAGGTGTCAATGCCGATATTGATGCCGTTTTTGCCGGTATAGCGCTGCCAGCCAAAGGTGCTGGCAGCCTCGATTGAAACGATCAGGGCATCATCAGGCAGGATGTCCGCGCGGTAGCTCTCGTCCTGCTCGTCAAACAGCTCGGTGCAGGTCATCGAAACAACATCCGCACCGATACCATCCGCCTCAAGCGTATCGGCACACTGCATCGCCAGACCAACTTCAGAGCCCGTCGCGAGGATCACAACCTTGCGATCGGCGACAGCAGATTTTGCCCGATACCCGCCCTTCGCGCTCAGATTTTCCGATGACGCCTCAAGCCGGAATTGCGGCAGTCCCTGACGCGACAGCGCCAGGATGGTCGGGCGGTCCGATTGCTCCAGCGCGATCTTCCAGCACTCTACGGTCTCGACCGCATCGGCGGGGCGCATGACCAGAACATTGGGCATGGCGCGCAACGAAGCCAGATGCTCGACCGGCTGGTGCGTCGGACCATCTTCGCCAAGGCCGATGCTGTCATGCGTCATCACATAGATAACGCGCGCTTCCTGAATGGCGGAAAGGCGGATCGCGCCGCGTGCGTAATCAGTGAAGACGAGGAATGTGCCGCCATAAGGGATCACGCCGCCATGCAACGCCATCCCGTTCATCGCCGCGGCCATGCCAAATTCGCGGATGCCGTAATAGACATAGCGTCCCGAATAATCGTCGGCTGTGAAGGGGCCAATGTCACCCGCTTTGGTGTTGTTAGAGCCGGTCAGATCCGCGCTGCCACCGATGGTTTCGGGCATGGCTGGGTTGATCGCGGCCAGCGCAATTTCGCTCGCCTTGCGGCTGGCGACATTTTGCGGTGTCTCGATCAGATCGGCGATGTGCCGGTCCAGCGCGTCCATTTCTGGCAGCTCGCCTGCCATCCTGCGCTCAAATTCGCCGGCATGCTGCGAAGCGGCAAGCCGCGATGCCCACGCGGCAGAAGTATCCTGCCCGCGCTGACCGGTTGAGCGCCAGTCCGAAAGCACATCGTCCGGCACTTCGAACGGAGCAGCCGTCCAGCCCAGCGCCTCACGCGCGCCAACGATTTCGTCGGGACCAAGCGGCGCACCATGCGTCGCGGAAGTACCCTGTTTGGTCGGCGCACCTTTGCCAATCACCGTCCGGCAGGCGATCAGCGACGGGCGCGGATCATTCTTCGCCTCAGCCATGGCGCGATCAATATCTGCAAAATCATGGCCATCGCATTCGGCAACATGCCAACCCGTCGCGGTATAACGCGCCTTGATATCCTCGCTTGTCGAGAGGTCGGTGGAACCGTCAATCGTGATGCGATTGTCATCCCACAGCACATTCAGACCACCCAGATGGAGGTGCCCTGCAATACCGATTGCTTCGTGGTTCACGCCTTCCATCAGGCAGCCATCGCCAGCGATCACCCATGTGCGGTGATCAACCAGATCATCGCCGAACACTGCGTTCAAATGGCGTTCTGCCATTGCCATGCCGACAGCCATGGCGATGCCCTGTCCCAGCGGCCCCGTGGTGCACTCGACACCCTCCAGCAGGAAGTTCTCCGGATGCCCTGCGCACGGGCTGCCCAGCTGCCGAAAGTTGCGGATGTCGTCCATGGTCGGGCGTTGATAGCCCGACAGATGCAACAGCGCGTAGATCAGCATGGAACCATGACCTGCGCTCAGGACGAAGCGGTCGCGGTCTGCCCAGTCCGGGCGTGCCGGATCAAACTTGAGGTGGTTTGCGAACAGGACGCTGGCCACATCAGCCATGCCCATCGGCATTCCAGGGTGGCCCGAATTCGCGGCCTGAACCGCATCCATCGAAAGCGCGCGAATGGCATTGGCCATTTGCTCCAGGCGAGCGGCTTCAAAACTCATGGCTGCGGTGGTGCCTCCAGTTGATAAATGACCTGAAACCCGTGTTCCCCACTGCCCATTCGCGCGGCTCTGCCACAGGCGTTTGAGGGCGATTCGATCCCAGAAAAGATACGTGCCGCACGCCATTGCTGAGCGATCTTGCAAGGTCAACAGCGCGCGCGCGTGGCATCCATAGATCACTTATCAACAGCCCATCGCAAATCTTTGCGCAGGCTCGCCAATCTTGGTAATCGATCATCATGGGAGATAGTCGGATCAAACAGGCTTTGGCGCGCATTAACGCGGCGCTTGCGCGGATGGACGCAGCATATGCAAGCGCCATGGCGAATGCGGCGGGTAGCTCCTCCAGATCGGCGACAAAATCAGATGCTGACGCCAGCAGCTCTGTACGCGTGATGACGCTGGTCAACTCGCATGAGAAGTTGCGCGAGGAAGTCGCTGATACTCTGCGCGATCTCGACATGCTTATCGAAGAGTTGGAAAGCTGAGGAAGGCTGTTGCCAGAGATTACAATCAAGATCGGCCCGCGCTCATACAATGTTGCTTGCGGTGAAGGCGAACAGGAACAGGTCGCGGCCCTTGGCGAGGTAATCGCCGAGCAATATGCGCGGCTTGGCACAGCGCGCGCGGCACGGGAATCGCAGAATCTGCTGTTTACAGCTCTGTTCATGGCTGACGAGCTGTCAGACCTGCGCTCTCGCATCGAAGAGGCCGAAACAGGCGCCAACGCCAAGGTGGCGGCCAGTCAGGCAGAGGCGCAGGAGGCTCGCGAAGCGCTCGTTCAGGCGCAGGAAAAGCTGCGCGAGGCCGAGGCTTCGACCGCAAAGAGCGTTGAAGCTGCCGCCGCGAGTGCAAAGGCAGAAGCCGCCGCAGAGCTGGAAAAGGCGTTGGCGAAGGCTGAACAGGAGCAGGCCAAGAACGGCGGTAAGAAAGCCGAACTCAAAGCCGAGATTGAAACCGTGCGAAAGGCCGAGGCACGCGCCAGAGAGGAAGTGCAGGCCCTAAAGGCTGAACTGGAAGACCTGCGCGAAGCCAATGCCAAGCAGCACGATCTCTTTGTCAGCCCCATCGATGAAGCGAGCATGGCCACCACGCTGGAAGCTCTGGCTGAAAGAGCGGAAAAGGCGGCCGCCAGCATGGAGAGCGCCGCAGCAGCACCGAACGAATAAATCGAATACAGCCAAGCGCGCTTGAACAAGTTTGGCAGACGGCCTAGCTATCATCATGACGGGGCTGCCCGGCACGAGCCTACTGAACATCCCTGAGGCTATAAGCAATCCATCGGGAGCTGTCCCTGCCTGAGTTTACGGGCCACTGCATTCTTCGGAATGGAACCCGGGAGCTTGGGCATACGGCACCCACCTGACGTTTTCGCGTCAGAGGATTTCTCTGGCAACGACCCATGGTGGTCCCGTCACGTTACCCTGCCCGCGCGGCAGCAGACCGATCTCCCCATTCAAAGCCCCCCATCCACAGTTAGGGTGAACTGCAATCACAAAATCGGAACTACGAAAGACGCTGCGCAAAGCCCGCAAGGAGCATGTTGCTGCGCAGCCTGATAACATCCGGGCATTGCTGTTTTTGAGGCCACCCCGCCCTGTCCTTGAACATGTCCCGGCGCATGCTGTCATCGGCCTGTATCATGCGACACCAGACGAAGCACCTGCATCGGGTTATGCACGTTACTTTCAGGAGAACGGGCACTCGCTGGCCCTGCCGCGCTTTGCATCTGAAACCGAGCCGATGGATTTCGCCGAATACACCGACCCGTTCGGCAACAGCGATCTGGTCAGCGGTCCGTTCAATCTCATGCAGCCTGATGCGGGCGCCCGGTCCCTTGCACCCGATGTCCTGTTCGTCCCGCTGGTCGGATTTACCGCGTCCGGGCAACGCCTTGGGCAAGGCGGCGGGCACTATGATCGTTGGCTTGCGGAACATCCCCCCGCCCGAACGATTGGACTGGCATGGGACATTCAGTTGATCGAACCGGATGATGCCCTCCCGACACAGCCGCATGACATGATGCTCGATTGCGTCGTGACACCAACCAGAATCTACGGAAACGACTAATGCGCGAAACACCGACCTGGCGAATCCCCTTTGGCATTATCAGCCTCTTCATCGCCCTGATGGTCTATGGCATTGTGATCGCCCGTTATGCCCCCGACATCATCGGATCGTGGTCTGGCGGCGCGCAGACCGTGGTGTATGTCACGCTTGGTCTGGTCTGGCTGCTGCCGCTCAGGCGGTTCCTGATATGGATGGAGACCGGCAGCTGGTCCCCGCCCCCTTCCTCCCCTGATCAATAGGGCCAGGCGTTTGGTCACCGCAGGCGTTGCCACGGGCATCTTCGGCGCCTAGCCTTGCCTGCCGAGGGGATAAGCGTTCATGGCAGACATCAAGCAGCCATCGGTCCCGTTGGCTGACCGCCCCTCAGTCCTTCTCAAACTCACCTATGGTTTTGGGGCCGCGGCATACGGTGTCAAAAATAACGGCTTCGACTACTTTCTCCTGCTGTTTTACGGCACAGTCATCGGGCTGGAGCCGGGGCTGGTTGGCCTCGCCATTCTGATTGCACTGGTGTTTGATGCCTTCAGCGATCCTCTGGTGGGGTATTGGTCAGACAATTTGCGGTCCCGCTGGGGCAGGCGGCATCCATTTATGTATGCGGCCGCTTTGCCGGTTGGGCTCAGCTATTTCCTGTTGTGGAACCCGCCAGTGCTCTCCCAAACCGGGTTGTTTGTCTATCTCACAGTTCTGGCAGTCCTGATCCGCACATTCATCACCTTCTATGAAACCCCGTCGAGCGCGCTGCTGCCTGAACTTTCCAGCGATTATCAAGAGCGCACCAGCCTGCAATCCTATCGCATTTTCTTTGCCTGGATCATCGGCAATTCGATGACCCTTCTGATGTTCGGCGTGATCCTGACGGGACCATTGGGCATACAGGACCGCAGCGGCTTTGCGACTTATGGCATAATTGCGAGCGTGCTGATTGTGTTAACAATTCTGGTCTCTGCGATCGGCACACATCACCGGATCCCGACACTTTCCGCGCCTGAACCTGCGACGCAGCCATTCAGCCTCGGTCGGCTCATGCGCGAGATATTCGGGATCTTGCGCGAAAGGAGCTTTGTGGCTCTGTTTGTCTCTACTGTATTGTTCTCCGTCGCATTGGGTTTGGAAGCCTCCCTTTCCATCCTGATGATGAGTAGTTTCTGGGGTTTGTCGCAGATACAGATTTTCGGCGTCTCAATCGTCGTCATGGTGTCGGCGCTTCTGGCTTTTGCCACGGCTCCCAAGGCATCGAGCGTATGGGGCAAAAAACGCGCGGCGATCATATTGGGGGTGGTCGCTGTCGGAATTCAGCCGGGGCTCTACGCGCTCCGCTTGGCTGATTTGATGCCAGAGAACGGCAGTCCCATTCTTTATCCCATCCTCCTGACTATCCTGACATTTACTCTGGCGCTCGTGATTGCTGTGCAGATCATATCCTATGCGATGGTCGCCGATCTGGTGGAGGCCAATCAGGTCAAGACCGGCAGGCGCAATGAAGGCGTCTATTATGCCGCGGTGACATTCACTCGAAAAACCACACAGGGCATCGGCGTCTTGCTGGCTGGATTGATCCTCTCAACAATTGCCTTTCCCGAAGGGGCCGATCCCTCGGATGTACCGGCGCAAACGCTGTGGTCGCTCGGCGCGCTTTATGCGCCGACCCTGTTCATTCTCTATTGCCTGGGGATTTGGAGCCTTTCGCGTTATCGTATCGACGAAGAGCAACACCAGGCCAATCTGGACACACTGAGCGCCAGAGCTGAGAATTCCTCTGTCATCTGATTGCGATGTAAGAAAGTCCCAAGTGGCGCGAGTGACGAGACTTGAACTCGCGACCTCCGGCGTGACAGGCCGGCGCTCTAACCAACTGAGCTACACCCGCTTGAATAAGGGTTCGCACCGCTTGGGAGCGCGGCAATTAGGCCGGGTGTGAGGCACTGTCAACGCCCTCAACCGGCATTATTGCACAAAAATTTCATTCCTCAATCCGACAGCAGCAAGACCGGCGTTTCAAT
>JBARXS010000038.1:0-64039 GCA_049647465.1 Erythrobacter sp.
TCGATCAGCGCGTCGCGCTCCGAACCGATCATGCCGAACCCCTATCGGCCTTGGAGGTAAACGCGGGGCGCGCAGGATGGGCGAAATGGGGTGTCTTGTCCCAGGCAACTGCGCCGCCTGCAAGCGAGCGCATATAGGCCATTACCGCCCTGCGACCGGCCATGATGGCGACCACATTGGTAATCGGAATGCGTACAACCGCGCGAATGCCTTCGGCCCAGCCATAAAGACTGGCCGTGAAACCAAACCGGAAAACTGCTCTCCACAAAAAGGCGACCAGATTGATGGTCAACAAAGCCTTGAGCAATGGTGTGAGCGGCGAAGCAGGAGCAAGGCCTGCTTCAACGGCGAACCAGAGCAAGCCAGTGAGAGCGAGCAGGGTGTATCCAACCAGCAGGACCAGCGCTGTCAAAGGCCCGCGGCGATCACGGGCGCGCATCCACGTCTCCAGCAAGCCGCCCCTCCAACCGATCCTGTCCCAACCCTGAAGCGCGATCCCATGGACCCAGCGTGTTTTCTGGCGCACGACATCGCGCAGCCTTGAAGGAAAAAACGCGCGCGTCGCGATCAGGGTGCCGTCTGACCCTTGCGCTCTCACAAACCGGCAGGTGCCGCCCATATCGGCGATCGCCAAGCCAAGCTCGTAGTCCTCTGTAAGCGAGGCTGGATCAAACGGTGTGCCGTCAATACTTCTGCGAGAAAGCCTGTGCAGCGCGCGGCGCGATATTGCGCAACCGACACCCGCAGCCGGAATTGCGGCGCCCAAGGCGTCGCGAACCACCATTGCCTTGCCATGCGCCTCGGCGAATTCCTCACAATAATGGCTGCCAAGCCAGCGGCTGTCTGTCTGCACCAGCGGTTCGACCGGCAGTTGCACAAAGTCCGCCCCATCCGCGATGGCGGCATCCAGCAGGCTAAGCGCGCCTGCATCGACCATGTCCTCGGCATCATGAAAGATGACGCAGCCAAACAATTGCCCGCTGCGACGCTCATCATCGCGCAACGCCTGATGCAGGCGATTGAGGCAATCGGCCTTGGTGCTGGGTCCATCACGATCATAAATGACAATGCGCAACCGGCTACCATTTCGGTCTGCGCACTGCCTTGCGCATTGGCCCGCCGCCTTCATGGCCGCTGAGATCGTATCAGGGTCGTTGCGATAACAGCCGATATACACCCGCAATTCACGCTGCGGCCAGGCTTGCATGGCATGAGTGATGGTATCCCCGATAACCTGATCTTCCTGCCAGGCAGGGATCATGACCGCGACAGGCGCGGATAACGGGCGTTCGCGCAATCGCTCGCGATCAACGCTTTGGGTTTGCGCTTTCCCGGTGAGTTTGAGCCACACCCAGACGCCATCCACCAAGACGTCATCGAGCGCGCCGATCAGGAAGAAAACCCCGGCGAACAACAACAATTCGTGCTGGAACAGCGCCAGCCATTGCCACAAATCCCAGCCACTCAATTCCAAGGTTACCCCGTGCCCCGTTAGAAAAGTAACCTATCGCGCTGTGATTGGACTTGCAACCGG
This sequence comes from Erythrobacter sp., assembly GCA_049647465.1. GTDB lineage: Bacteria > Pseudomonadota > Alphaproteobacteria > Sphingomonadales > Sphingomonadaceae > Erythrobacter. Next base: position 1,535 of record JBARXS010000038.1, read on the forward strand.
CCTCACAATTCTAAAAGGAGGCCCTTAATATGGCCAATCAGCAGACGTCCGGTTTCTCCCCCCTTCGCACCATCTTTGCGCCGGTGCGCGCTTTGTTTGTCAGCGATGCGTCTGCTGGCGTCCTGCTGATCCTTGTTGCAGCGGCCGCGATGCTGGCGGCGAACTCTCCATTCTCGGCTGAATACAAGCTGCTGTTCTATGGCGAACTGCCTTGGACCCCGATCAAGAAATTGGATGATCTGCATTTGTGGATCAATGACGGGTTGATGGCGGTGTTCTTCTTCGTCGTCGGGCTTGAGGTGAAACGCGAGCTTGTATCAGGCTCTTTGTCCAATCCCGCCGCACGGCGCCTTCCGATGGTCGCCGCACTGGCGGGCATGATCGCTCCTGCGATTGTTTACATGGCTGTCTCTGGGGGCGGCGAATATACCAGTGGCTGGGCGATCCCGGCGGCGACCGACATTGCTTTTGCGATGGGTGTTCTGGGCCTGCTCGGAAACCGCGTGCCGGCATCGCTGCGACTGTTCCTGCTTACAGTCGCTATCGTCGATGATATCGGCGCGGTGCTGGTGATTGCGGTGTTCTATACGCCCAGCATTTACATGGTCTGGCTGGTCGCTTCCGTAGTGGTGTTTGGCCTGATGCTTGCACTAAACCGGTTCAAGGTCGGCGTCTTCTGGCCCTATATCCTGCTGTCACTGGTGTTGTGGTTTTGCGTGCTGAACACCGGAGTTCACGCGACAATCGCGGGTGTTCTGGCGGCGCTGACCATCCCGCTTCAGCGGCCCGATGGCAATTCCATGCTGGAGAAGCTGGAGCACGGCCTTGCCCCCTGGAGCGCCTATCTCGTTGTGCCGGTATTCGGATTCGCCAATGCCGGTGTCGCGTTGAAAGGCATGGGGCTTGACGCGTTGTTCAGCCCGCTGCCCTTCGCAATCGGCGCGGGCCTTGTCATCGGCAAGCAAGTGGGCATTTTCTCAACCGTGTTTCTGGCCGACAAGACCGGCTTTGCGCCCCGCCCGGCAAATGCCACCTGGCCAGAGATCTGGGGCATTTCGATCCTGTGCGGCATCGGCTTTACGATGAGCTTGTTTATCGGCGGTCTCGCCTTCCCGAACCAGCCCGAATTCGTCGAGTCGGCTAAGCTCGGCATTCTCGCAGGGTCCGCGATTTCGGCCATTTTGGGCTTTGTCGTCCTGCGTCTGACAACCACTCATCCTGAAGCGGAATGCGATGATCGGGGCAACCAGCCGTCGACCTGACGGCGCCGGGTGGCGCCCCTTTGCTCTACCAGCTTCCGGTGTTTTCCATGCTCGCCCATGGCTCTTGCGGCTCGAGGCTGCCTTCCTGAAGCAATTCCACAGAAATACCATCGGGCGTCTTTACAAAGGCCATGTGCCCGTCACGCGGGGGCCGATGGATGATGTGACCGGCGTCGGCGATGCGCTGGCAGGTCTCGTAGATATTCTCGACCCGGTACGCCAAATGCCCGAAATTGCGTCCGCCATCGTAGGTTTCGGGCTCTGACCCATCTTCGGGCGGCCAGTTGTAGGTCAGCTCCACCTCGGCGATGCCTTCTTCCCCCGGAGCGGCGAGAAAGATCAGGGTGAAGCGCCCTGCCTCAATGTCAAAGCGACGCACTTCCTCCAGGCCGATCAGCTTGAAGAAAGCAACGGTCGCATCAGGATCGGTAATGCGGATCATGGAGTGGAGAAATTTAGGCATAGGGATTGGTCACCTTGTACATACGCGGACGGGCCTAACCCAAAGCACGATTCAACGAAAGCGCTCGTTCAAAAACGGTTCATCGCTATTAATACACAACTCATCGCATCAACAACAGGAGGACACAATGAGCGCGATGACCGATAACCAATCAGACGCTGACGATAATGCGGCCAATAATGCAGGCTCCCTGAACAATTCCGCAACGCTGCGCTGGTTTGGCACCGCTGCCATTGCGTCCATCGGTATCATCGCGGGCGGCTATCTGCTCGGCAACGGGCTGCTGCGCGCGAAGGAAGCGGAACGCTCAGTCACAGTGCGCGGTCTGGCGGAGCGCGATGTGACCGCGGACCTCGCCACATGGACGATCTCCTATTCCGCCGCCGCGACCAATCTGGCCGAGGCGCAAGGCAAGGTCCGCACCGACACCAATGCCATTCGCAGCTTCTTCGACGAGCTCGGCTTTCCCGCTGAAGCGTTGCAACCGACCGGAGCGAATGTCTCAAGCTACACCAATCGCGGCGTCACGACTTACACGGTGCGCCAGCGCCTATCCCTGCGCACAGACGATATCGAGCGCGCGCAAAAGGCGGTGGCACAACAGTTTGATCTGGTGGGACGCGGGGTCCTGCTCGAAGAGGGTTCGGGCATGAGTTACGCGTTTACCGGCCTCAATGACATCAAGCCGGAAATGGTGGCCGAGGCCACTCTCAACGCGCGCGAATCAGCCCAGCAATTCGCCGAGGATTCCGGCACCGGCGTCGGCGCGATCAAAAGCGCCACGCAGGGCTATTTCTCGATCGAGGCCCGCGATGGATCAGGCGGCGGCTGGGGCACGTCGGACAGTCCGTACAAAAAGGTGCGCGTGGTCACGACCGTCAATTTCTCTCTCGACTGACATTCGTGAACGGCGCGCAGCGTGATGGGCAAGAAAGCGGCAGGTCATAAGCTGGCCTTGAGCGATGCAACAATGGTGCTGCCGGTCGGATTAAACTGGCCGGTGGCCACATCCTGCTCGGCATCAATATAGGCGACGCTGGCAGTGAATTTGCTGTTCAAGGCTCAGTCCGCGCCAATCAGCCAGTCAAACGACTTGCTGTCATGGGTGAAGGTCAGCGATCCGTCCGTGTATCCCAGATGCGCGTTAAGCGTGATCGGCGTTTCTGGAATTCCGACGCTTAAATCCGAGTAGATGTACAGATTGTCGCGCGTCAGCCCGCCAAAATCCAGCCCGTCCTGCTTGGGATCATAGGCCACGCGGACCTTGCTCGGCACCGGGCCAAGCTGGAATGCGAGCGAGCCGTAAACCTCGTAATCATCGAAATTGGATGGCCCCGCATCGGGATAGGTCTAGGCGATAAATCCGACATTGGCGGTCAGCCCTTCGGCCAGTTCTTCCGTAATCGCGATATCCTGATTTATGACGTCCGGTGTGGAGCCAACCGGGTCGCCTGCATTGGCCAAGCCGGTAGCTGCGCCCAGAAGGCAGGCAACAGAGAGAATTGCCGCCATGAGGCCGCGAGGTGATGTGAGCATTACGATCCCTTCGTGCGGAATATTATGCTGCTTTTTAACACGGCATCGCCCCTGACCTTGCTTCTTTGAGCAACGATCAACCCTCATTCCTCGATTTCCTGATATTTTCTTGTCCTGTTCGACCGGTAAGCACAAAAAACGAAATGTATCGACAGGCGGATAAATATTCCAATCCCGTCATAGTGTGCGAAATTGGCAACAAAGCCGGTTCCAGAGGGGGCTGGTAATTTGCGGTTAAGCACGTCCGTGCCTATGCGCAGCCACTTGATTTCCTCCAACTCAATTACACATCTGGCACCCCATGCTGACCGCGCTGCGCAACCTCTTCAGATCAAACACCAAGGCGAGCAGCCCCCTGCCCAGCGTGCCTGATGGCACGCGCTATTATGTGATCGGCGATATTCACGGGCGCCTTGATCTTTATGACGCTCTGATCGCGGGAATCGAAATCGACGATGCCGCCCAGAAACCGGCAGACACACAGATTATCCTGCTTGGCGACCTGGTGGATCGCGGCCCGGAAAGCGCAGGAGTGATTGCGCGCACGCGCAAATGGCAGGCACAGCGCAATGTCCGCATTTTGGCCGGCAACCACGAAGAAATGTTCATCACATCCTTCGAAAAGCCCGAGATTTTGCGCCACTTCCTGAAGCATGGCGGGCGCGAAACGGTGATGTCCTATGGCATTTCCAGAAAGCAGTTCAACACGATGACGCTCGAGGAGCTGTTCTCCGCCTTGCCCCAGATCGTCCCGCGAGCAGACATCGATTACCTTGCCGGTTTCGAGGAATGCATTACGGCGGGTGATTATCTGTTCGTGCATGCCGGAATTGAGCCCGGTGTTCCGATTGCCGAGCAAAAGCGCAAGGATATGCTGTGGATCAGGGACCGGTTCCTCAACCATGAAGGACCACTGGAAAAGGTGGTTGTGCACGGCCACACGATCTTTGACCGGGTTATGGATTGCGGGAACAGGATCGGGATTGATACTGGCGCTTTTCGTTCAGGTGTGCTTACCGCGCTCGTGCTTGAGGGCGATCAGCGACGGATACTCCAGACCATCGAGGATGATGGGCAAATCGGAGTCTTTCACGGGGATCGGGGCCGATAATCAGGCGCAGAACCTCGTTCCCCAAGTGGGATACGGTCTTCGCCTAAACAAAGGTATGAGGCGGGTTAACCAATGAAAATTGCAATGGTGGGTTCAGGCTATGTCGGGCTCGTATCTGGCGCTTGCTTTGCCGATTTCGGCCATGAAGTGGTCTGTATCGACAAGGACGACAGCAAAATCGCCGCACTGCATGCTGGAGTGATGCCGATTTACGAGCCCGGGCTGGATAGTCTGGTTGCCAGCAATGTCAGTGCGGGACGTCTCAGCTTCACGACCGATCTCGCCGAGGGCATCGAGGGGGCAAACGCGATCTTCATCGCGGTCGGTACGCCCAGCCGGCGCGGCGATGGCCATGCCGATCTTACCTTTGTCCACGCAGTCGCGCGCGAAGTGGGCGAGAACCTGTCCGGCCCCGCCGTCATTGTGACCAAGTCAACCGTGCCCGTGGGCACGGGCGATGAGGTCGAGCGGATCATCCGCGACAGCGGAACGACACAGCAATTCGCGGTCGTCTCCAACCCCGAATTCCTGCGCGAAGGCGCGGCGATTGACGATTTCAAGCGGCCTGACCGCATTGTTATCGGGGCAGAGGACGATTTCGGTCAGGAGATCATGCGCGAAGTTTATCGCCCGCTTTTCCTCAACGAATCGCCGATCCTGTTTACCAGCCGCCGCACCAGCGAGCTCATCAAATACGCTGCCAACGCCTTCCTTGCGACGAAGATCACCTTCATCAACGAGATGGCCGATCTGTGTGAGAAGGTCGGCGCGAATGTGCAGGACGTGGCGCGCGGGATCGGGATGGACAACCGGATCGGGTCAAAATTCCTGAATGCGGGGCCGGGCTATGGCGGATCCTGCTTTCCCAAAGATACGCTCGCGCTGCTCAAGACGGCGGAGGATTATGACAGCCCCACGCGCATCGTCGAAGCCGTTGTGAAGACCAATGAAAGCCGCAAGCGGGCAATGGGGCGCAAGGTTCTGGATGCCATTGGTGGCAGCGATGCGGCGCGCGGGAAAAAAGTCGCTCTGCTGGGTCTGACGTTCAAGCCGAACACCGATGACATGCGGGATTCGCCCTCGATTGCGATCTCCCAGACATTGAGCGATGCGGGCGTAAAGATCGCCGCATTCGATCCAGAAGGCATGGAGCAGGCGAGCCCGCTTATGCCTGAAGTGACCATGTGCGCCGATCCCTATGAAGCGATCGAGGGCGCTGATGCTGTCGTCATTGTGACCGAGTGGGACGCGTTCCGGGCGCTTGATCTGAGCCGCGTTATGGAGCTGGCCAAATCGCCCGTGCTGGTGGACTTGCGCAACATCTACTCACCCGAAGACGTGCGCGGGCGCGGTTTCACCTACAACAGTGTTGGCCGGGTCTAAACCCCCAGCCAGTGCCGCCTGTTATCCGGCGGGGCGAGGCCGATCATCCCGCCCAGAATAACCAGAACGCCCGCAAAACCGCAGGCGATTGCCACTGAACCTGCCTCCTGTCCGCCTCTGAAATAAATCGCGGTCAGCGCCCACACAAACACCAGTGCATACCACGGGCATCCGCGCGACCGCACCACCGCCAGTGCGGCGATGACACCGCCGATGCTGACCATGGTCGCGGCTGCAAGCGGATAAGCGAAATTGCCGCCCACCCCGTAATAGGCGAGCGCTGCCGAGACATTGACGATGCTGGCGGCGGTGAGCCACGCCGTCAGCGCACCGAATGTCAGCCCCGCAAACCAGCGCTCGCCCATGCTCAATCGCGGCTCGGCCGTCAATGCGCGCAGCACGATCAGCAGACCGATCAATGATGTGAAGATGATCAGCACCGAAATCGCGGTCAGGTTGGCGAACTGAGTGTAAATTGCCCACACGCCCTGCGCCGCCAGCGCGACGGACGCGGGCCATGCGATCCGGTCAATCAACGCATTGTCGCGCTGAGCGGGCAAAGCCTGCCAGATCGCAAACACCGCCGAGCCAAGGAACAATGGCCCCCAGATCGCGAACGCCCAGCCAGACGGCGTGATCAGTGTGCGGATCGCATCGGACCGGCTGCCAATCGGCTCTCCCAGCCCCAATTGCGGCAGGAAGGTCGACCCGATCTGGACGATCACGGCAAGGATGACGGCGGCGCGCTGAAACGTGCTGCGGACAGGAGAGGAAGGCGCTTTCATATCAGTCTATCCAGTGCCTTTCGCGGCGGCAGGCCAACAAAAATCAACATCAGGGGGCATCATAAGCCGGGTTCTGTATCCGTATGCGGTATCCTGCGAACAGGACCGGCCATACGGTGGCAACCATTCATCTGGTCCGCCTGTTGCCAGACGGCTCTAGCAGCCAACCCGGGTCTCTCGCGGCGAAGCGCCACTGCCGTATCTTGCGACCGGCACGAGACCCCTATTTGGCCTTGCTCCGGGTGGGGTTTGCCATGCGGGCGCTGTTGCCAGCGGCCCCGGTGCGCTTTTACCGCACCCTTTCACCCTTGCCTGTGACCCTTGCAGGCCCATCGGCGGTTTGCTCTCTGTGGCACTTTCCCTTGCCTCCCGAACGGGAGACCGGCGGGCGTTACCCGCCACCCTTGCTTCGTGGAGCCCGGACTTTCCTCTCACATCAACCCGCTCATCCTGAGCCTGTCGAAGGAGCGGCTGCCTCAGCCCCCTGATACCTTTACTTCTAAACGAGCGTTGGGTTTTAGGAAAGCCCGGACATCGCCCAGCTAACGCGACCAGCCCCGGTCACGGTCCAGCAGCAGCTGAAACAGGATTGCGCCCAATTGCGCATCAGGCAGACCGGTGATGAGTTCTGGCCGCCAGCGCCGCTCAAACGCCTCCACCGCTTTGCGCCCCTCGGTTATGTCATAGCCAAACCGTTCGAGCGCGAGGTAAAACGCGCCCGGATTATCGAACGGATCGCCCAATTCCAGCTTTTGCGGCGTGGGCAGGCACAGCCCGTAATCCGCGATCCTCTGCCACGGGAACAGCTCACCCGGATCAATCTTGCGCGCGGGTGCGATGTCGGAATGGCCCACCACATTGGCGCGCGGAATATCGTGGTCTTTCACAATTCGAGCCAACAATGGCACCAACGCATCAATCTGTGCCTTGGCAAATTCGCGATAGCCGCCGTTTGCTTCCAAATGGCCGGGATGATCCAGCTCGATCCCGATACTTGCCGAGTTCACATCCTTGATCCCGCGCCAAAAGCTCTTGCCCGCGTGCCAGGCCCGCTTTTCCTCGGGCACCAGCCCGGTGACGATGCCCTCTTCAGAAATCAGGTAATGCGCGGATACCCCTGCCTCAGGATCGGTCAGACGTTCCAGAGCAGCCTCAACCGGCTTCATCTCGGTGTAATGGATCACCGCCATCGTGATCGGCAACACGCGATCGTTGCAATTGGGGGAAAGCCGGACAGCGTGGACCAGCTCGTCAGAATCGCCCTTGCCAATATCGTGCGGGTTGATCGTCACAGGCGTCCTTTCATCCAATCATGCCTCATCCGATCATTCCGGGTGGCTGAGGCAGCACCGCGCCCAGCACCAGCGCTTCATCGGTCAGCGCATATTGCAGTCCGCCGCCCAGCTCCTCAGCCAGCAGCGCGATCATATGCGCGGCAGCCGTGCGACTGGTAATCTCTTCGGGGGCGATCTCGTTTTGCAGCGCGCGGCCAATCGTTTCGTCAAACGCGAGGCGTTCTGCGGTGGCGCGCGCGACGATCTCTGTGTTGCCGTCACGCGTTTCCGCTCCGATATCCAGCGTGCCGCCGCGCACCAGCGCATCCAGCGCAATCTGCGAGAGGTTTAGCAGCACCTTTACCGCAGGCTTTGGCAGGCTCGGCTCGGTAATCGCCCAATTCAGCGTCACCCGCTTTGCATCGGCAGCCAGCGCAGAGATTACAGCCTTTGCCTCCTCCACGGGCACCGCCTCGCCAAAGCCGCCCGCCGCGCCGAATGCGAGGCGGAAAAACTTGAGTTTGTCCGTGCTGATCCGGGCCGATTGCTCCAGCAATTCAATCACATTGGCGCGCATATCCGCGTCTGTTTCATCGGCGAGCAATTCCAGCCCGTTCGCCAGTGCGCCGACGGGAGAAAGCATGTCGTGACACAGCCGCGAACACATCATCGCAGCAAGATCGGTGGAGGAAGTCATGCGGATATCTCAACATCAGATTGCAGGAGACTATTTGACACATATGAAGGTTCTTGTGACGTGGCGGTCGAGTGGTAAGCCATTGTTATGTGTGATATCCTATCGAATTATGATGGCGCAATGTGTGACTTTAGCCCGGTTACCCGGCAGTGTGGCGATTGATCGACGCACGAAACCCGCCGTTCACCCCTTCATTCACAGCAACCCTAGCCGCTTCCAACAGCGTAGGAAAGCGGATGAAAGCCATCTTTGTCATCGCGCCAGAATGTCACCCGAAACTCTGCACCACTGCCCGCGATAATCGCCCACACGGTGCCATCATGCGCCGCCATCGCGCGGTCTGTTGCCGATGGATGCGGGTCGCCTGTGGGGTGCGAATGGTAATAGCCGATGATCGCCGGCCCACCGGCGCGGGCTTTGCGATGGGCGTCGATCAGGGCTTGCGGATCAATCTCGAAATGAGATTGCGGACTCGGGTGGACATTGGCGGTTGGCTGGATCGCCGTGATTGCGTTGTGAGAGCCCAGCAGGAGCCCGCAGCATTCATTGGGGTGGGCGGCGGTTGATTGGGTGGTAAGAGCCTCGATACCGGATGCCGTAATAAAAATATCCGCCCGCCCTGAGCTTGTCGAAGGGCTGTTCTTACTTTTAGCCAAGCGAGATATCTCGCTCCAATCACCACGGATCAACGCCAGTTTCTTGCCACGCGACCACCCCTTGATGCGCTTTTCGGCGGACTTGGCCTCTTCACGTGTTGCAAATTCCTGCGACCAAACCAGCTCAACTGGCAGATAGTTTTTGCTGAAGCCCGCAAATCGCCCAGCCTTATGATCAGCGATGCGGTGCTCCAGATTGTCGGTTTGGCCGGTGTAGAGCACCCCTGCATTGCAATGCAGCATATAGGTCCAGAATGGCATGGCGTGAGCTTAAGAAAAGTGCAGCCCTTCGACAAGCTCAGGGCAGACGGGTATGGGCATGCGCGTGACTGATCCTTCACAGATAACCGGCAAAACCCTCTCCCCCGCTCGCCTCGACAAGGCGCTGGCCGAGGCGACCGAGCTTAGTCGTGCTCGGGTGCAGGCCTTGATCGCGCAAGGGGCGGTGAAGGTGGACGGCACGGTCGCGACCAGCCCGTCGGCCAAGGTCGCAGAAGGTGCCCGTTTCTTGATCACAGTGCCCGCTGCTGCCGAAGCCGAGGCGAAGCCTCAGGACATCGCGCTCGATATCGTGTTCGAGGATGAGCACCTTGTGGTGGTCAATAAAGCGGCAGGCATGGTGGTTCATCCCGCTGCGGGGAATCCTGACGGCACTCTGGTCAATGCGCTCTTGCACCACTGTAGGGGGGCGCTTTCCGGCATTGGCGGGGTGGCGCGGCCCGGCATCGTCCACCGCATCGACAAAGGCACATCAGGCCTGTTGGTGGTCGCCAAATCTGACGCCGCGCATGAAGGGCTAGCCGCGCAATTCGCCGATCACTCGATCCACCGCCGCTATCTGGCGGTGACGAGTGGCACCCCCTCACCCGCGAACGGCACGATTGACGCGCGGCTGGGCCGCTCGCCGACGAACCGCAAGAAAATGGCTGTGCTCGGAAAGAATTCCTCACGCGGCAAACACGCGATTACGCATTATACCCTGCTCGACCGCCTGCCCCACGCCGCCTTAATCGAATGTCGGCTTGAGACCGGGCGGACCCACCAGGTGCGCGTTCACTGCGCATCAATCGGCCATGCTCTATTAGGAGATCCAGTCTACGGCACCACGCCCAAGCCCCTGAAACCGCTGTTATCGCGCCTCGGCTTTGTCCGGCAGGCCCTGCACGCGGCTGAGCTCGGATTTTTGCATCCGATTTCAGGGATATCCGTATCTTTCAAGGCAAGGCTGCCTGATGACATGCAGGAACTAATCGACGAACTTGGTCGTTTTAATCGATGAAAAGAGCGAAAATATCCGATTTTCTCGTCTACATGTAACCACGTGGCCCGAAGAGCCGGATGCCCATCAGGGGTCCGGCAAGTGAGGTCGACACAGGAAAGGTTAGGGAAATAGTGAGCAAGGCAAGATCATCAGTCCCGGCACTCAGCGGAGAGCAGAGCCTCAACCGCTATCTGTCGGAAATCAAGAAGTACCCCGTGCTGACCGCCGAGCAGGAATACATGCTCGCCAAACGGTATGAAGAGCACGAAGACCCCGAAGCAGCCGCGCAGCTGGTTTCCAGCCACCTTCGCCTCGTTGCGAAGATTGCGATGGGCTATCGCGGGTATGGCCTGCCGGTCAGCGACCTCATTTCAGAGGGCAATGTCGGCCTGATGCAGGGCGTCAAGAAATTCGAGCCAGAGCGCGGCTTCCGCCTCGCCACCTATGCAATGTGGTGGATCAAGGCGAGCATTCAGGAATATATCCTGCGTTCGTGGAGCCTTGTGAAAATGGGCACCACCGCGGCTCAGAAAAAGCTGTTTTTCAACCTTCGCCGGATGAAGAAGCAGCTTGAGGCCTATGAAGACACCGACCTGTCTCCCGATGACGTGACCAAGATCGCAACCGATCTGGGCGTGCCTGAGCAGGAAGTCGTCAACATGAACCGCCGGATGATGATGGGCGGCGACGGGTCGCTCAACACGCCGATGCGCGGCGGCGAGGAAGGCTCTGGCGAATGGCAGGACTGGCTGCACGATGATCGCCCGCTTCAGGACGAAACCGTGGCCGATGCAGAGGAAGCCAGCGTCCGCCATGAAATGCTGCAAGAGGCGATGGACTCGCTGAATGAGCGTGAACAGCACATCCTCACCGAGCGCCGCCTGACGGAAAAGCCGCAGACGCTCGAAGAGCTCTCGCAGGTTTACGACGTCAGCCGCGAACGCATCCGCCAGATCGAAGTGCGCGCCTTTGAAAAGCTGCAAAAAGCAATGCAGCGGATCGCGGGCGAACGGTTGCTGCCTGGGGTTGCTTAAGTCATCTTTCTTCAGGCTTCATTCACCTGAACTTGTTGATCCCCCGGATACGCTATCCGGGGGACATCGTGCACTATTCAAATCTCTTTCGCGGCCCGCTTCTTGCTAGTGCGATAGTGCTGGGTTTTTCTGCAGGCTCGACATCGGCTCAAACGGGCGGATCGTCTTCTGCCCAGCTGCCGAACTGCAATTTCTCTGTTTACCCGGACAACGATAAGATTTTTGCGGTTCGCGGTGGTATCTATCGCGGGCAAGATCAAACGGTCACCAAAAGCATAAGCGCGCGAATCAAGGCGGACAGATTTTCCGGTTCAGGCGAAATCGCTAGTCTTTCTTTCACAGGAATAGGACGCGAGAGCCTGAAGGTAAACTTCTCCTACTCTCTCATGAAAGCGTCAGACCCGTCAAAAAACCTGATCGGTGCAAAACTCAGATGGCGGGTTGGCTCATTGAGTCAAACCGGTTTCCAGACAATCGAAAGGCGCGGTGGAGAAACGATGCCGTCGTTCCTTTCCGATACAATATTCGCTGGCGGGGGGCAGGACATTCAGGTCGATCTTTACAGGAAGGGCAGCATTGTTCGCGGGCAGCCCGACCAACGCTTTATCTTTACCGCGAAAACGCTCCGACGCGCTATCGCGATAGCTAACTCCAACTTCCCCAAACTTCAGGAGCGCGAGCGGCGCGGGCAGTGCAAAGCGCAAAACCCGAACTGCTTCCTGACCACGGCCGCTTCCGATTTGCTCAACAAACCCGACAATTGCTGGGAACTGACCCAATTGCGACGATTCCGGGATCACTGGCTGGCGGACCAGATCGGCGGCCCTGAACAGATTGCCGAATATTATGAAAGGGCCCCGGCAATCGCAAAGCGGCTTCAAGAGCAGCCAAAACGGCTCGCGCGTCTCTACTTAACTCACATTTTGCCATCCGCAATCGCTGCGCGACTAGGGCTAAACCGATCCGCACGGTGGCTCTATGTGCGAATGATGCACACGGTCAGCGATGTCGGATAAACAGGAGGGTTAACCGGCAAGATTCAACGCTAACTGAGACAAGGCCTCATTCACTCCCCCGCCAAATCCAGCACCGCCGCCACCATTGCGTGCGTGCCCAATGTCACGCTCGGCTTTGGCGCTATCTTGAACAGGGGCGAGTGGTGGCTCGGCACCGCTGGTCCGCCGTTTTCCTCGGCTTCGAAATCTTCGGGCGGGGTGCCGCCGACTGCGAAGTAATATCCGGGCACGCCCAGTTCGTCCGCTACGAAATAGGCGAAATCCTCTGCGCCCATGCCCTTTTGCTCGAATTCGACAAAGGCGTCTTCGCCAAGGTCGCGCTTCATCACGGCGTTCAGCCGCTTGGCCAGCGCGATGTTGTTGTAAGTGACGGGCGTGCCCTCGGACACTGTCACCTGAACCGGCTTGTCATCGGGCAGGCCATGCGCCTTGCCGATATTGACCGCCACCCGCTCAATCGCGGCGAGCAATTGTGCGCGCACTTCTTCATCGTTTGAGCGCACGGTCAGCTGCAAATCGGCATTGTCGGATATGATGTTGTGCTTTGACCCGGCGTGGAACGATCCCACTGTGATGACGCCGGGTGCCAGCGGCATGACCTCTCGGCTGACGATCGATTGCAGGCCTGTCACAATCTGAGAGGCGATGTAGACCGGATCGCGGCCCCGATGCGGGCTGGCGCCGTGTGCGCCGATGCCGGGCACTTTGATATCGACCGAATCCGCGCTGGAATACTGGATGCCCTCGGCTGCCGAAACCACGCCTGTGGGCAGCACGCTGGCGACGTGAAAGGCGAGCGCGTAATCGGGCTTGCCAAAGCGTTCATACAGGCCATCCGCCAGCATCGCCTTGGCCCCGCCCACGCGTTCTTCTGCGGGCTGGACGATGAACATGATCGTGCCCGACCACTGGTCTTTCATGTCGACCAGACGGCGGGCTGTGCCGACCATTGAGGTGATGTGCACATCATGCCCGCACGCATGCATCACCGGATATTCCGTGCCATCCTGACCAACCTGTGTGGCGGTGGAGGCGTAATCGAGGCCGGATTTCTCCACGACCGGCAGTCCATCCATATCCGCGCGCACAAGGATGAGCGGCCCATCGCCATTGCGCAGCATGCCCACAACGCCGGTGCCACCGACATTCTCGGTCACTTCGATCCCGGCATCGCGCAATTCCTGAGCCATGCGCGCGGCGGTTTCGGTCTCAAGGAAGGAGAGCTCGGGATTCTTGTGGAAATGCACGAACAGCGGCGCGAGATAGCCGTCATAATCCGCCTCAATCGCGGCGGCTAGATCGTCGGACTGCGCCATTGCGGGCGACACAATTAACCCTGTGGCAAGAGCGATACTGGCAACAGCGCCAAAGGCGGTGGGGCGGAAAATGCGCATAATGAACTCCGTTTGAAACTTTCTTGCCAACAGACAAGCACGCCCGCGCCGCTATCGCAAGCGCCACAAATACAGAGCAGGGTTGAGCGGGCGATTGCGCAGCACACGGGACACACCTAAAGAGGCGGTGAACCATGCTGCGCGCGCTGTCCTTCACGATCCGGTTTCTGGCAAAGGCGATCCTGCTGTTCGTCGGGCTGAGCCTTGCTCTGGTGATCGCGTTCAAGTGGATCCCCGTCCCCTATACCGCTACGATGGTCATGGACGAGAACAGCGTGACGAAAGATTGGGAGCCGCTGGAAAGCGTTGACCCCAACCTTGTCTATGCCGTCATCGCGGCCGAGGATTCCAAGTTCTGTTCGCATTCCGGCTTTGACACCGAAGCCATCGAAAAGGCGATCGAGAATAATGCAAAAGGCGGCCGCATCAAAGGCGGATCCACCATCACCCAGCAGACCGCCAAGAACGTGTTTTTGTGGCAGGGAGGCGGCTATTTTCGCAAAGGCCTGGAGGCGTGGTTTGCCTTCTGGATAGAGAATATCTGGGGCAAACGCCGGATCATGGAGGTGTATCTGAACGTCGCGGAAACCGGCATCGGTACGTATGGAGCCACCGCCGGCGCACAGCGATACTTCGGCAAATCCGCCGCCCGCCTGACCCCTTCCGAGGCCGCGCGCATGGCCGCCGCCCTACCCAGTCCCAAGAGCCGCAGCGTCAAGAACCCCTCCGGCTGGCTGGCAGGCTATGGCCGCACGCTGCAACGCCGCATCGCTATCGTTGAGCGTGACGGACTGGCGGCATGCGTCTATAAGTAAGCGCCATGGGAGCCGGTCATAACAACCATAGTCTAGCCGGGCATAGTGTTCATGCGCACGGCGCCCGCGCCCCGCACCCACAAGGCGGCACTGATTGCCATGGCCTGCATAGTCATCACGGGCACCATCACGCACCGGTCGATTTCGGCGATGCGTTCCTGATCGGCGTTGTGCTGAACAGTGTGTTCGTGGTGGTCGAGGCGACCTTCGGCTTTCTCTACGGATCAATGGCATTGGTCGCGGATGCGGGGCACAACCTGTCGGATGTGCTTGCGCTGCTGTTGGCATGGGCGGCGAATGTTGCGGCAAAGCGGCCACCGTCGGCGCGCTTCACCTATGGCTACAAGAGCTCAACGATCCTTGCCGCCTTGGCCAATGCACTGCTGTTGGCGGTGGCGATTGGCGCGATCCTGTTTGAAACCGTCCACCGCATGCTTGAGCCGCAAGAGCCCCAAGGCATGGTCATGATGATCGTCGCGGGCGTCGGGATTGCGATCAACACCGCCGCAGCGCTGCTGTTCCTGCGCGGTCAGGAAGACCTGAACATTCGCGGGGCCTATCTGCACATGGCCGCCGATGCGCTGGTTTCGGCGGGCGTGGTTGTGGCGGGTCTTGTCATCCTTTTGACGGGTCTGTGGTGGATTGATCCTCTGGTCAGCTTTGCCATCGTCGCGATGATCGCTTGGGGCACATGGGGCCTTGCAAAGGACAGCTTTCGGATGGGAATGCTCGCCGTACCTGAAAACATTGACGAAAGCGCCGTGCGGGCGCATTTGGCAGGGCTTGAGGGGGTTCAAGCCGTGCACGATCTGCATATCTGGCCAATGTCGACGACAGAGACTGCGCTGACGGCGCATCTTGTGATGCCCGAAGCGGGGCCTGATGCTGGCGACACAGACGAATTCCTGCACTCAATCGCCCATTCGCTCGAGGAAAATTTCGGCATCGGCCACGCAACCATTCAAATCGAACGCGGTACAACTTTCGGCGAAACCCTTTGCCGGACGGCGTGTTGATGGATGATATGAGCGGTTCCGGGATCAAGAGAGCGAGCGATGAAGCCCGCGAAGAGCTGCGCGCGGCCATGGTCCGGCTGGCCGATGGCGACAGCGCGGCGCTGGAACAGATTTACTCTGCAACGCGGGTGAAACTGTTCGGGATTTGCTTGCGTATCTTGGGCGATAGAAAGGAGGCGGAAGACGCCTTGCAAGACGTCTATATCAATCTTTGGCAGCGCGCGGACCGTTATGATCCGCAGCGCGCGAGCCCCATAAGCTGGCTCGCCACGTTCGCGCGCAACCGCGCGATCGACCGTTTGCGCACGGGTAAGGTGCGCAGCGGAGCCGTGCCTGTGGAAGAAGCCGCTCCCCTCCCCGACGAGACCCCTCTGGCAGACATGCTGATGGTGGACGCAGAGCGCGATGCGCAGATCCACACCTGCCTCGGCACGCTGGATGAAAAGGCGCAAACCTATATCCGCGCGGCATTCTTCGAAGGACGCACCTATGCGCAACTGGCCGAAACCGCCGATGTCCCGCTGGGTACGATGAAAAGCTGGATTCGCCGCGGCCTGATGCGCCTGCGCGCCTGTCTTGAAGCGAGCGAAGTCGATGCCAAGGAAAACGGGGGGAGCGCAACATGAGCGATGATGACACTCCCATGATCCCGCCGCGCGACCCGGAAAACCCCGAAATGCGCGAACGCGTGCTCGCGGCTGAATACTCGCTCGGCCTGCTTGAGGGTGAGGAGCTTCTCGCCGCGCGCGGACGTGAAGCGACCGACGCCGATTTTGCGGCGCGGCGCGAATGGTGGGACAACTGGTTCGTCCCGCTCAGCGATGGTGTCTCCGGCGCGCAGCCGGGCGATCACGTCTGGGCCGCGATTGCGGCTCAGGTCGATGCTCGCACTGGTGCCGGGACCGGTACGGGCGATGCGGGCGGCACCGATAATGTCGTGCTGCTGGATATGGAGCGCCGCCTCACACGCTGGAAATGGACCGCGGCGATCACCTCGGCGGCTGCTGCTGTCGCGCTGGCGCTGTTTGCGTTTGGCCCGAACTCCAATCCGGTTTCGCAGGACACGCCTGAACTGGCCGCAAATGAGGCTGCTGCCCCGCTCATGGCATCAATCCCGATTGGCGACACAGCATTGCGTCTTGGCGTCACGTTCCTGCCGGCGTCCGCTGAGATTCTGGTGTCCGCCGCCGGGCTCAGCGCGGATGGCGTGCACGATCACGAATTGTGGCTGGTGCCCGAAGACGGAAGCGCGGCGCAATCGCTGGGCGTGGTGGTTCCGGGTGAGGAACGTCGCTTCAACCTGTCCGATAGCGTCGCCGCCAAGATGGGCGACGGGGTCAAATTGCTTCTCACGCGGGAGCCCCTCGGCGGTAAGCCCGAGAATCAGGACGCAGGGCCTGTCGTGGCCGAAGGTGCGCTCCAGCAGGTCTGATTTCGACCCTCGGTTTGTCCTTTAATCGGGACAGACTGGCGCGTTTTTGCCCGGATTTTTCCGCGTCTCGAAATTTTGATGCATCTCGCGAAACGATAAAAGCGTAGTTCCAACACTGGTCCGAATGGGCCTGTTGTAACAAGGAGCTACTTAATGACCTCGATCCCGACCCGTTTCAAATCCACCGCTCTCGCTTTGGCCGCTGCCACCACTGGCCTTACCGCGTTGGGCGCGACGCCTGCACTGGCCGATGCCCACATGGAGAAAAAAGCCGAGACCCCCGACATTGTCGCCACCGCGATGGGCACGGGCGTCCACAACACCCTGGTCGCAGCGGTCAAGGCAGCAGGCCTTGTTGAGACGCTGCAAGGCCCCGGCCCTTTCACCGTATTTGCGCCCACCGATGATGCATTTGCAGGCCTTCCCGACGGCACGGTCGAAACGCTTCTCAAGCCCGAGAACAAAGATACTCTGGCCAACATCCTGACCTATCATGTCGTCGCCGGTAAGGTCACCGCCGCTGCCCTGATCGAAATGATCGAAGACAATGATGGCGAAGCGGAAATCGAAACCGTTGCAGGTGAGACGCTGTATGCCACCATCGAGGACGGCAATGTCATCATCACCGACGCAACGGACGCAATGACCACCGTCGTGACGACCGATGTGATGACATCAAATGGCGTAATTCACGTGACCGACGGCGTCTTTCTGCCGGGCTGATCCGTATATCTTATAACGACCTAGCGCTGCTCCACCGTTCCCACCCTCCCACCCGGAGTGGCGCACACTAAGGCCCCGTCCGGTCGATCCTCCATCGCCGGGCGGGGTTCTTTGCTTTTGGCTAAATCTCAATTTGCGAGTGCAAAATCTGCAGCCGCGCGGGCATGCAATTCGGTGGTGTCATAGAGCGGCAGCGGGCTGTGCTCCGGCCGGATCAGCAGCATGATCTCTGTGCAGGCCAGCGCGATTGCACTCGCGCCGCGCGCATTCAGATCATCAATCACATCGCGATAGTATTGGCGTGAGGATTGGATGATCTGCCCCGCGCACAGTTCTTCGAAAATGATGCGGTGCATCTCCTCACGATGCTCTGCGTGCGGCAGCAGCACCTCTATCCCGTGCGCAGCGAGCCGCTCTGCATAAAACGGCATTTCCATCGTAAAGCGTGTGGCGAGCAGGCCCACCTTGGCATGGGTGCCGGCCTTCAGTGCCATGCCCAGCGGATCAGCGATATGGATGAGCGGACTGGTAATCGCCGCTTCCACCTGAGGCGCAACGCAGTGCATCGTGTTGGTGGCGATCACGATGCAATCCGCCCCCGCTCGCTCCAATCTGCGTGCGGCATCGGCAAGCATTGAGCCAAGCCGGTCCCACTCCCCGGCGCTTTGCAGGCTGGCGATTTCGGCAAAGTCGAAACTGTGCATGATGATCCGCGCAGAGGCGATGCCGCCTTGGCGTTCGCGCACCATACGGTTGATGAGAGCGTAATACTGCACCGAGCTTTCCCAGCTCATTCCGCCCAGAATCCCGATTGTGCGCATTGCCCTATACGTCCTTATCCTTCGCGGGGATCGACCGCTTTTGCGAGCCATGCAAAGAGCAATTGCGCAATCGGCAGAGCAACCGCCAGCACCCACAGGATCAGCGACATGAAGCCAAGCGCAAAGCCGCGATAGCCGCCGCTTTCGCCGTAGAGCCCTTCATAGATCGCGGCGGCGATGAGGATGAACCCAAGCACAGGCACGATCCAGCACAGCCCCTTGGACAGGCCCGAGCCAAGCCTCCCACTGCGGAAAATCGCGATCACGAGCGCGACAAACCATCCGGCAAACGCGAAAGCCGCCGCCATCCAGAATTGTTGCTCTGCCACTCTAGGGGCTGCCCTGCCCGCGCCTTCGACCATCGGCCCAACTGCTGATCAGCCACAGGATCAGTCCCTGGACCGCAACAGTGATTGCGCTCGTCCAGATCATTGCGGCGGAGGGGCTGCCTTTCACCTCGACATCAGCGGCACCGCTTACGCTGAAAATCAGCATGGCGATGACACAGGCAAAGATGACCGGCGTGATCCACAGCACAAAGCTGCGCGGTGCAAACCATGAGGGCTTCCCTGTAATGCCGAATTGTGCGGGAAGCCTGGCGAAGGCGGCAAAGCGACGCTCGGCCCAGAACGCCGAAGCGATCAGAGCCACCGCAGCGATCAAGGTTGCAAGGAGCGCGCTCGATGAAATCAAAGGAGGGCCACACATGATGATGCGGCCAAATTCATTTGAGGGAGCCTCGGCAGCAATCAGGCTGCCTCCTCCTTCTCGCCCTTCTCGTCATCGTTGGAGTGGACCTGGATCGGCTCTTTCTTGCCTGCGACGACATCGTCATCGATCACGATCTCGCTGACGCCTTCCAGATCCGGCAGGTCGAACATCGTATCAAGCAGGATGCCTTCGACGATAGAGCGCAGTCCGCGCGCGCCGGTCTTGCGCAGGATCGCCCGTTCGGCAATCGCCCGCAGCGCTTCATCGGTGAAGGTCAGTGCAACGTCCTCAAGCTCGAACAGCTTGCCATATTGCTTCACAATGGCGTTTTTCGGCTCAGTCAGAATCGTCACCAGCGCGTCCACATCCAGATCATGCAGAGTTGCAATTACGGGCAGACGACCGACAAATTCAGGGATCAGGCCAAACTTGAGCAGATCTTCTGGCTCACTCTTTTCCAGCAGTTCGCCAACCTTGCGCTTTTCAGGATCGGCGACATGCGCGCCGAAACCGATCGAGCGTTTCTGCAGGCGATCCGCAATAATCTTGTCGAGACCAGCAAAGGCGCCGCCACAGATGAACAGGATGTTCGTGGTGTCGACTTGCAGGAATTCCTGTTGGGGATGCTTGCGCCCACCCTGCGGCGGGACGGAGGCGGTGGTGCCTTCCATCAGCTTCAGCAACGCCTGCTGCACGCCTTCACCCGACACATCGCGCGTGATGGAGGGGTTCTCGGCCTTGCGCGTGATCTTG
Source organism: Erythrobacter sp. (assembly GCA_049647465.1). Lineage (GTDB taxonomy): Bacteria > Pseudomonadota > Alphaproteobacteria > Sphingomonadales > Sphingomonadaceae > Erythrobacter. The sequence goes on from JBARXS010000038.1 coordinate 21,678, forward strand.
TCGATTTCGTCAATATAGACGATGCCGTGCTGCGCCTTTTCGACATTGTAGTCTGAGGACTGGAGCAGTTTGAGGATGATGTTCTCGACATCCTCACCCACATAGCCCGCTTCGGTCAGCGTGGTCGCATCGGCCATTGTGAACGGCACATCGAATGTCCGCGCGAGGGTCTGGGCCAACAGCGTCTTCCCCGTACCGGTCGGCCCGACGAGCAGGATGTTCGACTTGGCCAGCTCAACCCCGTCCGCCTTGCCGGAATGCTTCAGACGCTTGTAGTGGTTGTGCACCGCGACCGACAGGTTCCGCTTGGCCGAATTCTGCCCGATAACGTAATCGTTAAGCGTTTCGTAGATATCGCGCGGAGTGGGGACTTCGCCCTCTTTCTTGCCCGCAATGCCCGCCTTGGTCTCTTCGCGGATGATGTCATTGCACAGCTCCACGCATTCATCACAGATGAACACGGTCGGCCCGGCGATCAGCTTTCGCACCTCGTGCTGCGACTTGCCGCAGAAGCTGCAATACAGAGTGCTCTTGCTGTCAGATCCGCTCAATTTAGTCATTCCTGCATTCCTCGAATCCACCCGAACCGTGTGGCCATACCATGTGGTAGGGATGGGCCGGATTCGTCAACAATATCTAGCACACCACACGAATCAACGTCTGGCGAGCCTTTTTACGTCCAATCGGGCGGAGATTTGCGCGAATTTACCCGCAGGTGAGACGCAAAAACCGCAAGCGCTGCCCCAAAAAGGGGTTACTCGGGCGCGCCGCCTGAACCTTCCTCTGTATCCTCGTCCTCGTCCTCGTTTTCGGGACGGGTCACAAAGACCTTATCGACCAGACCGAACTCCTTAGCTTCCTCGGCTTCGAGGAAGGTGTCGCGATCCATCGCCTTTTCGATCTCTTCGATAGTTCGGCCTGTGAACTTCACATACAGGTCGTTCATCCGTGATCGGATGCGCAGGATCTCGCGGGCCTGAATTTCGATATCCGATGCCATACCGCGCGCGCCGCCAGAAGGCTGGTGGACCATGATGCGGGCATTGGGCAGCGCCACGCGCATGCCCGGCTCACCCGCCGCAAGCAGGAAACTGCCCATCGATGCGGCCTGACCCATGCACACGGTCGAAACGCGCGGCTTGATATACTGCATCGTGTCGTAAATCTGGAGACCAGCTGTCACCACGCCGCCGGGCGAGTTGATATACATGCTGATCGGCTTTGACGGGTTTTCGCTTTCAAGGAACAGCAGCTGCGCTGTGATCAGCGATGCCATGCCGTCTTCGATCTGACCGGTCACAAACACGATTCGTTCGCGCAGCAGGCGGCTGAAAATGTCGAAGCTGCGTTCACCCCTGCTCGTTTGCTCCACCACCACAGGCACCAGAGCGCCAGTGAGGGGGTCGCGCGTGAATTGACCCTGAGAGCCGTGTGTTTCGCCGGAATTGCCGAACAGGTCGATCATGTAGGTTTGGTCCTTTTCGTCTCTAAGCAGGCTATGTCGGATGGTATGGCGGATTGTTCAAGGGCCTTAACCATTGGACTCTCCACGAAAGCTCTTTGGGATCATTTCGGGATTGCGCTTGCTCCGGTGATGCCGCTTTGCCGCGGGGCTTCTGGCGCGGGCTTTGGGAAGCGCGAAAATGCCTCGATCAGCCCCGGCTGGCGCGCGACGTCATCGATGTCGGTTTTTCCGTTGAACAACAGCCGGACAATCACAAACCGCCGTACAAGCCCTTCGTGAATGGCGATGACCGTGCCCGCCGCAACCAGTGTCAACACAGTGAACTCAACCGCAATCGGCCACTCCACACCGACCAGCATCCGCCCATAAACATAGACCAGACAATGGTGGAAAAGGTACATCGAGAGCGCGCAATCCGCGAGCCATTGCGTACGCGGTCCGCCCGCGCTGAAGAATCGGTGGAAAAATTGCAGAATGAACAGCACGATCACCCACATCACCAACTGGTTCGCAAACAGCATCCCCAGCCCGTCAACAAAGCTCTGATCCGGCGCGGGATAGGGTTGAAGCAGCAGCGCGACAGCAGCCGCATAGGGCATCCATGGGCGCCATTCGAACAGGCTATCGAGAAAACGCGGGCTGAGCGCGGCAGCCACACCGATTACGAAATAGGGAAATTCGCTGACCAGCTTGTACCAGCTTTGGAAGCCGGGAAAGATCAGATCGTATGCGCCGGGCACCTGACTGGCGAGGGCGTAGTTCGCCGTATTCGCCGCCGCCAGCGCAAGCAGGACAAGGGCGAAGGATACGCTGCCACTGGTGACACCGCCCAGCCAATCGGCCAAGCGGACCGCCCCTGTACGCAAGGCAGAAGCTTTGGGGATGACGCCATGCACCAGCGCGGCGAGCGCAAACATCGGCAACAGGCTGACAAGGAACCACAGATGCAATTGCCATGTCCCCCCGGCCCAGACGGAGACGAAAGCCTCGCTCCCTAGCCAGTTGAGCACGCCAGCCCCGCCCGCTTCACCAGCGGCGCGATTATCGACCCAGCGCAGATAGTGCTCCACCATATTCAAGGTGAGCGCGATGGTGATGAGCGGCACAGCAGTGCGCAGCAGCCGGTTCTGCAGAAAATCGCCGATGGCGCGGCGTTTCAGCAGCAGCACGGCAAAGAACCCGCCGACAAAAAAGAAGGTCGGGGTCACAAACAGGTGAAAGCCGAAAATTACCCAGTCAAAGAAATCGTGGCGCGCGGTGTTCTGGGTGATCCAGGGCCGCGCGGGGGCATAGACTGTGCCTGCGTGCAGCGCGACTGACAGGAACATCAACACCGATCGCGCACCATCAATATCATGATAGTGCTTGCGTTTAGCGGGAGCTAATCTTGAGGCGTCTGTTTTCAGGGTCATCGTTGCGCGCTCGGGAATCAGGAGTTTCGGTGCGGGGAACTGTGTCATTCCGCCATCAAAGCGCGGTGGGCAACCATGCCCCGCTGTCGCGTACGTAAATGAAACGCGCAGCGTCCAAAAGTTAACGGGCTCCGGCTTTCAGGCAGGCTGCGACTGTCATATTGGCAATAGCCAATGACTGCCCATCGTTGATTTTTGGCTTGCTCGGTTGGTAAACAGGCGATGAATGTGTAGGGTTAAGTGACCCGAGAGGTTGGGGCGCGCTTTAGGCGCATATTGGGCATCGCAAGGAGCACGGGGATGAATGCAATCCATTCTATCGAGCGCGCGCAGTCGGTCGAAACGTCGCGGCTTGAGAACGTGCCGTTCTGGGCATCGGACCGCAAACCGTACAAGCGCGACTTGCGCAAGGCGTGGTACCACTTCTTCGAATTCAAGAAGGACAAGGAAGACACGAGCGAAGTCTTCCGCTTTTTCGATCACCTGCCCTGGGTTGATGTGGACAGGACCGTCGCCGATTTCCTAGCCACCGATCTGGGCAAACGCGTGTTCGAGACCGAACCGTTTCTGCCCGATATCCTGGACGATCACGAAATGCTGCGCCGCGATTACCCCGCTGGATCGCTCGCCCATGCCTATTGCGATTACATGGAAACCGAAGGGCTTTCTGCCGCTGGTCTGGTCGAGGAATTCGAGGAGTTCCGGTTGGAAGGTGGGCGGCCTGACGATCAGATCGAATGGTATAATGACCGGCTGCGCGACACGCATGACCTGCTGCACCTGCTTTCGGGCATTGGCCGCGATACTTTGGGTGAGGCGACGTTGGGTGCCTATGTATTTGGCCAGCGGCCCAGCCACGGGCACCTGATTTTGGGTATCGCCGGATCGCTGGTGATGAAGGCCAGCGTCACCACCAAAGCGCCCGTGCTGCGCGCGATCTGGGATGCGAAGAAGGCGGGCAAGCATTGTGCGCCCATCGCCGAACAGTCCATCCGCGACCTGCTCGCGCTCACCCCGGATGAAGCGCGTGCAAAGCTTAATATGAGGCCCGCACGCGCCTATGAGGAATGTCTGGCGGTGTGGAAGAAAGAGGGCATTGATCCGCTGGCGGTCCTTTCAAAGGAAGACCCGAGCGCGGGCACGCGGCCCCAAAATTCACAGGCCCAAACGAAGAGCAGCGGCGAAGCCAAGGGCGAGACCCAAAGCGCCTGACGCTTTACGCCGCCTCTTGCGTTAGCCTGCCCAAGCGGCAATCACTGCGGCCATGAAAAACCCATCACGGCTCGGCCGCCTTGTCGCTGCTCCCTCCATCCTTGCTCTTTCGATTTGCGGGGCGATTGGCGGGGGATTGGTCTTCGCGCAAACTTCCGATGATCCTGAGGTTTTCGATGCTGAAGCCGACATAGCCGCGCGAGTGAAGCGGATCGAGCGGCTGAATAGCGGGTCAAACGGCCTGAACGCTGTGATCGTCCATTCCAGGATCGCCACTTTCAAGGCGCGCGGGCTTGAAGGCACCCCGCTGCAAGGGCGCAGCGTGCTGGTGAAGGACAATATCGAGACCGAGGAATGGGCCACGACCGGAGGCAGCCTTGCCCTTGCCGCCAATTATACGAAGCGCGATGCGCCCCTGATCGCGAACTTGCGCCGGGCGGGCGGTGTGGTGCTGGGCAAGACCAACCTGTCTGAATGGGCCAATATCCGCTCTGACAATTCGACCAGCGGATGGAGCGCGGTGGGGGGCCTCACCCGGAATCCGTTTGCGACCGATCGCAATTCCTGCGGCTCTTCCTCGGGCAGTGGCGCGGCGGTGGCGGCGGGCTTTGCGTGGGGCGCGATTGGCACAGAAACCAACGGTTCGATCTCTTGCCCCGCCTCTATCAACGGCGTGGTCGGGTTCAAGCCGAGCGTCGGCCTCGTCAGCCGCACCCACGTCATCCCGATTTCCAGCACACAGGACACCGCAGGGCCGATGACGCGCACAGTGAAAGACGCCGCCCTGCTGCTGAGCGCGATTGCGGGCGAGGATGCGGCAGACCCCGTCACCCTCACCGCCCCGCGCATGGCGGATTACAGCATCGGGCTGGACGACGCTTCGCTCGGAGGCGTGCGGATTGGCGTGATGCGCAAACAAATCGGCAACCGCGCCGATGTGGCGCAGGTGTTCGACGTGGCTCTCGCTGACCTTGAACGGGCTGGCGCTGTGCTGGTCGATATCGAGTTCGAGCCGGAGCGCGAGATGTTCCGCGACAGCTTCACCGTGCTGATGTTCGAATTGCGCGAGGGCATGAACGCCTATCTGGAATCAATCCCGGCCATTGGTGGAGGCCCCGGTGAAACCGACACGGATATCGCACCGCGCAGCCTTGCCGATCTAATCGCTTTCAACAAGGCGAATGCGACCCGCGAAATGCGCTGGTTCGGGCAGGAATTGTTCATCCAAGCCGAGGAGACAACAGACCGTGAGGCGTATGAGAAGGCCCGCGAAAACGCTGTGCGGCTGGCGGGCAAGGAAACGCTCGACAAGTTGCTCGCAGAGAACAACGTCACATTTCTGATCGCGCCGACACGGGGACCAAGCTGGACGAGCGACCTTGTGAACGGTGACAATTACAACGGCTCCATCGGCTTTGGATCACCCGCCGCGATTGCGGGCTATCCGCATCTGACCGTGCCGATGGGCGCGGTTGAAGGATTGCCGGTTGGCATCAGCTTTTTCGGCGCGAAATGGGCCGATTACGATGTGCTGAAAGCAGGCGCCGCGTACGAAAAGGCGCGGACAGCCAAGCTGCCCACGCCTTCATTCAAACCCTGGTCGCCCGAAGGTAATTGAAGCGAGTCTCCGCGAAGGCGGGGACTCACACTAGTCCGCCTTTTTTGCGGGTGCTTTCTTCACGGCAGGCTTCTTGCCAGGAGCCTTCTTCGTCGCAGGTTTGGCAGCGGTCTTCGCCGGAGCCTTCTTGGCAGCAGGTTTCTTGGCCGGCGTCTTCTTTGAAGCAGGCTTTTCATCGGCGTCGGCTTTTTTGGCTGGTGCCTTCTTCGCCGGAGCCTTTTTCGGAGCTGCCTTCTTGGCCGGAGCCTTCTTGGCCGCCGGCTTCTTTGTCGCTTGGGCCTTTTCCTTCTCGGCCTCGACATCCTCATCAGCTTCGATGGCAGCCTGAAGCTCTTCCATCGTCACATCACGCTCGGTCACTTCGGCCTTGTCGAACAGGAAGTCGACGACCTTGTCCTCATACAGCGGAGCTCGAAGCTGTGCCGCAGCCATCGGATCCTGCTGAATATATTGCTGGAAGCGCTCGCGATCTTCCTCGCGATATTGCTGCGCTGCCTGCTGGATCAGCATCGACATTTCCTGCGCGCTGACTTCAACGCCGTTTGCCTGACCGATTTCGGACAGGAGCAGACCCAGACGCACGCGGCGCTCGGCGATGGACTTGTAGTCGTCCTTTTCGTCTTCGATCTGCTTCAGAGCGGCTTCAGGATCGTCTTCCTTGGTCGCTTCCTGCTGAAGCTGGGCCCAGATCTGCTCGAACTCGGCATCCACCATGGTCTGCGGAACCGCAAAGTCGTGGCCTTCCGCCAGCTGGTCAAGCAGCGAACGCTTCATTTGCGTGCGCGTCAGGCCAGCGGTCTGCTGTTCGAGCTGACCCTTCATGATCTCTTTCAGCTTGTCGAGGCTGTCGAGACCCAGATTGGTCGCAAATTCATCGTCAATCTTGGTGTCGGTTTCGACCTTCACCTGCTTCACGGTGACGTCGAAGGTCGCTTCCTTACCGGCGAGATGGGCCGCCTGATAATCTTCGGGGAAGGTGACGGTGATGGTCTTTTCCTCACCGGTCTTCGACCCCGTCAGCTGTTCTTCAAAGCCGGGTATGAACGCGCCCGACCCGATAACCAGCGGAGCGTCTTCGGCTTTGCCGCCTTCGAACTCTTCACCGTCCAGCTTTCCGACGAAATCGATGATCAGCTGATCGCCGTCGCCTGCCTTCTTGGTCTTGGCCGCATCCTTATAGCTCTTGTTCTGGCTGGCGATGCCTTCGATCGCGTCGGTGATCTGCTCGTCAGTCACCGGGACCGAGAGCTTCTCCAGCTTCAACCCGTCAATGCTGGGCGCGTCGATAACCGGCAGGATTTCCAGTTCAACGGTGATCTGCGCATCCTTGCCTTCTTCATAGCCTTCATCCAGCGCGATGGCGGGCTGCATGGCGGGACGCAGTTCTTCGTCCCGGATGAGCTGGTCCACCGAATCGCGGATCATGTCGTTGAGCGTCTGCGCGTGCAGTTGCTCTCCGTGCATTTTCTTCACGAGATTGGCGGGCACCTTGCCGGGGCGAAAGCCGGGCATTTTTACCTGCGGGGCGATCTTTTTGATCTCCGCATCGATTTTGGCGGTCAGCTCATCGGAGGTGATGGTGATCTGATAGGCGCGCTTGAGGCCTTCATTGAGGGTCTGCTTGGTCTGCATAAGGTGCGTACTTCTTGAGCCTTTATGAGCAATTCTTTTTAGCGGCAGTCTGCATGGTCCGGGGCGAATATTGGTGCGGGCGAAGGGACTCGAACCCCCACATCTTTCGATACTGGTACCTAAAACCAGCGCGTCTACCAATTCCGCCACGCCCGCATGCCCGAACGAAGCCGCGCGGGAAACCTGTATGGTCACCCGCGCGATTTAGCGAGCGCCTCTATCGGGTGCCAAGCAAAAGGGCAAGCGCAACACGCTTGTTTACCGGAGCCCACCCGATTATGGGCGCGCCCAACACTGGAAAAAGATTGAAAAACATGTCTGAAAACGAAACACCCGAAACGCCGCAGGACGCACCTGAAACGAATGGCGCCTCAAACAGCAGCGCGAACAACACTGACGTGCCGCCTGAACACCTTGCCGTGAGCCCCGCCAGCCCGCACTTCAACGCCGAGGTGCTGCAACGCGGCATCGGCATCCGGTTCAAGGGAGCAACCCGCACCGATATCGAGGAATATTCGATTTCCGAGGGTTGGGTAAAGGTTCAGGCGGGCAAGACCGTGGACCGCAAGGGCCGCCCGCTGCTCATCAAGCTGACCGGCGAAGTCGAAGCATGGTTTGAAGATCTGGGCGAAAACCCGCCTGTCGCCAAAAAGGCCTGAACCGCCCCGCTGCTTGCCATAATGGCTCGCAGGGGCCACCTCTCTGCTTAACCCGGGCAAGCGCATCATGAAACCAACTGTCGTCATCATAGGACGCCCGAACGTGGGCAAGTCCACATTGTTCAACCGGCTGGTTGGCAAGAAACTGGCGCTGGTCGATGATCAGCCCGGCGTGACGCGTGACCGGCGTATGGGCGATGCCGAGATTGCCGGGCTCGAATTCACTATCGTCGATACCGCCGGTTGGGAAGACGAGGACGCGCAGACCCTGCCGGGGCGGATGCGCATCCAGACCGAGGCCAGCCTGGAAGGTGCGGATGTCGCCCTGTTCGTGATCGATGCGCGTGCGGGACTGACCCCGCTCGACAATGAAATCGCGCGCTATTTGCGCTCCGCCGATGTGCCCATCGTGCTGGTAGCGAACAAGGCCGAGGGCTCCTCTGGCGACAGCGGCGTGCTCGAAGCCTTCTCGCTGGGCTTGGGAGAGCCCGTTGCGCTGTCCGCAGAGCATGGCGAAGGCGTGGCGGACCTGTTTGGCGGGTTGTGGCCCCTTATCGGCGCGCAGGCGGACGAGGCGGTGGAAACCACCCGGATCGCCCGCGAAGAGATCGAGGATGAGGACGCGCCTCTTGGCCCCCTGAAACTCGCGATCGTGGGCCGTCCCAATGCGGGCAAATCGACCCTGATCAATCGCCTGCTGGGCGAAGACCGCCTGCTGACCGGTCCCGAGGCTGGCATTACCCGCGATTCGATTGCGGTCGACTGGAACTGGACCGACCCCAAATCGGGCGAGACGCGCGAAATTCGTCTGATCGACACGGCGGGCATGCGCAAAAAACGCAATGTCACTGAAAAACTGGAAAAGCTGAGCGTCGCCGATGCTCGGCGCGCGGTGGACTTTGCCGAGGTTGTCGTGCTGTTGCTGGATGCCAGCCAGGGACTGGAGCATCAGGACCTCAAGATCGCCTCTCACGTCCTTGAAGAAGGGCGCGCGCTGATGATCGCGATCAACAAATGGGACATTGCCGGGAAAAACACCGCCGAGTCGCCCTCGGGCATCTTCAACGGCATCAAGGGCGCGCTGGACGACGGGCTGGCACAGGTTCGCGGGGTTCCCCTGTTCGCCGTCAGCGCAAAGACTGGCAAAGGCCTCGACACCATGCTGGGCGCGGCGTTCGAAATCCGCGACAGCTGGTCCAAACGGGTGCCCACCGCCGCGCTCAACCGCTGGTTTGACGATGCGCTGGAGGCCAATCCGCCGCCAGCGCCCGGTGGCCGCCGGATCAAGCTGCGCTATATCACGCAGGCAGGCACGCGCCCGCCGCGCTTCGTCATCTTCGGCACGCGGCTCGATGATCTGCCCAAGAGCTATGAGCGCTATCTGGTCAACGGCATCCGGGCGAAGCTCGGCTTTGACGCGGTGCCGGTGCGTGTGGTGCTGAAAAGCCCGAAAAACCCCTACAATGCCAATCGCGGAGGGGGCGGGAATTACAGCGGCGGAGACAAGAAGTCGTGATCGCCGATCTCTTTGCCACTTTCGCGCCGATAGCCTCTTCCAATTTCGCGCTCGATATAATCGAGCGTACCTCGAGCACGCCAAACACTTTGCGCGCGGTGCAGTTGAGCCTCGCTCCCGCATTTTTGCTGGTCGGCATTGGCAGCATTCTCAACGTGATGGTTTCGCGCCTGACATGGATCGCCGGGCGGATCGAGCGGTTGAATGATGACGAGGGAGCGCTGTCCGCTAAAGTGCGGGGAGAAATCCGGTGGCTTACTTCCCGGCGTATGCTGGCACGCCGGGCAATCATGTTCGCCACGGCTGCGGCCGTCACGATCAGCGTGGTCATCGCAGTCCTGTTTTCCTCGGTCTATATCGAAATGCGACTGGGCACCCTCGTCGCCGTACTCTGGGTTCTGACAATGGGCTTGCTCATCACGGCCCTCAGTCTGTTTCTGCGTGAAACGCTGCTGGCGGCGCGTGGCCCCAACACATAAAGAAGATGGGCGGAAGACCCGGTGGTCCCCCGCCCTTCAATGAGATCAATTGAGCGCGATCACTCGCCGATCATTTTCACTTCGCGCAGCAAATGGGTCGCCTGAATTTTGCGGATCTTGTTGTACAGCTCCAGCACTGTGGAGTTGCCCTTGTCCAGGTTGGCTTTGCCGTATGCATCGAGGAACTTCATATAGCGTTCCTTGCTCGGGCCAACCATTTCGGTGCTGGGGAAAGAGACCCGCAGAACCATGTTGAACTCATTCTCGCCGTAAGGGACGCCGTAAATGGCGTAGCTTGAGACATAACCGAGTTGCTTCTGGATTTCGTTTGCCGCGACCCACGTGCTTTTCAGGCCTTCGAGATAGGTTTCAAACTGCCCTTCATCGACCTTCACAAAGGTCAGCTCGATGACTTCCTCTGCAGGCTCGTAGTTTTCATAGACTTCCATCTGTGCCGCAGCAGGGCTTGCACCGGCGAAAGTGAGCGCGGCAACGCCGCCTGCGATGGCTTTGAAAAATGTATTCACTTTTTGTCTCCAAATTCAGACTGGATTTTGCGACCCAATCGATTTGGAAGGAATATGACATGACCCGGAGGAATTCCGTCGAAACGGACTGCCTCCATACCCACTCCCTGCCCAGATGTCTGGGGGTTTGGATGAGCTAAGTCAAATGCTTTGGCGCGCAGCCGGGGATGGCTGCAGGGCCGTTCGCAAACAAAGACGGCCCGCAAGCAAGCTTGCAGGCCGTCCGGGAAATCAATCAGCGAGTTGAAAGACTATTTCGTACCAGCTTTCGTCTCGCCCTCACCAGCCGCCTGGCTCTGCAACTGAACGTAATTCTGAAGACCCATGCGCTCAATCATATCAAACTGAGTTTCAAGGAAGTCGACATGCTCCTCCTCGTTCGCGAGGATATCCTCGAATATCTGCTCAGAAGTGTAGTCTTTAACGCTTTTGGCGTGCTCGGCTGCGTCTTTAAGCAACGGAATGGCCTCGTGCTCCAGCGCCAGGTCGGCCTTGAGGATCTCTTCGACCGTCTCGCCGACTTTTAGGGTATGGATCGCCTGAAAGTTGGGGAGGGCATTGAGGAACAATATGCGCTCGGCCAGCCGATCAGCATGCTGCATCTCTTCGATACTTTCGTGCCGTTCATATTCGGCAAGCTTGGTGATGCCCCAGTCAGCCAGCACGCGGTAGTGCAGCCAGTACTGGTTGATGGCGGTCAGCTCATTCGTGAGCGCCTTGTTCAGATATTCGATAACTCCGGGATCGCCCTTCATGGAGTGGCTCCTGTATGACTATTGGTTCGTGCAGCGGGACATATCCCGATCCACGTTGCAGTGCATTATGCCCGCAATCAACCGGTCAAGACAAGGGTGGTTCCGAATTTTTTGTTGGAAATCAGCGGCTTGCGAGACCCTCGCAATAGCCGTGTTGCAGATTATACTGCGATGCTTTCGCAAGCGGAGAGCGCGCGCTCCTGCTCGATAATTTCCCCTGCCTTACCAAGGCATTGGCCGCAATTGGGGCGCTTGCCCAGCGTGGCATAGGTGGTCTCTGCATCGCCGCCACTGGTCAGCGCGGCTGCACGAAGGTCTGTTTCTCGGATTGCGTTGCAGATGCAAATGTACATGACGACCCGAATCTCTCCTGCGAAGCGTTTGCAGAAGTCAACTTATGCGAGTTATTCTCAATTGCAAGCCTATTCGGCACAAACTTATACCCGGAGCCCCGGTGCGAAGAGATTTACCGTTTCAGCGGGAACAGCTTGCGATAGGTCAGGCAGCGCCACAACCATTCCAGCGGTCCATACCGGAACCGCTCAAGCCACGGCTTCGACCATGCCAGCATGGCGACGCATGTCAGTGCCGCGACCAGATAGAGCTGAGGACGGTTAAGGTCGCCGAACAGTCCTAGCGCCCATCCCTGAAACACGAACATCATCACAATCGAGGTGCCGAGATAGTTGGTGAACGCCGCGCGCCCTGCAGCGGAAACGCGCTGGGCCAGCCATCCGGTCGCGCCTTTCGAATACTCGACCAGCAATGCCGCGAAGCCCATCACCATTGCCAGACGCGGCAGCACACTCCACCCGACAAATGCAGCATTGGTCGCGTTATAGGTAAAGCCCGCTGACTGGACAAACAGCCCGAGCGCCAGCGTCGCCGAACCTCCGGCAAGAACGCCGGCCATGCCCCAAAGCTTCATCTTGCGAGCATCATATTCTCCGCTGAAGAAACCGAAACGATACAGCGCCATGCCCATCAGCATCAGCGGCAGCGTTTCGAAAAAGAGAAAGAACGGCGTGAACAGCGGCATCCACCATTGCTGCGAAAAACGCTCTGCAATCAGGCCGGGATAATCGCCTGCCTTTTTCAGCTCGGTGATCCGGGCTTCATTGGCGAAAGTGGTCTCTGGCCCGGCCAGCATTTCCGCGCGGACGTCTGCAAGCCCCTTGACCTCGCCAAACGGGGTGTCGGTGATCAGATAGGGGAACGTCATCGCCCCGCCAAGCATGACTGCTCCAAAAATATATGCAAACAGGCCGAACCGCATCTGAAAACCTGGCGTCAAATGCATAAACGCAACCGCAACGCAGCCGATAATCGCATACATCGCCAGAATATCGCCGAACCAGATGAAGTAAAAATGGAACAGACCAAAGCACAGGAGCATCGCCAATCGCCAGATCTGCAAAGCACGCGTGTTGCCGCGCTCCCATGCGCGCTCCATGAAAAGATACAGGCCCGCGCCAAACAAGAGCGTGAAGAGGCCGCGCATCTTGCCGTCAATCACTACGAGTTGCGCGATCCATTGCCACCCTTGCGGATCATTGGCGGGCACCAGAAACGCTGCTGGATAGATATAGGCGCTGGCTGGCTGGCCGAACGAGATGATGTTGGCAAACAGAATGCCCATCACCGCGATGCCGCGGATGAAATCGAGACTGGAAATCCGGTTTTGCTCGGCAACCGGCGCAGACGGCGCGGTATCGCCGGACACAATATCAATCTGCGTCGGACTAACAGTCTCGCTCATAAGTCGAAATCCCCTCGGCGCAGGAGACTAGCAGTCCGTGCGCCAAGGGAAAGTCATAAGTCGCCGGGGACAGGCCCAAGATATCAGGAACTCTTGGCCACCATGCAGCCCTGCCCCTGTCGCTTTAGCTGATCGCAGGCGCGTGAAGCTTCGGCGCGGCTGGTAAAGCCGATTGCGCGCAGCCGCGTCACGCCGCCAGCCGGGACGAGAGCCTTGCTGGTCCCCGCCAGCGCGGGGTTGCGGGAGAGCTTGCTCCACAGCCGCTCTGCATTGGCAGCGACACCAAAGGCGCCGAGTTGTACACCCCATGGACCACGCTTTGCGGCGGGAGCCGGAAGCGGAACAGGTGCTGGACGCGCTGCAACCGGAATCGAAGCGGGATAGACCGGCGCAGGAGCGGGAGCAGCTTGCGCCACTCGCACCGGGGTCGGAGCAGATGCCGTAGCCAGAGCAGGTGCCGGTGACATCGTAACAGCAGGGCGAGTACCCGCAGGTCCACGCGTTCCGAGATCGGCAGCGGCCAGATCAGCCGCCCGGCGTTTGCCAGCCTCGGCCTCGATCTGGCGCGCGAGAACCTGCGCTTCCTGACGTTGGTCAAGGGGCACATACTGGTCCATCTGCTTCAAGGCGCCAGCGGCCTGAGGCAGGCCAGATCCTTGCGCCAGAGTCAGCAGAGCATAGGCGCGCACCCAGTCCTTGTTCGCGTAATCAGCGTTAAAGTGCGCAAGGCCCAGCACATACAGCGCGCGCGGATCACCCCGGTCGGCTGCTGCGCGGATCAGAGGCATCGCGATCTGCTGTTCGCCCTGCTGAAACAGCAACAGGCCATAATTGTCAGCGGCCTTCACATGGCCTCTTTGCGCAGCTTCGGCGTACAATTCACGGGCGCGGTCAATATCCGCGGTGACCCCGCGGCCCAGTCTGTAAGCCTGAGCAAGATTGAACAACGCATCCGCATCACCGTTTTGCGCGGGCATCTGCCATTCGGTAACAGCGCGGCCAAAATCGCCGGAACTCCACGCATCAACTCCGGCCTTTACATCAGCCGATGCGGGCGATGCGATCATTGCAGCCGTGGCCACTGCCATGGTTGCCGATGAGAAAGTGCGTGCGAAAGTGTGAATGCGATACGCCATGATTTGCCGCGCTCCTTGCATTTGTACAGCGTACCAAAAGTGGGCCGCTTTTTCAAAGTCACCCCAGCCTCAGCGATAATCGCAACAGCATCCATGGGCGTTCATTACCGTTTCTTTGTGCAAGCGTGGTTATAGTGAACAAAAGGTTATCAAATCGTTGAAGGGGTTCTTCTGACTGGCGTTCTGAACGGGCAAATTTTTTCGCCTGCTATTCAGGCGGGCAGATCAATTGATTGAGGCTTATATATAAAGGGCGCGATACAAGTCCCGTCTCCCAAGCAGTTTGATGCCGATCGGGCGCACCTCGTTAACTCTAAATTAGGGGTAGTCTGCGATCCCCTTTCTCATCCAGCCGCAATGTCGCGGCCAGAATTGGGCTAACCCAGGGGGATTAGGGCGTTGCGTGTACTCGCTTTGGCATCGCAGAAAGGCGGATCGGGGAAAACCACCCTTTCCGGACATCTCGCCGTCCAGGCTCAGCGCGCAGGCGCTGGACCGGTCGTGCTGATCGACATCGACCCGCAAGGATCGCTGGCGGACTGGTGGAATGAGCGCGAGGCGGAATATCCCGCCTTTGCACAGACCACCGTATCGCGTCTGGCGAATGATTTGCAGGTCTTGCGCCAGCAGGGCTTCAAGCTGGCAGTGATCGACACACCGCCCGCCATCACGATGGCGATCCAGTCGGTGATCGGGGTTGCAGAACTGATCGTGGTTCCCACCCGTCCCAGCCCGCACGATCTTCGCGCCGTGGGCGCAACGGTTGATCTGTGCGAGCGCGCGGGCAAGCCACTGGTCTTTGTCGTCAACGCGGCAACACCCAAAGCCAAAATCACTTCGGAAGCCGCCGTCGCGCTGTCACAGCACGGCACTGTTGCTCCGATCACGCTTCACCACCGCACCGATTTTGCCGCCTCCATGATTGATGGCCGCACGGTGATGGAAGTCGATCCCGAAAGCCGCTCCGCTGCCGAAATGACGGCCCTGTGGAAGTATATTTCGGACCGGCTTGAGAAGAATTTCCGTCGCACTGTCTTTGCAACCCCGAACGGTCAGACCACAAATGCCGGGGGCGTTCATCGTCCCGGTGGCGGATTTGGTCGCCGGGTGGCGCAGTAACAGGGTCCGTGACCGCGATGTCCGAAGCCAGCTTTGCCTCGCTTGGGCCGACATTGCTCGCTCGCAAGGGCGGCGCAAAGCCTGCCATGCGCCCGCAATTAGCGCCTCTGCCGGAGAATTCGGCGGAGATTGCGGCATTGGCCGACGAACAACTCGAAGACCTGGGCTGGAACGACATGGGTTCCGAAGAAGCCGATACCGAAAACGACTGGGATGCCTTCGCCAACTCTGAGTCTGACCTGGCTGCCCCTACGCCGGAACAGGACCTGATCGTTTCCAAAGCGCCCAAAAAGGCACTACCCGAAGCGAAGCAAACGCATGAGATCATCGATCCGCTGAGCGGCGCGGATATCGTTTCCCTGGCCGACCATATGGGCGCCGATCACAAGAACAAGCCGAGCGCTGCAAATGAAGACACGCTTGATGCTGGCAGCCCGCTTGTGACCCGTCAGCAAAAACAGCTCGCACAAGATATTCTGGCCGGCGCCGCGGAACCGACGCAGCTCCTGCGCAAGAAAGCGAGCGAGCCAAAGACCGCCGGTGAGACCGCCGGACGCGCACCCAACAAGTCCGGCTCCAAACGCCGCGCGGCCTTTACGCTGCGGCTGGATACCGAACGCCACCTGAAACTGCGCCTTGCCGCGACAATGCAGGGCGTCAGCGCACAGTCAATCGTAACCGAAGCGCTCGATGCCATGCTCCAGGAAATTGAAGACCTGGATGCGCTGGTCGATCGCATGAAGCGCGACTGACCGGAAAATCAATCGAAAACGCCAACACTTCAACTCGGCACTTTTACTACGCCAACGGAATGGAAATTAGGGGAAACATCATGGATCGGAATATCATGAGCCGCCGCAGCGGTCCGGAATTTGGACCCAAACTCGCCCTGATGGCCACTGCGGCCATCGCCAGCCTTGTCCTGACCGGTTGCACAACCGCCTCAGCCCCGCGTGCCGAGGTGTCCTTTAACAAAGCGCAGGTCGCGCTTGAAAAGGGACAGACCGACAAGGCCATCGTCCACGGAGAAGCTGCGGTTCTGGCCGATCCGCGCAACCCTGCTTTCCGCGCGCTTCTGGGCGCTGCCTATCTTGAAGCTGGCCGTTACGAATCTGCCGCAACCAGCTTTGGCGATGCGCTGGAACTGGGGGACACCGATGCCCGCACCGTGCTCAGCTACTCGCTGGCCAAAACGGCAGTGGGTGACAGCAGCGACGCGCTTGAAACGCTGACCGAATGGGAAAGCGCACTTGATCCGGCGGATGCGGGCCTTGCCTATGCATTGGCTGGCAATGCCGAACGCGGCGTCCATGTCCTCACCAACGCGCTGCGCGGTGGACAGAACAGCGCGAAGATGCGCCAGAACCTTGCCTACACCTATGCGCTGGCAGGCAATTGGCGTGCAGCCCGCGTGATGGCAGCCGAAGATGTTCCCGCAGGTGAGCTGGATGCACGCCTGTCCGACTGGGCGGCCAATGCACGTCCTGAAGATCACATGATCCGCGTATCAAAGCTGCTGGGCATTGCACCGGCACGCGATGGCGGATTGCCGGGTGGTCTCGCGCTGTCCAACTTCCCGAGCCAGAAACAGATGGTTGCCGAAGCCGAAGCAGGCCAGCCGATGGACGCCGCGCCCGCACAGGTCGCCGCAGCTCCGGGTAAGCCTTCACAGACCGAAGCTCTGACCTTTGCTCGCGGCGACGACGCCCTTGCAGGGTCTGGCGCCGTTGAGACGTTTGACCCGACTGTCGCGAAAATCATGGCGGCGACCGGGGCTGCTCCAAAAGCAGCGCCTTCGCCCGCAGCGGCACCGGCGCTCGCATCGGCGGCTCCCCAGGGACCGCGCTTCATCTCCGAGCCGGTTGCGCAAAAGCTGCCTGCGTCCACTCCGACCCGCGTCACAGCCGCGCCGCAGCGTCGCGCAACTCCGGCTCCTGCGCCTGAAAGGGTCGCTTCGGGTCCGACAGCCGACACACACCTCGTCCAGCTTGGCAGCTATGTCAGCCGTGAGGAAGCCGAACGCGGCTGGAACGTGCTGAAACGCAAATTCCCGCAATTGCGCGAGCACGATCTGATGATCACCAAGGCCGAAGTGAACGGCAAAATCTATCACCGCGTGGCCGCCGCCGGCTTTGGGCGCTATGACGCTGCGCGCATGTGCTCCACTGTGAAATCGAAGGGCCGCGGCTGCTTCGCTTATGCCAAAACCAACCCGCCCAAGGGCGCGATTGATAGCGGCGTGCGGATTGCTGCGCGTTGATGAGTGTGGCGGCGCATCCGCGCCGCCTCCTCGGTGCTATTCCCTCCGCTGCGCTACGGGGCACCTGCGGACGACCGGTCGGTCTTGCGGTCTCTGCGTGACCGTTCCTCGCCAAACTTAGCGGCGCATCCGCGCCGCCTCCTCGGAGCTATTCCCTTCCCCCGGATCAAGTCCGGGGTGCGGGGCATCTGCGGGCGCGCAGTCGGTCTACAGCGCGATTTGCACCCCGCCCTTGATCAGCGCCCTCACCCGGCCTTGCGCGCCCTGACGGTCGAACGGCGTGTTATCCGCCGTCGCCTCCATCTTTGTGCGATCAATGATCCACGGTGCGTCGGGATCAATCACGGCGATATCAGCCTCAAGTCCGGCTTCCAGAACACCGGCGGGCACGCCCAGAATGCGCGCGGGGTTGGCGCATAGTAGGTCAAAGGCACGCTCGAACCCGATCACCTCGTCCCGCACCAGATTGAGCGTCATCGCCAGCACAGTTTCTGCGCCCGCCATGCCTGGCTCCGCATCGGCAAAGGGGAGCCGCTTATCCTCAGGCCCGCGCGGATCGTGGCCGCTGGAAATGACATCGACCACACCTTCGGCGATCGCAGCGCGCGCGGCCTGACGGTCCGCTTCGCTGCGCAAGGGTGGCGAGAGTTTGGTGAAGGTCCGGAAATCCGCGGTAGCCAGATCGCTCAGCATGAAATGCGCAGGCGTGATGCCACACGTCACCGCCACTCCGCGCGCTTTGGCGTGGCGAACCAGTTCAAAACCGGCAACCGTCGTAACCTGACGGAAATGCACGCGCGCGCCGCTCATTTCAGCCAGCGTAATATCACGCGCCAGCGCCAGCGCTTCAGCCTCGGCCGGGGCGCTTGGCAGGCCCAGCCGCGTTGCAATCTCGCCAGAGGTCGCCGCTGCATTGGCAGTGAGCCCGCCATCCTCGGGATGAGACACCACCACCAGATCCAGCATCGCGGCATATTGCATCAGTCGCAGCATCACGCCGCTATCCGCGATCCAGCGCCTGCCTGTCGCAATGCCGCGCGCGCCTGCCTCTTTCATCAGCGCAATCTCGGCCAGCTCCCTCCCCTCTAGCGCGCGCGTTGCTGCGGCCAGCGGGTGCACCCACAAATCAGGCTTACCACTTTTGGCAATGTAATTGACGCGGCTGGGATAATCGAGCGGCGGTGACTGGTCCGGCATCAGGGCAGCGCGCGTGATCCCGCCAAAATGAAACGCGGGCTTGTCAACCGCGAAGACACCCAGATCAACGAGGCCAGGTGTGACGAGCTTGCCGCGCGCCTCTATCACCGCATCGCCTGCGATGGGCGCAACATCGGGGCCGATCGCCTCTATCGCGCCATCAACCAGCCGGATCGCTCCATCCACAATGCCTGCGGGCGTCACCAGCTTGCCGCCTGTGATGGTGAGAGGAGTTGTCTGCTTCATGCTCCGCCCTCTACACCCCAGCCATCTACACCGCGCCGCTGCCGGGTAAGCACATCAAGGCACGCCATGCGGATCGCAACCCCCATTTCGACCTGCTGTGTGATGATCGAACGCTCGATCATGTCGGCAACCTCGCTATCGATCTCCACCCCGCGGTTCATCGGGCCGGGATGCATCACCAGTGCATCGGGCGCCGCATGGGCCAGCCGCTTCTTGGTCAGGCCATAAAGGTGGTGGTATTCGCGCGCGGACGGGATGAACTGCCCCGCCATCCGCTCTGATTGGAGGCGCAGCATCATCACCACGTCCGCCCCGTCCAGCGCAGCGTTGAAATCGGCGAACGGCTCGACGCCCATCGCCTCCATCCCGGCCGGCATCAGCGCGGGCGGCGCGCACAGCCGCACGCTCGCGCCCATCGCCTGCATACACAGCACATTGGAGCGCGCCACGCGGCTGTGCAGGATATCGCCGCAGATCGTGATGGTCATGCCGGTGAAGTCCTCGGCCAATTCACCGCGCTTCTGCAAAGCCTCTCTCAGGGCCAGCGCATCCAGCAACGCCTGTGTCGGGTGCTCATGGCTGCCATCGCCCGCATTCAGGACCGGACAATCGACCTTGTCAGCGATCAACTGCGTCGCCCCGCTGGAGCCATGGCGGATCACAATCGCATCGGGCCGCATCGCATTCAGCGTGATCGCCGTGTCGATCAGCGTCTCGCCTTTTTTCAGGCTGGAGGTGGAGGCGGCCATGTTCACCACATCCGCGCCCAGCCGCTTGCCCGCGATCTCGAAGCTGAGCAGCGTGCGTGTCGAGTTTTCAAAGAAGGCGTTGATGATCGTGCGCCCCGCCAGCAATTCCTCACGCTTTTCCCCGCGCCGGTTCAACTCGACCCAGCGCTCTGCCGATGCCAGCAGGAAAAGGATCTCGTGGCGCTCAAGATGACCGATCCCGGTCAAATGCGCGTGCGGGAAGGCGAGGCGACCGTCGGGAAAGCGGCCGGGCTCAATGATGGAAGCTGCTGGTGTCATTAAAGCCATGCCTTTAGTCGAGGCGTATCTTCCGCTCAACCCATGACAGGGCAGGTTTTCCATGGAACTTGGCACCAACGCTGCCTAAGTCCGTTTCAAACATGTCTGCATGGGCACACAACGGTTTTCAAATTAAGGCGATTCAATGGGTTTTGTTGGCAAAGCATGGAAAGTTCTGGTCGGTATCAAGGACGCGCTTGTCCTGATTTTCATGCTGCTGTTCTTTGTTATGCTGTTCAGCATCCTGTCCGCCTCGCCCAGCCCTGCGCAGGTGCGCGAGGGGGCACTGTACATCAACATGTCCGGCTTTGTGGTGGAGGAACGCTCTGCGATTGATCCGTTCGCGGCCATTCTCAACCGTAAGCCTCCTGCGCTTGAAAATCAGGCGCGCGATATTGTCCGCGCTCTGGATGCGGCTGCCACCGATGACCGGATCAAGGCGGTGGTGATGGACCTCACCACTTTTGTGGGCGGCGGGCAGGTCCACATGCAGGAAATCGCCGAGGCGATGGAACGCGTGCGCAAGACTGAAAAGCCGGTGCTGACCTATGGCATCGCCTATGGTGATGATCACATGCACCTCGCCAGCCACGCCAGCGAAGTGTGGCTGAACCCGATGGGCGGGGCGATGGTTACGGGGCCTGGCGGCAGTTTCCTGTTCTATGCCGACCTGCTGGAAAAGCTTAGCGTCACGCCGCGCGTCTATCGCGTGGGGGAATTCAAATCTGCCGTTGAACCCTATCTGCTCAACCAGATGTCACCCGAAGCGCGCGAGAATATAGAGTCGCTCTACGCGGCGCTGTGGGAGGAATATCAGGCCAATGTGAAAAAGGCGCGGCCCGATATTGAACTGGATCGTCTGCTGAAAAACCAGGTCGATCTGGTCAAGGCGAACGGCGGCGACCTTGCCAAGATGGCCTTGGCTGTCGGACTGGTCGACAAGCTGGGCAATGAGATCGAATTCGGCGAGCGCGTGGCGGAACTGGCGGGCGAGGATGAATGGGATGAGGCGCCCGGCACCTATGCCAAGACCGATATGGCCGCGTTTCTCGCTGACAATCCCCTGTCCACGGACGGCAAAGCCATCGCGGTCATCACGGTTGCGGGCGAAATCATTGACGGCGAGGCCGGACCCGGAGTGGCCGGGGGCACACGCATTGCAGACCTGTTGAATGGCGCGTTGAACAGTGATGATATCGCCGGGCTCGTCGTGCGGGTAAACTCGCCGGGCGGCTCCGTGCTTGCGTCCGAAAAGATCCGCATCGCGATAGAGCGTTACCGGGCAAAGGATATTCCGGTCGCCATTTCCTTTGCCAATGTCGCGGCGAGCGGCGGGTACTGGGTGGCAACCGCGGGCGACCGTATCTTTGCCCAGCCGGAGACTGTTACCGGCTCTATCGGCGTGTTTGCCGTGCTACCCACCTTTGAAGGCGCCGCACGCCGTCTTGGCGTCAACGCGGACGGCGTTCGCACCACGCCTCTCGCGGGTCAGCCTGATATCATTGGCGGCCTCTCACCAGAGACCGACGCCATCCTTCAGGCCTCTGTCGAGGACAGTTACAGCGACTTCCTGGGCCGCGTCTCCGAAGCCCGCGGGATGCCGCAGGATCAGGTCGATGCGATTGCGCAAGGACGCGTGTGGGACGGCGGGACCGCCCGACAGCTGAAACTCGTCGATCAATTTGGCGGCCTGTCTGACGCACTCGCATGGGTGGCAGGCAAGGCAGAGCTGGAAGATGGCGACTGGCACGCACGCTATCTCGCCACCCCGGTTGAGGGTTTTGATGCTTTTGCGCGCCAGTTCCTGTCCGGTGCGAGCGCGTCCAGTGAACCCGCCCCTGCCGCCGACCTGTTCGGCCTCGCCGCACAGAACCGCGAGAGACTGCTGGGCCGGATGATCGCCGACGTGCGGCGGCTGAGCGGTCGTGCGGGCATTCAGGCCTATTGCTTTGAATGCCCCGGAGACATAGCGCCCGGCGCAACCGCATCACCCGAGGCAACGGTAGCCGTTCTGAAAGAGATCATCGCGCAATAGGATGGCAGGCGGCAAGACAGCCGATTGGTGTGCACCGTCGCAAGAGGGCTTGCCACCGGTGCAGACCCGAAGTAAACGACCGCCCCTGCCCCGAGGATACGAACCTCAAACACAGCAGATGCGCAGGTATCAAGTGTTCAGGGCGGGCGCGTAGCTCAGTGGTAGAGCACACCCTTCACACGGGTGGGGTCGCAAGTTCAATCCTTGCCGCGCCCACCATCTTTTCAAAGACTTGGCTTGGAATACGGCACCCACCTCTCAACGGGGGGTATTCAAGCCTTGTCCATTTTCGGGCGAGCCAGATCAAAGAGTTGATCAAAGACCCGGAGTTCGTTGCTGAATGAGTAAGCGATCCGCCCAAGCACGCAAAGAATGCGCCTGAGGCGTATTGAGCTTGCCAATGATCACCGAGGTCAAGCATCCCAAAATGTCAGCTTTGCGCCCTAATTTCGGTCATTGATGCTCCGCCAAGCGATCGCCTGAAAGCGGACAAGGTTACCAGCTTGGCCGAATGATCGGGCTGGGGACTTTCCGGTCATTCCCTCGCGCCGTGCTCAACAGCAGCTCTCTCGCCAAAACCCGACACCCAACTTTGCCTGTCCGGCTTCGCGAGGTGGCTGCAACTGGGCCGGAAGCGTATAGTCCGCTCTTGCAAGAATCCCGCGAGGAACCGCCAACCCTCTTTCAGCCTCAAACCTGACATGAATGAATGGCATGTTCGGACTGTTTAGGCCCTGCTGCGAGCCTATCTGCAAATCCGACGAATCAACGCGCAGGGACGGGAGGGCAAATACTTCGTGAAGCCTATCCGCCGTGAAGCAGGGACATCAAAATCGATCATTTCGAGGCCCTCACCTCGATATGCCTCGAACATTTGACCCATTCTTCAAATTAGCATATCTTTTTATATTCAAATGTGCGTAATCTTGCAGACATGGAGAACCCGCATTCCGAGTCGGCTAATCGTTTCCAAAGAGCTTGCCGATCTACTCAAGCTCCTCGCCCATCGCGACAGACTCCGCCTCATCGAGGAGTTGCGTCTCGGGGAAAAAGACGTGACCAGCATAGCCGCCGCGCTTGATCTTCCAGCAGCGCGGATATCTCAGCATCTCGCGTCTCTGCGCGCACACCGTCTCGTCGAAGAGCGCCGCGAAGGGCGCAATCATCATTACCGCCTTACACAACCAGCGATTGCGACCTGGATTCTAGAAGCGCTCGAGTTCCTAGAGATCCGGAGCCCGCTTGACGAAGGCCCGCACATTGAGCGGGTCCGCAACTTGTGGGCTGCTGACACTTCCCCGCACTCATCCTGAAAGGTCATACCAATGTCGAGATTTGCCCTTGGCGCCATAAAGTTCCAGCGCGAGGTGTTTCCTGAAAAGCAGGAGCTGTTCGAGCGTCTGAGTACCGGTCAGAGCCCTGAAGCGCTCTTCATCACCTGTTCCGACAGCCGTATCGAGACCGCGCTCATTACGCAGACCGATCCCGGAGATCTCTTCATCTGCCGAAATGCCGGAAACATCGTGCCTCCTCATACCAACCAGACGGGCGGAATGACCGCTTCGATCGAGTTCGCTGTAGGTGCTTTGCGTGTGCCCAACATCGTTGTGTGCGGGCACACTGAATGCGGTGCAATGAAAGGTGCGATGAACCGGACGGGACTCGATCATCTTCCACATGTGCGCGAATGGCTCGGCTTTGCGCAAGCTGCCGTTGATATTGTCGAAACGCTCGGCGCGGGCAAGAGCTCGGACGAGAAGATGCGGATGCTGCTAGAGCAGAACGTCATTCTCCAACTGCAGCACCTGCGGACACACCCCACCGTTGCAGTTGCGCTGGCCGGTGAGGCGGTCCAGCTTCACGGCTGGGTCTACGACATCAAGACCGGCGAAGTCTCCGCCTACGACGAGGCGAACAAAAGCTGGGAGCCGATCGAAGAGCGGTACGCAACTGAGGTCGCATCCGCGGCCCTTTCTGGTTCGGCCTGCTGATCCTGTACCTGACCTCCCTTTCTTTGCCGAAAGAGCGCACATGATGAACCGTTTCACTGCCGCATTGCCCTCAAGAGGCATATTGGGCCGAGATTTTCTTGCGTCCATCGTCGTGTTTCTCGTCGCACTTCCGCTATGCATGGGCATTGCGATTGCATCCGGTGCCCCGCCGGCACTGGGACTGATCACGGGCATCGTTGGCGGCCTAGTCGTTGGCAGCATTGCAGGTTCGCCGCTTCAGGTCAGTGGACCAGCGGCAGGCATGGCAGTGCTCGTATTCCAACTGGTGAACGAGCACGGATTGATCATGCTCGGCGTGGTAGGGCTTATCGCCGGTGCCGCGCAGCTTCTTGCTGGAGCGTTGAAGCTCGGCCAATGGTTCAGGGCAATTTCTCCGTCCGTAATCCACGGAATGCTGGCCGGCATCGGTGTGCTCATTCTTGTCTCGCAGTTCCACGTCATGCTCGACGATGCCCCGAGATCAAACGGACTGGCAAACATCGCAGCGATTCCCGATGCGATCATGAAGGTGTTCCCCATGGACGGATCGGTTCATCACCTCGCGGCGATGGCGGGAGTGCTGACGATTGTTACGATCGTCTTATGGAACAAGTTCAGGCCGAGGAAGCTCGCACTGCTGCCCGGTCCGCTGCTCGGTGTGGTTGCGGGCACGATTTTTGCATCGACCTTCGCGCTGCCGATCACGCTGGTCGAGCTGCCCACAAACCTTACAGACGCGCTCAATATCCCGACTGGCGAGGCGCTTGGCGGGTTCCTTGACCCCACGATCATCGGGCTAGGTCTGGTGTTCGCATTCGTTGCAAGCGCCGAGACTCTTTTGTGCGCTACCGCAGTTGACAAAATGCACGTTGGGGCGCGCACCAATTATGACAAGGAACTGCGTGCCCAGGGCATCGGCAACATGATTTGCGGTTCTCTGGGCGCATTGCCCATGACAGGAGTGATCGTCCGCTCGGCCGCTAATGTCGAGGCCGGTGCGACGACGCGAGCCTCAGCAGTCGCGCATGGCGCTTGGCTGCTGCTTGCGGTCGCCGCCTTCCCCTTCATACTCAACGAGATCCCAACGTCGGTGCTTGCCGCCATTCTCGTCTATACCGGCTACAAGCTCGTCAATGTCGCGCAGATCCGCAAGATTTCGGAATTCGGGAAGCAGGAGTTGGCGATCTACTTTGTGACTCTATTCGGAGTGGTCGCGATCGATCTCTTGACCGGCGTGGTCCTTGGCTTCGTCTTGGCCACTCTAAAGCTCGTCTACACGTTCTCACACCTCGAAATCGACGTCACGCGCGACGAGAAGTCCAACAGGATCGATGTCTGGATGACCGGTTCGGCTACGTTCTTCTCGATCCCACAACTCAGCAATGCGCTGGAGAACTCGCCACGCGGGTCAGAAGTTCATGTCCACATCGAGAAGCTCGATCATATCGATCACGCCTGCCTTGAGATGCTGTCCTCCTGGGAGAAGCTTCACCAGAGCACCGGGGGAAGTCTAGTCGTCGAGTGGAATGATCTTGTGCGGCGATATGGCCGCCGGTCAAACGGTGGCGCCAAAGCGACCATCGAGAGCCTGACGACGCGGGACGCCGCATAAGGATCGACCATTAGATCATCGTTTCAGCAGCGTCGCGCTGCCATAATTCCTTAGCCTGTTCGATGTCCTTCGCGCTCGCCCGACCGAGCCGATGAGCTACAAAGTCTATGCTATCGATCAGCCACATCGCCAGTTCTGGCTGCGGCAGCCGGTACACCCGGTTCTGACCTACCGACTTGGTCTCGACCAACGCTATCGCTCTCAGCACTGCAAGGTGCTGGGACACGCGGGTCGCAGGAAGCTCGAGCGCGGCGGCAATCTCGTTTACCGACTGCTCGCCTGACTGCAGCTTGAGCAATAGACGGATTCGGTCGGGGTGCGAGATCTGCCGCATGAAGTTGGCGATCTCGTTCGCGACGATATTTCTGCTTGGCATTGATCGGCCTCCTTGACCGTGGTCACTGCTGACCAGACTGGTTCAGCGCGATTGTACCAGCGCTAGGCTAGCGGACCTTGCCTCGCGGTGGGCCTCGGCTGGCCGCCCTGACGCAACGCCCTTCCATTTAGGCAGCGCTCGCCCGTCCCGCGGTCGAGCCGTGGCAGCGATGTCGACGAAGTCAGCCTCGCTAACCTCCTTGACGTAAGGAGTCGGTAAACTCCGCGAAGGAGTGACGACCCCGCGATCTCTCAGCACTGCCCAGCTTTCGTGCAGACGTTCAGCAACCGTCCCGCATCCGCCCTTTCGCGCAGCGAGTGCAAGCGCTTGCATCAACAAAGTCGCATCGAGCTGGCGTTTGGCTGGGATTCCCAACGCTTCGCTCGTGACTGCATTCAGTGCTTGACCCTGCCAGAGCATTGGCCAAGGCGCGGACACGCCGGCCCATTCGCTGAGCATCGCGAACACGATGCCACGGAGCTCCGGCATGGCGATGACCGCTTCCCAATTGAACTCATTCGATTGGATCCGCACGACGGCTTGCTCGATCGAGAGAATTTCCACCTCAACATCCGAGCGGGTCGCCGCATCGCACGCCATGACGAGCAGAGCTGCCATCGAGTTTTGGTTCGCCTCAGGCAGAATGATCGCCAGCCTTCGGCGACCTTCGGTTTGCATGGCGTTGAGCATCGCCTTGAGCACGCCTAGTCGCGGCATCGCAGGGGCAACAGAGTCCTCCGTCTGACATTCGATTGGAAGCGGCGACATCAGCACAAGATCAATCGTCGGGTTGGCAATCGGGCGGCCGACCCCGCTGTCAAAAAGATAGCTCGCAACCCACTTAGCGCGAGGTAATTGTTGTGCTGCAATCCCGGCCTGGAAAGCAGTTGGCACATAGCATTTCCAAGGCGTAAAGACGGGAGGATAGGGCTCATTCGTTGTGCCAATTGCATGCCTAGCCCTTTCGATGAGGCTGGAGTTCTTTCCGCTTGCACACCACTTGATCTTGACCCCGATTCCCTCAGCTAGCCTGTCCATGGCAAGCATCCACTCCTCCGCCGGAAGCGGTGAAGGAGCGATGAGTGAGAGATTCGTGCTAACAACGGTCAACTTGGGGACATCCCGGTTTGGGGATCCCGCGGATCTTGATGGGAGATACGTCTGTTCTTGCTCCAAAGCCCATGAGCACGGATTTAGGGCTTCGGACGTTGCCGCCGAGTTTTCATTGCATTTCATGGTGGAGGTCCTCAACTGCCGTGTACGAGAGAGGAGCTTATCGAGGATCGTTCAATCGGAACAATTCATTAAATGGGGGTATTCGTTCTATACATTAGAACAATTTCGTAGAAGTCGGTTTCTCCTATTACAATGGTATGCCTGCTCGTAGGGGAGGAGCGCTCCCTCAATCGAAGACAAGCTGCGATAAGGCGGACAGCCTCGTCACGGCGGAAGATGATCAACCGTGTTTCCCCTGCTATTGCATAAGCTTTGACAGAGGCGGCAGCAGGCAAACGGCAAAGGCGCTATCTCTGAATGAGCGAAGCACGTTGTCACGCAACAAGACAGGCGGCGACGAAAGAAAATTATATTTTTTTAACCGTTCGATTTAACAGAGTTATATGGCCCATCTCAACTATCACCATTTGCGTTATTTCCAAGCGGTTGCGATTGAGGGGAACCTCACTCAGGCGGCAAAAGCCCTCAACGTGTCCCAATCGGCAGTTTCGACACAGATCCGTTTGCTCGAAGAGAGTCTCGGGCAAGCACTTTTCGAACGTCGCGGACGCTCTTTGCAGCTTTCCGAAGCAGGTCGGATTGCCTTGGATTATGCCAGTGCCATCTTCGCAAACGGCGAGGAACTTGTAGCAACGTTGCAGGGAAGTGGTCGAAATCGGCTTGCCCTGCGCGTCGGTTCCCTCGCCACTTTATCCCGAAACTTCCAATTGCAATTCATCCGCCCACTATTGGGACGCAGTGATGTTGAGGTGATTCTGCGTTCGGGAAGCGCCGCTGAACTCTTCAACGCTCTGACATCGCAGCAACTGGATATTGTGTTGACGAATCAACCGCCTGCGACCGACGCATTGAGCCCACTGATAGTAAATCATCTGGACGAGCAGCCAGTGAACCTTATCGCCACTCCGCACCTGTACTCTAAGGAAATGGCAATCGAGGACATGCTGGTAAACGTACCTTTCGTCCTTCCGACACGAGGCTCAGCCTTACGTATCGGGTTTGATGCACTCGCCGACAGGCTGCAAGTAGTCCCTCAAATTGCCGCCGAAGTTGACGATATGGCCATGATGCGTTTGCTGGTCCGCGAAGGGGTCGGTATTGCACCGCTACCGCCAATCGTGGTGCGAGACGAACTTGCAAGCGGCGCATTGGTGGTATGTGGTGAGTTGCCTGACTTCCAAGAGACCTTCTATGGCATCACGATTGAACGGAAGTTTCCTAATCCCCTACTCAGGGAACTTGTCCATCCCGTTGAATAGCTTTCCAAATCAAAGCTAAATCGAAGCTGTCATGACTCCTGGTCGCCGTCACATGGGCGAGCGTTCGGCAAATCCCTGGTCATCCGCGCCATCACCGCGCTCGCCGATGGGCTGGGGATGGAGACACTTGCCGAGGGGGTCGAGAACATCGAGCAGTTTGAAGCGCTCGCGTCCGAGGGTTGCCAATATATTCAAGGGGATATGTTCTCCAAACCTGTTGGAGCCGAGCGGGTCTTGGAATGGCTGACCGACGATACTTTCATTCCGATACGCCTTCGGGCATAGCCCGATGCTTGAGCACTTATCGTCTGTTTTCCACCCCATCTCGAGACATCCAACGGGCTGAAGCATGCGCTTGAAAGCAGCCGGTAGGCTATCTACCTTAAGCGCCACCACATTGCGCCCTTCCTCCCGCGCAATGGCAGCCACCGGAGCCAATGCGGCTGATTTCCCGACACCAGCACCGCCTTGAACCAGATGGATGCGGTCTTGGGAGATCAGGATATCAGCTCCGGCCTTTTCCTGTCCCTGGTTGAGGCGTCGCAGGCCGATGGCCCGCGCCTGTTCCTGCAGGCGCGCAACCACACCGTCACGTTCTGCGATCGGTTCAACGCTGTCCTTTCCCGCCAGTGCCAGAGCAACGACCTTGTTTTCCATCGCGACCGCTTGCTGCGTGGTCAGCATCCGGTCGCGGTCGGCCGGGCCGTTGCCGACCAGAAAACCACGTTCCTGCAGGTGATCGATCCGCGCCTCCATGGCCTCGACGGTAAATGGTCCCTGGCGCTCAAGCGCATGACGGATAAGGTCATTGCGGCTAAAGGCTGCCTAGCGCTCGCCAAGTTCTCTCGCAGCTGAGGCGACCGCTTGTGCGGCCGCAAATGCCTTGGGTTCCAGACGGCCGAGCCTCTCCGGCACCAGCGGGTCACGATCTTTCGGGGTCAGCCCCATGACACCGGCAATCGCAAGGCCGCGCGCACCGACCCCGCGAACACCTTCGATGATGCGCGACCAGACGGTCTGTGCGCCGGCAGCCCGGGCCATGGCACGTTCGATCAGGGGTGCCGGATTGAGGCCGATGCCCTTCGCGGTTTTCTGCCACGCAGCGACCTGCCGCGCGGCGTCGGGCTCAAGCTCCTTGCCGCGACGGGTTGATAGGGCCGCCAGTTCTCGCTCTCTGGCACTGCCGCGACCCTCCTTCGCCAGCGCTGCAAGAATTTTAGCCCGGCGTGTTGAAAAGCGTCAACCGCTTCCCGACTGACACCGCGGATCTCAAACGTACCATCTACGGGCTCTTTTGCCGGAACTGTCTCATAGCCCAGCGCCTCGACTCGCGCGCGCAGGTCGCAGAAAGTCATTGAATCATTTTCCCACTCGGGACCGGCAACGATCCAAGCACAGCAGCGTCAACGGCCTCACATGCCCTTGCGGCGAGATTGAGGTTTGTCTCAGCTTTCGAGAAAATCCTCGAGGAAATCTGGAAAGAACAATGCGGCCACCATTTCGAAAGGATGCGGGCGCTCGCTCCTTTTACGGAAACCTGGCCCCATCGGGAGAGGCGATTCTGTGAGCATTTCCCGCGGCTCGTCGAATTGTTCGCCGCCGTCCTGGGCTTTTTCCATGTCCGATGCCTGCTCATGCATCTTTCGCACTTCAAGCTCTGTGAAGAACAGTCCTCCTTGGGCTGCAGCTCCCATGGAGGCACTTCTGATAATCAGCCGCAGTCCCTCAAGCCCCTGAAAATGAGCCGCTGGTAGGGTACCAATCAGCTCGTCTGGATCTGCGAAAGCCAATTTCTTTCCTAGCTCGTAATCGGAGCGTCTTTTCTCTAGCCTCACGAACCACTCGAATTGCTGCTCGGTTGCCAAGCATCGCTCTAGTTGGCGATTGTTCGGATGAGTCCTTCACTTGTGAGAATACCACTTCAAGAAAGATGCGATGACGAAAAGTGACACCCACAGCGTAGCAAATTTCCCATCATAAAGGGCAAAGCATATCATAAGGAAAGCTACGAACGTGATCGCTGAGAAGACCCATGGGAGCACCCTCCCGATCGACCATTCATCGGGATCGGGATCGAGGCATTCGGTAAACTCCACGCCGAGCTTGGACGCAGGGAGTTGCCCTCGCTCCTCGCCATATTCCATCAGGATGTCATCCCAGAGAGTTACGTAGCGCTCGTCCCAAGTACGTAAATCTAAAGCCTCATTCAAATCGTTGGCCATAGTCGGCACAGATCGTCCTTTCCGAAATTTGAGCACAAGCAGCCATTTCGTTCGGTGCTGAATCTCGCCGAAGCCTCCTTGAGTTTGCGCTGCTTCTGCAAGAGGTAGCTACATCAGACTGAAGGCTTATGCTGAGCTCAATAAAGTAGCCCTTATACCTCTCACTATTTAACCAAATCGCCAGAGCTGCGAGCGCATCTCGCGCAGCCTTCGCCGTTAGGTGGCCATAGTGTCGTTCGATCATTGCTACCGACGTGTCTGCCAGTTGAGCAATCGTAAGAAACGGGACACCCGCCATGACGAGATCCGTGAGGACGCAATGCCGAAGTACGTAAGCGGGTAGTACCGGATGTTAGATTCGCTCGTTCTCTTGCCTCTTTCATCGGCTCTTGCCATTTCTTTCGCGTCCATTGCTTGCCGTCGGCTGTGGAGAATAGCCAGACCCCAGGAAGTTTGCCTGCTGCTGCTTCCGATAAGAACTTGATGACGTTATCGGGCAAAGCGATCTGACGTAAGTTGCCGCTTTTGTCGGCACCAATCGTAAGTGGGCGCGTCTTCTTGTCCAGATCTGACACCTTAAGTGCTGCCAACGCTCCGGGCCGGAGAGGCAACATGCACGCCGCGCGAAAGAAAGTCGTTGCGGCTGACTCCATCTCGGCAAGCAACCTTTGTCGCTCTTGTCGATCCAGATAGATCATACGCCTGTTGTCAGCGCCTCTGATAGGCTTGAGCGCTTCTTGCCACGCAGCATCGGTATTCGGCGCAGCGTCGACCTTAACCTTTTTTAAGGGTGCTCGGAGAGGGACCATTGCCCGATTGATCGTAGAGGGTTTGCCCTTCAATCATTTGCGCCAATCTTCTATCTGATGCTTGCGAAGCTTGTCGAGCTTAATTGCCGCAATCGGATCATGGTAGACCAACCTATTCGACGTTGCCTTGTCGTTCCCCTTCGCATCGTAAGCACGACAGGCATCAGCTACCGTTTCCACCTTGACTTGACGATGGCCTCCTGTTTCGACTTCTCCAGCAAAAGCCTCGGCGGCAAGCTTGGCCGTTGAAAAGCGCTCACTTCCGGCCAGTTCACCGAAATCCCCCAGAGACTTTATACGGTACTTTCCTTGAAAGTCATCAAATGCACGGGCGATCCAGGTTCTGGCATTTCCATCCGCCGAAGGCCAATAGCCGATGAAGCAGCCTTGGCGCAGCCGATGCCAATGCGGTTGCTTTCCAGGTTTAGGTCTGAGCTTTGCCCGTTCGCCAACTCTGCTTAGGTCTGCCATCATTCATCTCGTCACCGTGTCGAATTTGTGTCGAACATATGCTGAAATCATATGCGACAAGATGAAGCACCCGATATAATAATATCAATGGCTTATATGTTTCACGAAGCTTCAAGAGGTTGCAGAATCCACCCTTCACACGCGTGGGGTCGCAAGTTCAATCCTTGCCGCGCCCACCATCCTTTCAATGACTTAGAGAAGGTGGGATGCGTTTCCATGAGGAATGTCGTTTTTGACTGTTCGATGGTTTGCTTGCTAAAGCCGCTCAGCCTCCCAATCTGAATAGGTCTTCGTGGTTCCTTCTATGGACCAGCTCTGGGGTCCTGATGCAGGACGCCCACTAACGACCGCCGCAGCAGCACTCGTGCTTTTGAAAGCGTAGTCCTTTTCGAAAACGCGGTGCTTCCCCGAAGCTATTAAAATGCCTTGATCGATCAGTTCGCCGTGCAATTTGCCATAAGTGCTCTTTTCAGTGCCTTTGCCCACCCATTCGTTACGGGCAAGGGATCCTTTTTCTACGATGAATTTGCCGCTTTCCAAACGAGCTCTTGCTGCAATCCCCTCTCGTTGAATTTCGTAGGTGAATCTGAAAGGTCCATCTGCAGAGCGCTTAGGAATGTTTGGCTCAGGCTCACTCGCATCCTCAGTATAAAAATCAAAGCCAAGCGCAGGAAGCACCAGCATCAAATTGTCCATGAAGTCGTCCATGTGCGCGCGAGCCGCCTCGCTTAGCTGGCTGGCGGACGGTGAGCGCCCATAATCAACCGCAATCTTGCCAATGCGGCGCGCTTCCTCAAACAGCCGATTTTCTAGGTAGCGTACATGTGCCTTATTCAACGGTTCGCCGTTGGAGGTGATCAAAACCGTTTGGTCCCACCAGTCTTTTTCGCGAGCGTGCGACTTGATCCGATCCTTTATCACGTCAGTTTCGCCAACATACAGGCTTGGCTTGCCGTCAATTTCGCCCAGCAGCAGGTAGGCCCCGGGACGCGCCACTTCTTCGCGGTCCAAGGCCTCATCTAGCTGGGTCCGGCGCGCGACAAGAACGTTCCCCGTCCATTGGAAAGGAATTGTGGCAGTAATTATACCTTCCGGATCGCCGCTTACAAAGAATAGCTCGATTGAACGGCCTTTACCCGAGCGCATCGCGCACATCTCCACATTTGCATCAGGCTGGCCTGCCAGCAGGGCGTTGATCCATGCCAGGCGCATACTGCGGTTGCGGTATGCGGCTTGGAGCTTTGTTTCCGGAACCGTTGTGCGAAGATCGCAACGCAGCCACTGTTCCGGAGCGCGTTCGCCCATCAGGCAAACAGCAGGTAGCTTTGCCGATGATCGTCTCTGATGCGGTCCATTTCCATCCCGGCACCCACACCGAAAACATTCATCTCCTGACGAATAATCATGAGCCTGCGCGAGATTTCCTCGTCTGGCTCAAGCTGAGGCTGCGCAATCGAGACCGGTATTGCGTCTGGCTGAGCCACAATATCTGCCGGAGCTTGCACCCGCACGGTTTCCACATCAGCAGTGCGCCGCATGGCGATATCCTGCGGCGCGATAACGCTCAACCGAGCGCCAAGCATGCTCACGCCGTAGTCCCAACCGCTCGCCCAGCCCGGCTTCAAAGGCTCGAGCCATGAGTATGCCAGTTGCTGCCCAATCGGCTCAATATGCGTGCTCAGCACGCTGGCGACGCCCCGTGCGGCAGGAGGATCGACAGGGGTCTGCTGCGCGCTTGCAACCTGATCGAAAAGCGAGCGGATGTCGGCTGCCTCAGCTGTGCGCAGACGGTTGAGAAGGCCATCGAGCGACTGTGGAGCTGCCCGGCTCTCTGGACGAGTCTCAGGGCGTCTCTCGAATGCAAAGTCCTCCGGCGCAAACCGCAGCGAACCGTCAGCAAGGCTAAGGTCGGCGGCAACCGAAGTCACTGCGGGAGCGTCGGCAGGGCGATAAGCCAACGATACATCGGCCAGCGTGCTGATCCCGCCACCGGCGCGCTCATAAGTCGCGGTCGCCACCAACGCATTGCGCCCAAGCTTGAGGAGCGCCTGAGCTGGCGTCACACGGTCGAGTCGGATCGAGACAAGACCCGCTTCCTCAAGCGAGAGCAACTCGCCAGCATCGCTGCGACCGTTTTCGTTGCGATCTTGCCAAACGCGCAATTCGCCAAAGCGCGCATCATCGGCGTTGATACGGCCATCGCCATTGCTGTCGAGTCTGGCCAGTCCCTGGAGCCCGCTGCGCGCCTCTGCATCCTCGCTCGCCAAAGTAAGCTCAGAGGCTTCGGTGATCAGCCCGTCATTGTTGCGATCTATCACAAGGAAGCCGTCATCACCGCTGATCCAGCCGGTATCGTCCGCAGCGCCATCGCCGTTGTAATCGAACATGGCGCGCGATTTTTTGCGGCGAACCAGCTCGACACCATCGCCATCGAGATCGACGACCACCGGCGCGAACATACCCACAGTCCGGTTTGAGAACGTGATTGTCGTGTGAGCACCAAGTTGGTTGGCGATCGGGTCCATACCGCCGCGCGCTTTCTTCGACACTACAGAAATCGCACCATCGGCAATGCTCAGGCGATACTTTCTGGACTTGCGCCCGAAATCATAGCGCGTTGCCGTCAGTTCAGGCAGGTTGTCGACGGCCGAGAAGTAAGTCAGCGCAGCGTCGGCAAACGCCAGCGTTGCGCCGTTGGTTAGCGTGACCGTGCCAGTGTTGGCGATCGCGACTTCGCCGATGTCTGTCACGCCTTGCACTGGCGTGCCGGTCAAGTCGATGCTGGCAATCCCGATCTCAAGCAAGGTCGCGGTTTCGCCTTCATCGACGGCACCATCACCATCGACATCGCGCCAGATGCCGAATTCGTCGAAGCGCGCATCATCGGCATTCAGCACACCGTCTTCGTTGCCGTCGAATCCGCGCAGACCAGCAAGGTCGGTCATGGCATCTTCGACATCATTGATGAAGCTGATCTCTTCGACGCCCGACATCGTTCCGTCGCCGTCGCGGTCGAGATAAAGGAATGCGTCGCCGGTACCGATCCAGCTGGTGTCATCGGCAAGGCCGTCCTGATCGAGATCGAAGCGTGCATTGCTTTCAGACGCGCTGAGCGTTTCGATACCATCATTACCAAGGTCAATGATGATCGGCGACGCGATGTTTAGCGTCTCGCCGCCGCGGAAGGCGAGCTGTTCGATCGATGAGAGCTGG
Source organism: Erythrobacter sp. (assembly GCA_049647465.1). Lineage (GTDB taxonomy): Bacteria > Pseudomonadota > Alphaproteobacteria > Sphingomonadales > Sphingomonadaceae > Erythrobacter. Next base: position 56,922 of record JBARXS010000038.1, read on the forward strand.
TCGATACCGTCATCGCCATGAGCGATCGCAGAAAGATCAGAGGTCCGCACGCCAAACGCGCCGCCCTGCGAAACGATCGCGTAGCTTGCCCGATAGCCGAGCAACTGGACGGTATCGAAACCAAGGCCGCCATAGAGCAGGTCGTTGCCAGCACCACCCCACAGAACATCGTCGCCTTCAAGACCGTGCAGGCTATCGTCACCTGAACCTCCGGCCAGCCAATCACCGAGCTGCCCACCGATGAGCGTGTCGTCGCCCCGCGCACCGAAGATACGGCTCGCCTGTCCCGAAGCGCCGGTGACTGCGTCAGCTGCCTCGGTCCCGTAGGCCCAGCTTGATGCCGAGCCTCCCGAGCCAAGCGATTCCAGAACCACGTCGAACTGGCGCGTATCGCTATCAGTGAAGGTGAAGTCGTCGAGGCTGAAGGACAGCCCGTCCGAGCCCGAATAGCTTGCGTTGAAGCCAAAGCTGGCGGTCGCACCGGGCGCGAGCTGGCGGTTCGAGGCGGCAGCCGAGATGAGATAATCCCCGCTTGTCAGCTTTCTTGCGGTCGCATTCCAGATGTTGGTGATGTCGAAAGTGATCCCTTCGGGCACGTCCAGGACAAGATGCCAGCCATTGGTCTGGGTGTCGCTGGTGTTGCGCAGTGAGACATTCTGGCCAAGCCCACTGCCCCAATCGTTCGTTGGGTTGACGGTTAGCGCAGCGTCTTGCGCATCGGAGAGGTTGAACTCGGGATCGCGATCAAAAATCTCGAACGTAAAGTCGCCATCCGAATACGGCGCTCCGTCGACCTGGAGGTTGATCCTGAAGGTCTGTCCTTCGGCCAAATCAGGCTGATAGTTCTGACCATCGGTGGAGAACACCGCCCCATCCTCAGTGATTTCGAAGGACGCCGGGCCAGGGAAACCATTGACCCAACCGCCTGTAATCGTGCCGGGGCCGGTATAGGTTGCAAAAATATCCCACGCTTTCAGCTCACCATCGACGATGGCCTCAGGCTGCACCTCATACTCGAACGAGACGGTATAGCCCCCGCCCCAGGCCGGATTGTACCAGCTGTTGAGGCTGGAAAAGGCGAACCCTTCCGAGCTGCCTGCGCCGGTGTCTTCGGCTGTAATCGTCAGCGCAAATTCGTCAGAGACGGAAAGGCTGCCGTCTGATGCCGTGACCCGAATATCGAGCACGGAATTGGCGTTGGGAGCAGCTCCGGCAAAGCTGTTTGTCACCGCATCAAAGGTCAGCCAGTCAGGCAGCGCTCCACCATCGGCCAATGCTGCGCCGAGAACCAGCGTATCGCCGTCAATATCCGCAAAGCTGTCTTGCGGCACTGCGATGGAAACCTGACCATTGCCCGCAAGGCTCTGGTCCTCCAGCGCCTGCACCAGCACAGGTGCGTCGTTCACCGGATCGACCGTAAACGTGAAACTCTCGCTTACGCTCAGCGCGCCGTCTGTGGCTGTAACCAAAAGGCCCAGCGCGCCGTTAAAGTTCTGCGGGGGCGTGCCACTGAATGCGATGCCGTCAAAACTCAACCAGTCAGGCAAGGCGCTGCCATCATCAAGCGCGGCGCTGAGTGTCAGAGCATCGCCATCAACATCAGTGAACGTACCGGCGGGCAGCGCAATGCTGAACGCGGCATCCTCTGGGGTGGTCAGATCGGCGATGGGCTGAGCCAGAACCGGTTCGTCGTTAACCGGATCAATGGTGAGCGTGAAGGTGTCTGCGACGGTCAGATCGCCGTCGGAGGCTGTGACCGTAATCTCCAGCGCGCCGTTGAAGTCCTGCGTCGGCGTGCCGCTAAATACGGTGCCGTCAAAGTCCAGCCATCCTGGCAGTGGATCGCCAGACGAAAGCGCGGCGGAGAGCGTCAGCGCATCTGAATCAATGTCGGCAAAGCTGCCTGCGGGGATCGCGAAGGCTATCACTGCGTCCTCATCGACGCGCTGATCGGCGAGCGGCGCAATCAGGACCGGCGCGTCATTCTCGGGTGTGATCGTGACAACGAAGTTGTCAGTCGCGGTGAATTCGCCATCAGAAGCACTGAGCGTGATCTCAAACGAGCCAGTAAAGTTCGCGGGCGGCGCGCCAGTGAAGGCCGCGCCATCAAAGCCGAGCCAGTCGGGCAGAGCATCGCCACTGGCGAGCGTGGCAGTTACGGAAAGCGTATCGCCATCGACATCGCCAAACATCCCTGCGGGCAACGTAAAGCTGATCGCGCTGTCTTCCGGGCTGCTCTGGTCAGCGATTGGAGCGAGTAGAACAGGAGCATCGTTCACCGGATCAATGGTGAAGGTGAAGCGGCTGCTGGCAGTGAGCAGGCCATCATCAGCGGTGACTTCGATCTCAAAGGCACCGTTAAAGTCTTGCGGCGGCGTGCCTGTAAGCGTCGCGCCGTCAAACATCATCCAATCAGGCAGCGCCTCGCCTGTGCCAAGTCGCGCGGTGAGCGTGAGTGCATCGCCATCAGCGTCAGCAAAGCTGGCAGGGTCAATCGTGAAGGCAAATGCGGTGTCCTCTGCGCCCGACACATCGGCGAGCGGTACAACCACACTGGGCGCATCGTTAACTGCCAGGATCGTAAGATCGAACGGATCAGCGACGGTCAAGTCGCCATCGCTGGCGACCATCTGCAGCGCAAGCAGCCCGTTGAAGTCAGTCGGCGGTGTGCCCGTCAGGCGCGTGCCGTCAAAACTGAGCCAGTCCGGCAGCGGATCGCCATTGGCTAGCGTTACACTGAAGCTCAGTGCATCGCCATCAACGTCACCAAAACCATCGGTCGGCAGCGCGAGATCGATGGCCTGATCCTCGGCGGTGACATAGTCTGTCAGCGGTGTGAGGACCACAGGTGCATCGTTCACCGCAGTGATCGCGAGGCGGAAGGTCGCACTGGCAGCCAGCGCCCCGTCACTCGCGAGCAATTCGATATCGAGCGCACCATTGAAGTCCTGAGGCGGTGTGCCGCTGATCGTTTCGCCATCGAAGCTCAACCAGTCGGGCAGCATTTCGCCACCCGCGAGACGCACGGACAACGTCAGCGCGTCGCCATCCACATCGCTGAATGTATTCGCCGGGATCGTGACGCTGATCGCGGTGTCTTCCGCGCTCTGTGTATCGGCGAGCGGCTGCACGACGACGGGCGCGTCGTTCACCGGCGTGATGGTGAGGTTAAAGCTGTCTGCGACGCTTCGCTCGCCGTCGCTGGCGGTGATCGTCAGCGCGATGGTACCGTTGAAGTCGGTCGGCGGCGTACCTTGAAGCGAGCCGTCGTTAAAGGCGAGCCATTCGGGCAGGTCAGAGCCATCGGCCTGAAGCAGGCTGACCGCGAGGGCATCACCATCGACATCGGCAAACTGGGCAAGGTCGAGCGCCGCATCGACACTATTGTCTTCAAGCACTTGGATATCAGCGAAATCGCTCACCAGAACCGGCGCATCATTCACTGGTGCAATCGAAAGTGTGAAGCTGTCACTCGCCTCAAGCTGGCCGTCGCTCGCCGTCACAGTGATCGCGACATTGCCGTTAAAATCGGCGGGCGGGTTCGCGGTGAAGTCCGCACCATCGAATTGCAGCCAATCGGGCAGCGGATTGCCATCGCCAAGCGTAGCGCTCAGCATCAGCGCATCCCCATCGACATCGCCGAAGGTGCCCGCATCAAGCGTGAAGGCCAGCGGTGTGTCTTCTGCGCCCGTCACATCGGGCACTTCGATCAGCAGAGCGGGCGCATCGTTCACCGGGTCGATGGTAAAGAGGAGCGCAGCGCTGACGCTCAGATCACCATCGCTGGCTGTCAGAGCAAGGTCGAAGGCACCGTTGAAATCGGCAGGCGGCGTGCCCGTCAGTGCTCCGGTGTCCGGATCGAACACCATCCACGCGGGTAGATCCGAGCCATCGGCCTGCGCAAGCGTGAATGTCAGCGCGTCACCATCGACATCACTGAAGCGGTCCAACGGGATCATTGCCGAGAACGCATCGTCTTCCGGCGTCATGATCGGATCGAGCGGCTGGAGCAGAACCGGTGCATCGTTCACCGCCGCAATGGTCAGCGCAAACGTGTCGGTCACGCTCAATTCGCCATCGCTCGCCACCAGCGCAAGGTCGAGCGAACCATTGAAGTCAGCGGGCGGCGTCCCTTCCAAATGCGTGCCGGTAAAGCTGAGCCATACGGGCAGGTCGCGGCCATCGGCAAGTGTAACTGCGAAGGTCAGCGCGTTACCATCAAAATCGGCAATGCCATCGGTCGGCACCGCAAGGCTGAATGCGGTGTCTTCCGACGTCACCAGATCAGCGAGCGGAGTAAGCACTGTCGGGGCATCGTTGACCGGGGAAACGGTCAGGCGGAAGCCCGATTGCGTTTCGAGTGCGCCGTCGCTGGCAGTGACGATCAGATCAATTTCGCCGTTGAAATTGACGGGCGGTGTGCCGCTGAAGCCTGCGCCATCAAAAGCGAGCCATTCAGGCAGCGGCTCGCCATCTGCAAGCGTTGCGCTTAGGGTTAGCGCATCGCCATCCACATCGGCGAAAGTGCCTTCCGGTATGTCGATTGCAATGGAGGTGTCCTCATCAAACACAGCATTCGCAAGCGCCGCTGCGACGACTGGCGCATCGTTGACCGGCATGACGGTGATCGTGAAGGTCTCGCCAACTGACAGTGCGCCGTCGCTGGCGATAACCAGCAGCGCGAGCGAGCCGACGAAATCCCGCGGCGGAGTGCCGGAAATTACCTCGTTTTCAAGAGTCAGCCAGTCGGGTGCAGCCGTCCCATCCCCAAGCGAAAGGGTGTATTCAAGCGTATCGCCTTCGACATCGGTGAACGCATCGCTGCGCAGCGCCATGGTGATGGCGGTGTCTTCGGCGCTTGCAAGATCATCGATCCCGCTGCCAATGCGCGGCGCATCATTGACCGCTTCGATTGAGACCAGCACTTCGCGCACTGTCTCAAATTCGCCGTCAAACGCCGTGACTTCAAGCGCAACTGTGCCGTTGAAATCCGCCGGTGGCTGGCCAGAAAGCGTGCGCGTGGCACCATCGAAGGTGAGCCAGTCAGGCAGGTCTGTGCCGCCCTCCCCGCTCACATCAATGCTCAAAATATCGCCATCCGGGTCGGTCGCAAAGTCTGAGGGGAGCGCGGCTTCGAACGGCGTATCCTCAAGGCCGCGCAGGACCGGCACCAGATCAATAACCGGCGCATCATTGGTGGGCGAAACCGAAACGGCAACGCGTGCGGTGTCCGTCAGCCCCGAACTGTCGCTCAACGTGTATTCGAACCACGCATCGCCATTGAAATCGGCATCGGGCACGATTTCAAGCTGGCCATTACCCAGATCGTTGACGGTCACGCCTTCGGCATCCCCGAATTCGGTGATGAACAGCGCTTGCGGATCGGCGTCAGTATCGTTGGCGAGCAGCGCTGTGGCAAAGATCACCAGCGGCTGATCTTCCAGCGTCGTCAGCGCATCATCACCCGCTTCCGGTGCATCCTCGACCGGCAGGACATTGATCGTCACCGTCGACCAGATCGGGAATTCCTGCTCGTTCTGAATCGCATAGCGCAGCACCACATTGCCGAAGAAATCGGGCTGGGCGGTGTAACGATATTGGCCGTTCTCCAGCAGCTCGGCACCTTCCAGAGTCACGAATTCGAGCGTGCTGCCTTCAGGGGCAGTGTCGTTCGCCATGAGGATGGCGGGATCGATGTCGATGAAGGTGTCCTCAAGCATTTCGAGACCGACATCGGAGGAGGCTACGGGCAGCGGGAAGTCGGGATAGATCGTCAGATTGACATATCCGACGCTTGAATCCCCGTTGGTATCGGTCACCCGGTAGCGGAAGCCCGCATCGCCGAAATAGCCGCCGTCCGGCGTGAAGATCGCAGTGTCGCCATCGCGGGTCACGAAGCCCTGATCGCCATCAAAAACTTCGACGATTTCGAAACTGTCGCCCTCAACATCACGATCATTGGCGATGAGGTCAGCGAAATCGATCACGACATTCTGGTCAACATCGCCAATGAACCCGAAATCGTCATTCGCAATCGGGGCATCGTTGATCGCGGCGATATCAAAGGTGACGGTCTGGATCGTGCTCTTGCGACCATCGCTAACCGAATAACGGAAGGTGATCGGGCCGTTGACGTTTTCGTCCGGCACGAACTGGAAACGCGCGCCCGGCAGTTCCTGAATACGCCCGCCCGATACCGAGCGAGAGATGGACTGGAAGCGCAAAGTGTCGCCATCGGGATCACTGTCATTCGCCATCAGATCGGCGATGGTGAAGGTGAACGGCTCGTCTTCATTGGTCGCAAACACATCCGCACCCGGCGTTGGCGCCCGGTTTGTGGACGCGACGTCCACATTCACCTCGCCGGTGGAGACGCCGTGGCGATCATCGGTGATGGTGTAGTCAAAGCTTGCGCGCCCTGAGAAGTTCGCATTGGGCGTGAAGATGATGTTCGTCCCGTCGAATTCGACAGTCCCGCGCGTGGCGTTGCTCACATCAAGGAAACGGATCGGGTCTCCATCAACATCGAAATCGTTGGCAAGCAATGTCGCCGGATCGATGATGAGCGGAGTTTCCTCAACCGCACCAAGGGTGTCAGTGCGCGCCGTGGGCGGGTCTTCGAGCGGGTTGACGGTGACGTTCACCTGTCCGCTGCGCTCGCCCTCGCGATCATCGGTGATGGCGTAGCTGAAGCCGTCCGTGCCACTGAAGGCTGCGTTCGGCGTGTAAACCGCAAACGCATCTGCATTCCCATCAAAGCTCTGCGACACGCCGCCAGTTACCGCGTCGCCCGCAATTGTGCGGGTCACGGTGATGTCGAGCGTCGCCAGCACGTCGAGCGGGATCTCGCCCGAAATGACTCCGCTCGCTTCATCAATGGTGAGCCATTCAGGCAGATCGCTGCCATCGGCCAGTGTCGCGGTGAATACCGCGCCATCCGCCGCTTCGAGACCCGCAGGCGGATCAATCAGCACGCTCGCCAGTTCGAGCGTCAGAGTGCCCGAACCTGCCGTTCCCAGCGCGGTCAAACGAATTGCGTCGCCATCGCGGTCGAAATCGTTCGCGAGCAGCGAGGCCACTTCGAAGCGCACGCTGTCGCCTTCATCGACGCTCAGCGC